>CAZTQK010000527.1:0-3714 GCA_964615635.1 uncultured Planctomycetales bacterium
AGGCAGACGGCGCTTCCGGACCATCTCCCCGCTGTTCCCTCGCAACGACCGGTCTAGCTGACATCGCCCTTGGGCAGGTCCATCGCCCCCGTCGCGAGCTCCCGCAGCATCTGCCGGCCCGGGGCACACAGATCGATCACGCCTTTCTCGCCGCCCATGATCGACTTGTCGCCCATGCGAACGGAGATCACCCCCGACTCCCCGTTGAGTGCCACGGCCAGGTGCAGGGCGTAGCGACCTGCCTCGGCGATCGGGATGGTCAACACGAGCTCATCGCCCTTGCTCGCCGGTTCCCACCGCAGCACCTTCCCGCCGGCATACAGATTGCCGTCCACAAGCTTAGCTTCGGGTGACTGTACCAGCGACTCAGCCTGATGGTACACCGAGTTGTTCGCGCCGCCGCGTGATGCAGGCTGCCAGTTGGGCGGCAGGTCGACCGGCCGGACATCTTCACCGGTGATCGGCACGTGATCGTCGATCAGCCCCGGCCGGGCGTAGTGATAGCCGACTCGGGCATAGGACATACCCGGAGTCCGTTCATGGTGGAACAGCTCCATGTAAAACGCAACGCTGTTCTTGAACGGCAACGCGTCGATGACGTGCCAACGGTTGTTGGTCACGAACCCGCGCGTGCCCGGGCCATCATTGCGAGGCTGCCCGCAGTAAGCGTGGAAGAATATGTCGGGAGAAGACCACGCGTAATTGTAGTAGTCTTCAGAACCGGTGCCGAACGTCGAAGGCCGGACGTCGTCGTCAACGAAGATCTTCTCATCTCCTTCGCCCCACCAACCGCCGCCCGGTGTCGGGATCGCAGTCGGGTTGAGCAGCAGAGATGTCGTCCCCACGTACACACCGCCGCCGCGAGCGACCAGGAACGGCAGGTCCTGCACCGCATCACCGGCCCCGACCAGATCGTGATCGACCCGCCAGCGGGCGCGGAAGTGCATCGAGGTCTTGTCATTCCACTGGTAATCCATCGGCAGCACCGAGCCGTTGACCGAGACCGCCTGCCGTCCGAGGTTCTGAAAAACGATCCGCATTGATTTGGCAAAGGGCATCACGAATCGGCTGGTCATGGTGCCGTCGGCCTCAACAGTGAAAGGAACGGAATCGTACGGGTTGATTCCCGGCGCGGCCCCGAAGAAGTCGCCCACCGGTGATTGGACCTGTCCCCAGGGGTAGTCATCGCAGATGACATGCATGACCGTCTGCCGCAGAGCGCGGTCGACATCCTTGGCGTCCAGCTTCAGCGTCAGTCGCTCGACGGCCTTGGGACCTTTCAGCTTGAGGACCTCTTTCACCTCGCCGGGCGCCAGATCGGTCTTGATCTCGATCGGGGCGGCGGTCGAGGAGTATTTCCAGTTGGCCGCCGGGGTCGCCAGCACCTTGCCGATCTCGCGGATCTCGTTGGCGTACTCCTTCATATCCTGCGGACTGAAGGTCACCACATTGGCCGTCGGTTCGTACAGGCGAATCTGAATCTGGTAGAAGTGGATCTCCTCCACGTTGCCGACCCAGACGATCCGGCATTGTTTGGCAAAAGGCATCGGCGCGTAGCCGGCCCGGTTCTGCTGAAAGCTGTTGCGATAGAAATCCGACTCGATGCCGGCTTCCTTGCTGAACGGCTCGTACGGTCGATACAGAAACTCCTCGGCCGGACCGTCGAAGAGCGGCTTGTCCATATCGTCGAGGAACAGGCGGATGTTGCCCCGAATCGCGGCCGTCCAGGTGCGGACGATGGCCCCCGGGCCCTTCACGTCGCAGATCAGGTACTCGCCCGGTTTGCCGTCGGCCGGTTCACGAATGACCTTCTCGAAGTTGGGCACCGGCTCACGGCCAAAGCCATCGGAGTTGGCGAACCACTCAGGCCCGCCCGGCAGCGTGCTGCGGTGATCATATGAGGAGAACTGGACGGTCTTATAGGCCGGATCTGGGAAATCAGCTAGCCCGCGAAGGTCGATCATCTCCTGTAGCAATGAGCCGGTGGTGATTGGTTCAGCATGAGCCGCGCTGACGAGAGCTGCGCTGATGAGCAGCCACATCCATACGTATCGCCGTGTCATATGCGTTCCTTTCGCGATTGTGAGCCAAGGACTACCCGACTGCATTGCTCGCGGGGCAGAGTCTAACACGGCGGAAAGGGGGATGTAAACCGCCAAGTCGCCAAGACGCCAAGAAGAAAGCGTGAAAGGGACAAGTGGTCAGTTTTCAGTGTTTCGCTGGTGCGAGAATCCCTTCTCGCACCCGATCTCAGGCGAATCCCTTCGCCCATCTCATCGCGGGATGGGAATCCCGCTCCGGCAAGGGCCGAGAAAGGATTCTCGGCCCAGCGGAATTCATTCCCGATCGTGAACCAGAAAGACAGGTCGGCGATTCGCTCTGACCCGCCCTACGTGGTGTGGATTGACGACTGGCAGCTTTACCCTCTTCTTTCTTCTTGGCTTCTTGGCGCCTTGGCGGTTCAATCATCATCCATCTTCTCTGCGATCATCCAGAGCGCGGACTTCAGCTCGTATCCGAGATCGCCTTCCCGCACTCCGGACACACGCCGCTGACGTTGCCGGTGAGGTTGTAGCCGCATCGGCGACAGCACGGTTTCCATTTCTGCGTATGGCGGCGATACACCCTCAGGCCGATCGCGGCCGCCGGATATACAACCAAGACCAGGGCCGGCAGCCAGGCAGGCATGCGCAGAGACTGCAGTTGCATTCGTGTCTGCGTTGGCCTTGGGGGGAGAACGCCAGTTGCGCCGATGGGAAGGACACGACTGGGCAACGTGGTCGTGCGAATGACCGGGCCGGCAGGAACCAAGTGCATGGACGAACGGTAGCCGAACTGGCCACGGCCTACGGCTGCCAAGTCCTTTCGATCAGGAGTGGACAAGACCAAGCAAGTCTGTCCGTCCCGCCTTCGCCGCACACGCACGGCGTCTCTCAGTGGGTTTCCCTGTGTGTCGTCGAAGTCATCGAAGTACATGGCCTCGTCAGCCGTCACCTGCAATAGCCTGAAGAGCCCATCCGACGCGTGAAGCAGGGTGGTTGATCTACCGAAGGCAGTGAACGAGTACTGCAAGACGTGGCCGTAGCTGGCCAGCCAGACGCCTGTGACACACAAGGTCAGGCACAAGAGGACAACGATGACGGTTCTTCGGATCATGGTCTTTCACCGTCTTCGAGGCACCGCCGCCCACCGGAACCAGTGCATGGTGTCATTCTCCTCCCACAATCATGGATTGTCAATCGATGCCCTCACCCGGACCGCCGGAGATGAATCACCAAACCCCAAAAGGACGAAAACACGAAACAAACTCCCGCCGGCCCGGCCTCTCTTCGTGCTTTCATTCTTTCGTGTTTTCGTGATCCACGTCTCCTCCTGCACGTCGGCTCAAGGGTACCTCGCTCGTGCGAGAATCCTTCTCGCACCCCATCTCAGGCAAATCCCTTCGCTCGTCTCATCGCGGGATGGGAATCCCGTCCAGGGTCCGCAACAGTTCAGGCGGCTCTTTCAGAACCCCGAGCGTAAGCGAGGGGCCAAACGGGAAAGCGGCCAGATCACAATGGGGCCGCTCCCTCACGGTCGCGGTTCTGAGAAAGCCGCGGCACCTCCCCGCCTAAAGTGTCACGGACCCCCCCGCCCCGGCAAGGGCCGAGAAAGAACTCTCGTACGTGTTTAGCGTGCTGGGGTCTGGCTCTTTTTGCCCAAATGCGGTTCGCC
>CAZTQK010000528.1:0-3704 GCA_964615635.1 uncultured Planctomycetales bacterium
CCGCGCCGCGTCGGACGGCCGTACAAGGCAACGCGGCCAGGAGACTTCTCATGAACCACTTCAAAGGCATCGTCGCTGCCATGGAACGCTACGGCACCCACTACGTGGTGAGCGTCATGGGCCCGGAACCGGGCACGTTCATTCTGGACAACTGCTGTCTCGCCGGCATTATCGCCATGGAGGGCCCCGACTGGCTCGGCCGTCCGATCGAATACGAAGACGGCTTCCTTCGCTTCCTCGATCATGAGGCAGCAGACACGCCCGCACCCATCACTCTCCATAAACCCGCCCGCTCGCCCCACTCCCACTGAACACCGTTTCAACCCAATCCTGCCGTAACCGGGGAGATTCTGCGCGCGCAGACCCCGGCAGCGGCACAACCCGGGCGGCACCATGGACTCGCGACATGGTGCCGCCATGGCAACCATCAGGAGGAACACACAATGCAAACCATACAAGCAACGGTCAACCCGAGATTGTTGACCAAGGCCAGCCGGCTGTTTACCGGCACCCTGCAGGGCCGGATCATCGAGATCCTGCAGAACGCCCGCAGAGCCGGGGCCACGCAAGTCGAGATCACCAACGCAGACGGCTGGGTCACCGTCCGAGACAACGGCGGTGGTATCGAGGACTTCGCCAAGCTGCTCGATCTGGGCAGCTCGGGATGGGAGGACTCGCTCGAACTCAGTGAGGACCCCGCGGGTGTCGGGCTCTTCTGCCTGGCGCCGCGAGAGGTGACGATTAGGAGCCGAGGACGCATCGCGGTCATCCACGAAAACGGCTGGACCGGCGACCCGGTCAAGGTTATCACCGATCCCGAGCCCTGCGAAGGCACGGTTCTCGCGTTTCAGGATGAGCCCTGGACATCCGCTGAGGTGGACAGGAATGCCGTGTTCTGCGGCATGGCCGTCACCCTGGATGGCACCTTGTGTCCCCGCGAGCCGTTCATCTCTGATCAGGCTGCTGCCCACCCTGAGCTCGGCTGCCGCATCGAGGTCCGGGAGTATGCCGACCTGAACCCGTGGCACCATTCCTGCAATTCCGACCGTTACAGGAACAATGCTTTGGTCAATTTCCACGGTCAGGTCGTTGGCTTCCACCATTGTCCGGTCAGCGAGCACAACCTGCATTTCCTGATCGACATGACCGGCGAGCCGACGGGTATCCGGCTGATGCTGCCAGCGCGAACGCAGCTCGTGGAGAACGAGGCGTTCGCGCAACTCAAATCGGCCATGGAGCTGGAGGCCTACGGCTATCTCCAGAAACGCGGCCATCACCGGCTGCCATACAAGGAATACCTTCGGGCGCAGGAACTGGGTGTCGCTTTGCCGGAGGCCACGCCTGTCTACCGCGCGGGTCTGCTTTGCGGAGACACTCCAGAGCCCATCGAGGTTCCCATGCCCAAGGGCTTCCCGCTGGCCAAGTGCTATCGCCTGGACCCCAACGTTAAGGGCCGCGAGACCGACGAGGCCAATGTGCACCTGCTGGGCGCACTCGGCAAATTCGACGAACCCTTCGTGCCTGTGGACATCGGCAGCCAATACGACGGCTACTCGTGGGCCAAGCTGCCCACAGCCGGCAAGGTCCGGCTCAAGGTCGGCAAGGTGCTGCTGGAGGACGCGATCTGGTCGGGCCGGCTGGTGTGCGTGGATGAACTGGTCATCACCGTCCATACCAGCGACGGCCGCAAATGGACCTCGCCGGTGTGCATGGCCGTGCGGCCTGTTACAGGCAAGCAGAAGCATCGGTGGATGGACGAAGAGCTACTGGTCACACCCGAGGCCCGCGACAGACTGAACACAAGCGACATCCTCTACCATCTCGGCGGCTACTCCGACGACGGAGACACCTGGGAGACGCAGGAGTACCAGTTCTCCGAGCAGCTCGACCACTTCTGGGACCGGCTGGTAGGCCCGGATGAAAACCTTCGCCGCCGCATCTTCGAGACTGTCGGCAGCCTCGACAATTGGCGCCAGATCACCCTGACACCGGACGGCCGGATGGTCATCCAGCTCAAGAGCGGCAAGAAGCGAAAGCTTCATCCGCCCCGCTGAGGCATCACACCCCGTTGAGTATTCGTACTGGCCGGCGTCGAGCTGACAGACCGCACGCGAGTGCGGGGCTCGGCGGCCGGCGTTTTCGTTTTCAGAGTTCGAGGGCACGCCCCGGGCTTGAGGCGTGCCCTCAAAGGCACATAATCGGAGGAACAACCATGGCATGGAGACCAACAGAATGTCTATTGGAAGGCGAGCTGGATAACACCACACCCGGCAGGGTCTCGGGCTGGATGCGGTTCGCCGGAATGACCGAGAAGGTCATCTTCGACCTTCAAGGCAACTTCCACCGCGATATCCGCGGCGCGAAGATTCACCTGACCGGTGACGGCCAGGTCGGTGACCCGGAGGCGAGCCGGTACATGGCCAGCTTCTCATGTAGGCAGATTGGCGAGGTTGGCGATATCACGGCCGGATTGCCGCCCGCTGACTTTGTGGCCGGCTCGTGCTACGTGGAGTGGTACTCAGAAGACAACGGCCGCGTCGTCATCGAACTCGACCAGGACCAAGTGAAGGTCATCGGCAGACCGATACCAGCGTGCGAGTCGGATCCGATCTCCCGCGAAGAGCAGGCTCGGAAGATGGCCGGCTTCCTGGCCGAGCTATCCCAGGCAGCCGGCGTCGTTGCCATTGCCCCTGGGCAAGGCATCGTTTCCGATCCGCAGTTCACCCACTGGGTGGTCGTGGACGGCAAGATCGCAGGCGAAGCCCACTCCGTTGAGGCCGCCGGCAATAGCCGCAGCTTCGCATTCGTCCGGCTGTTCAACATGCCCGAAGGCGCTGAGTACGGCTACATCGAAACCGCCTACCTTCGCCCCAAGCAGAACAGCCACAACGGCTGACAGATCATCATAACGTATCCATGAAAAACAAATCGAAAGCGCATCCTCGCCAGTCGAGGCATGCGCAGAAAGGAGGATTGATAACCATGTTCAATTCACTGAATCGAGTCGATTGGGATCTACTGCATGAGCAGAAACAAATTCTGGTCACCATGCGGGCAAGACTGCCCGAAGAGTCGAGGGAGTATGAGGCGCTGTCGGGCATCATCCATCTGCTGGATGCCCTGCAGGATGACGCTGTTGCCGACGGCTGGTGGGCTTTTCCGAACGAGGATGACAACGGAGACATGCGATGAATACACCTGCGTATGAGTGCGATCTCTGCGGTGCCTGCTGCCGGGGCACATTGATTGTCGAGGCGTATTACCTGGATGCCCTCCGTGAGCCGCGCATCCTCGACGCCGATGTGACTGGCCGCAAGCGGGCCCTGGATGATCTGGACGATGAGTGGAGTTGCGTCCTGCTGGCTTCCGGTCTCCCGTGCCGCTTCCTGTCGGCCGAAGGCCGCTGCGCGATCTACACCACCCGGCCGAACACCTGTGTAGGATTCGAGGCCGGCGACGAGCAGTGCCAGGAGGCGAGAGCCAAGCTGGGCCTGCCGCCACTTCAACCACGCCAGCCTTCCCGCTGACCGTTTCGCCTGTTCAATCAAACCAAACACATAACCCATTTACAGAAAAGGAGTTCCTATGTCCGACCACCTATCCTGCCCGCTCTGCGCCCAGAGCGTGGCCATGACCCTGATTCCGCACCTGCGGAGCGACCACAAGATCGAGCCCGAGGTCTTCAGAACTCGGTTCCCCGAACA
>CAZTQK010000529.1:0-3691 GCA_964615635.1 uncultured Planctomycetales bacterium
TGACAGTTTAGGCGGGGAGACGCTATGGCTTTTTCAGAACCGCGACCGTAAGGGAACGGCCTCCGTGTGGTGTCGACCGCTTTGCGGCCCGGCCCCTCGCTGACGCTTGGGGTTCTGAAAGAGCCGCCTAAACTGTCGCGCATCCCGATCTGCCCCCGAGTTTCCGACGTGCTGGAAGCCTTGACGGCGGTGGTTATCATGGCTGGATCTGTCCTGGCGTTCTGAATACCACAGGAGGTTCACATGTCCAAGTCAACGCTGTCGCTGATCATGGTGAGTGCAAGCATCGTCGCCGGGCAAGTCGGGCTCGCCGCTCGAGGCTCCGCCTTGCCGATTATTCCCCAACCCGCCAGAGTGGAGCGTGCAGACGGCGCGTTCGTCATTGACGAGAACACTACGATTGTCGCCGACGCCGCGAGCATGGCTGAAGCGAGGAAGCTGCAGGACTGCCTTGCCCCGGCAATGGGTTTTCGCTTGAAGCTCGTCGAGAACAACCAGTCGCAAGGCGGGGCCATCACCCTGAAAACCAACGATGCCTTCGGTGACCCGAGCGACGAAGGGTATTCGCTCAGCGTGGCTCCCGACGGTATCCTGATCGGCGCCAAGGCTCTTCCCGGCCTGTTCTACGGCATTCAGACGCTGCGGCAGTTGCTGCCGCCCGCAGTCTTTCGCCTGGCGCGAGTCGAGGGGGTGCGGTGGGAGGCCCCTTGCGTTCGGATTGAGGATCAACCCCGATTCAAATGGCGCGGTCTTCTGGTCGACACCGCTCGCCACTTCGTTCCGAAGTCATCTCTCCTCAAGTTCATCGATACCATGGCCCTGCACAAGTTCAACAGCCTGCAGCTTCACCTGACCGACGACCAGGGCTGGCGAATCGAGATCAAGAAGTATCCCAAGCTCACGGAGATCGGGGCATGGCGGGACGAAACCCTTGTCGGCCATGCCCGCACGAAACCTTGGCAGTTTGACGGCCGCAGACACGGCGGGTTCTATACCCAGGACGACATCCGCGAGATCGTCCGTTACGCGGCTGACCGGCACATCAACGTCGTTCCCGAGATCGAGATGCCCGGCCACGCGCGGGCGGCCATTTCCGCGTACCCGCAGCTTGGATGCAATCCCGACACGCCGCTCAAGCCATGGACGGTCTGGGGCGTATGCCCCGACATCTTCTGCCCTACGGAACAAACGGTCGTTTTCATGCAGGATGTGCTCGCCGAAGTGCTGCAGCTGTTCCCCAGCCCCTACATTCACATCGGCGGAGACGAAGCGGTCAAGGACCAGTGGAAGGCCAGTCCCGTTGTGCAAGCCCGCATCAAGGAACTGGGCTTGAAAGACGAGGCCGAGATGCAGAGTTGGTTCGTCAAGCAGATGGACACCTTCCTCACGAAGCAGGGACGCCGGCTGGTCGGCTGGGATGAGATTCTGGAGGGCGGTCTGGCGCCCGGAGCCGTGGTCATGTCGTGGCGCGGCGAAAAGGGCGGAATCACCGCGGCCAAGTCGGGGCACGATGTCGTGATGGCACCGACATCCAACACCTACTTCGACTACTACCAGGGACCGAAGGAGAAAGAGCCGCTGGCGATCGGCGGGGACCTGCCGATCGAGAAGGTCTACTCCTACGAGCCCATCCCGGCCGCTCTGAGCGAGGAAGAGACCCGGCATGTGCTCGGAACGCAAGCCCAACTCTGGTCAGAGTACATTCCCAACCCGAGGCATCTGGAATACATGGCCTATCCTCGCGCGGCGGCACTGGCCGAGGTTGCATGGTCCGCCAAGGAGCAACGGGGCTTCGATTCATTCCTGGCTCGGCTGCGACAGCATGTGCAGCGATTAGAGATAATGGACGTCAACTTCCGGCCGCTGGACAAGTGAGCGCCGGCATTGCATGACCGAACACCGGCCGGTGGCGAAACCGGACCGGTCTGCCTGGGAGTCACCTATGCGATTTAAGATCTGTTCGGCTGGATTGGTCTATCTGGTCCTGGCTGCGGCTCATGCGGCATCGCTGTCGGCCAACGATGATTCTCGCGAGCGACAGTGCGTGGAAATCGGGTGGCACGACGATTTCCGAACCGACGGCGGCTGGTTTCGTGAGAACAGCGATGCGCCGGATCACGGGAATGGTACTGCAATCGCTTTCGGTTCGCATGGCGCTGTCGTCAGCGTGGCTTCTTCGAATCGAGCAACGGCTTGGACACGGACCACCAATCCGATATGGGTGAACGCGTTTCCGTTTCTCGAGATCCGATACAGCATCCGCGAAAGCGGATCGGGGACACAGGTCTCGCTCCTGCTGTCCGATGACTCCACGGGTCCCGTGACGCCTGGTGCTCTGAACCCTGAGAACCCGCTCGCCGGCGACCATGAGGCCCTCATCGGACCGTTGCCCCGCGATCGAGACCATGCCGTTTTCGACCTGCGGACCCTCTTCCCATCGGACCGGGTGGCCCGGCTCAGCTTGCGGATCACCTCTGGAGACAATCCTTCCCAGGTCAGCCTGCGCCGGTTAGCATTCTGGGCATCGGATCCGCGTCTGCCATCGCCGCAAGCCACTCGACCGACCTCTACAGCGATTCTGCTCCCGCAAGATGACTTTTCAACCGGCCGCCCTTCGCAACGAGGTGTCTGGCAGCCCGTTCAATTGCCGCAACGCGATGTGATCTCCGCAGCATGGCTGACCTCGGCTCTGGAGACTCTGGCCGACTGGCCGGCCGGCAAGGACATCGAGCGAGGGGGCACCCCGTTTCGGCTGGGTGATGCAGACCGGGCGGCGATGTGCAGCGGGGTTATGGAGAGGGAAAGCCTGGATGTCAGCGGGCAATGGAAAGGGTGCGAGCTGGCTTTGCTGCTGGGTAGCCGCATGTTCGGTAGCGGCATCGCGTGGTACGGGCAGGCGTCGGTCAAGCCTCGCACCACGATCACCTCGCCCCATCAGCTCGCCGTCCGGCTGGAGTATGAGGACGGAAGCACCAGCATTCATCTTCCCTGGTCGGTTCGCCGCAAGACGTGGGCCGTCGATCGCTCGCCGGATGCTTACATCGTGCTGATGGATCCCGATAAGAACCTCGTTCGTTTCAGTGTTGTTGACGGGATGAACTACGGCCAAGTCTTCCTGCTTGCAGCGAGCGTCAATTCTTCCTCATCGCCATCGTATCCCCAGGCGCGTCCGAAATCCGCGCCACGCCGACCGCGTCAGGTTCCGCCGCCGGTAGCCTCGCCGACACAATGGAATCGCACCGGGAACCGCTTCACCGTCAATAACGCGTGGTTGCGTTTGGCGGCCGAAGTAGAGACCGGTCTGCGCCTGGAGCAAATCGGACTCGTGCCATTCGATCGGGAAATCCTCAACGTCAAATCCCCCGCAGCGTTCGTTGAGGTCCTCGGCGAGGATGGCCAGGCATTGTCCATGCGATTCGAGACCGGTAACGCCGGTGACATGGCCAGTGGGGCTCGTCTGGAGTTCAGTTGGTCACTGCCCCCGTCGGAACACAAGCTTTCCTTGTCCGTGTCTGTTGAGGACGCCGGCCGCGTCCGCATCGCCCCGACGCTGCACAACGAGACCGCCCAGCCGTGGAAGACGGCCCTTCGCATTGCACAGCTTCGAGGGTGCCGCATTTCCCCCATCCCGGGCGACAACTGCTATCTGGTCGGAACACGAAACGCCCTACTGAGTCGTGTGCCCACTTTC
>CAZTQK010000530.1:0-3687 GCA_964615635.1 uncultured Planctomycetales bacterium
CGGAGTTGCGAAGCCGTCGGCCATCGGGGTCCCTGTTGTGCTCGACGAATCCGATGATTGCCGAAATGCCCACACAGCGCTCGGCGATCTGACGGGCGGCCTCGACATTGGCCTGAACGAATCGCGGCTTGAGCAGCAAGTCTCGCGGCGGATAGCCCACGATGGCCAGCTCCGGAAACACGGCCAGCGAGGCACCGGCCTGCCGGGCTTGTGAGATCCGGTCGATAATCATGCGAGTGTTGCCGACGATGTCGCCGACAACCGGGTTGATCTGTGCGATGGCGATTCTCATACACGCAAACAACAACACTGCCGGGCCAAACCGCTGTGGCGTCTCGGCGGCCCGACAGCAGGTCTTGCGACGGAACAACACAGAACCCGCGGACCGTCGCGGTGCGGATTGCAGGGTATCTTAATCGCCGTGGGCCGCACCGGCCAGTTGGCCGGCGAGGCGGTCTGCCGGGCGGGCGAGCCGGGCCGGGCGCCGTGGGTTGGCGTCATGGCGTGTCGCCGGATGGCGCGGGTCGAGAGGCGATCGCCCCCTCAGTCCGTTGCCTGGGCAAGCGACACGATTTCTAAATATGAGGCCATGACCGCAGCGTAGTCATGGCGCAGAGCGTTGATGTCCCCGCGGCGGGCCGTATCCCTCAGGCCCTCTAGCGCCGAACGAAACGACCGTACCTTTTCGCGAGATGCGTTGTCGGCGGCCACGTTCGCTCCTGTCAGGCGGGCATCGTCGTCCCAATCGGCCGTTGCGGCAAGGAGTGCGTCGGCCTTGTCCGCCAACACGCGCATTTCTCGCATCTGATGGTCGCGGACTGTCCTTCGGAATTGTCGGCGGTGCTGCTCCGTCACCTGGTGGTACACAATGGTGATCTCACGGATGCTCGTTGGCTCATGCGCTGCCTGCGCCCTCGGCTGGGTTGCGGCGCAAGAAGCCAAGGTCAGACACCCGGTCATGAATGACAACAACAGAACAGCTTTCATTGGACTCATCTTTCTGATCCTCCCTGGTCGCTGACAGGTCATCGTCGGCGGCATCTCTCTCTGACCCATCACCCCCCCCGACATCATTTGAGTTCACACGATCCATCCGGTCTTAACCACGTGCTCATGCCTTGGTTCCGGACAAGGTGTCTGCCACAGACCCCCTGTTCTTCTCTACGTTGTGCATGGCTAACTCTCCTGCCCGCTGCCGCTGGCCGTTGCCCGTCGTTCATTCCAACCTTCGACCCAGGCGTACAACGCCGGCAGGACAACCAATGTCAGCAGGGTGCTGCTGATCACCCCTCCGATCACCACGGTTGCCAGAGGTCGCTGAACCTCGGCGCCTGTGCCGGCTGCGACGGCCATGGGCACGAAACCCAGGGCGGCGACCAGTCCCGTCATCAGCACGGGCCTCAACCGCGTGATTGCACCCTGGACGACGGCCGCATTCAGAGGAATCCCTTCGCGGCGCAACTGGTTCACGAACGTGACCATGACCAGGCCGTTGAGCACAGCCACACCCGACAACGCGATGAACCCGACTCCCGCCGAAATGGAGAAGGGCATGTCGCGCACGAACAGGGCCATCACCCCGCCGGTCAGCGCGAACGGAACACCGGTGAAGACGAGCAATGCCTGGCGAATCGAGCCGAACGTCGCAAACAACAGTATGCCGATCAGCCCCAATGCCAAGGGAACGACGATGGCCAGTCGCTGACGGGCGGCGAGCAGATGCTCGAACTGACCGCCCCAGCCGATCCAGTAGCCTTCCGGCAGTCTTCCGAGGCGTTTCTCGATTCGCGACTGTGCTTCGGCGACAAAGCCGCCCAAGTCGCGTCCGCGGACGTTGCACTGCACCACGATTCGACGTTTTCCGTCTTCACGGCGGATCTGCCGGGCACCCTCTGCAATGCTGATTGCCGCGACACTCGCGAGCGGAACGTACCCGACGGAAGGCTTATCGCCGTCGCTCAGGGCCGCCGCATGAGCCGGTGGCGCTTCGGCTCTCGGCAGCGGTATGGGAAGAGAGCCGAGCGAAAGGAGGTTGCCGCGGAGGTTTTCGGGCAGCCGCACGACGAGCTCAAATCGTCGATCCCCCTGCACGACCTGCCCCGCGTTCGCACCCGCCAGGGAGATCTCGATAACCTCCTGAACGTCCTTGACATTCAGCCCGTAGCGGGCGACCGCCAAACGGTCAACTTCGATCGTGACCATCGGCAGGCCTGCGACTTGCTCGACCTTGATGTCCTGCGCCCCAGGGATGCCCTTGAGCTCGTCCTCGACCAGGCCGGCGTACTTCCTCATGATGTCCATCTCGTCGCCGTAGACCTTGACCGCGACGTCGCTCCGAACACCCGACACCAGTTCGTTCATCCTCAATTCGACGGGCTGGCTGAACTCATAGTTCTGACCGGGGATTCGGCGCACGACTTCCTCCATCGCCTCGGTGAGTTCATCCTGCGTTTTCGCCTTCCTCCACTGGCTGCGCGGTTTGAGCATGATGTAGGTGTCCGAGACCTCCGGCCCGCAGACGTCGGTCACCACTTCAGATGCGCCGGTTCGAGCGAAGATCGTGTCGATTTCGTCGGGGAACTCCCTCAGCAGGGCCTGTTCGACGAGCTTCTGCATTTCGACGCTGGCGCTCAGGGCGATGCTGGGCATGCGGGTCGGCTGCAGGGCGACGGCCCCTTCGGTCAATCTGGGAACGAATTCGCTGCCCAGGCGAGCGGCCATGCCGGCCGTGCCCGCAAGGACGGCCACAGCTCCCATGGCGACGACCAGCCGAAATCGCACTGCCGACCTGACGATCGGGGTGTAGACGGCTTTGGCGCCACGAACGATCCAGTTCTCTCTTTCCTTCACCTTGCCGCGAATCAGGAGGGCCACCATGGCCGGCACAAAGGTCAGCGACAGGATAAACGCCGACGCGAGGGCGAAGATCACCGTGATCGCCATCGGTCGAAACATCTTGCCTTCGACGCCGGTCAGCGCGAGGATCGGAATGTAGACCGTGATGATGATCGCCTCGCCGAACATCGTGGCGGTCCGGACCTCCTTGCTGGCGGTGAACACGGTCTCCAGTCGCTCGGAAAGGGTCAGCTTGCGTCCCAGGGCATGCTGCCTGGCGGCCAGGTGGCGCAGGCAGTTCTCAACAATGATGACCGCCCCGTCGACGACCAGTCCGAAATCGATGGCCCCCAGGCTCATCAGGTTGGCGCTGATCCGGCCGTGGATCATCCCGGTGACCGTCATCAGCATCGACAACGGAATCGCCAGGGCGCAGATGATCGCCGCCCGAATGTTCCCCAGCATCAGGAACAGGATCACGATGACGAGGATCGCGCCCTCGGTGAGGTTCTTGCGGACCGTATTCAGCGTGGCGTCGACCAGATAGGTTCGATCGTAGAGTGTGGTGATCTTGACGTTGTCCGGCAGCAGCTTGTCGATCTGCCTGATTTTCTCGTCCACCCGGCGGGAGACCGTGCGGCTGTTCTCGCCGTAGAGCAGGATGGCCGTGCCGATGACCGCCTCTTGCCCGCCTGCGGTGCCCGCGCCGGTGCGCAGTTCATTGCCCAGTCCCACATCGGCCACGTCCTTCACGAAATAGGGGACGCCGTCGTGCGTGCCCAGCCTGATGTTGCGGATGTCCTCGATTTCGGTGATCTGGCCGACCGATCGGATGGTGTACTGCTCGCCGGC
>CAZTQK010000531.1:0-3663 GCA_964615635.1 uncultured Planctomycetales bacterium
CGGCGCGGAAGAACGGCTTGGGGTGAAGATCTCAAGGAGTAACCACATGTCAGGCGACCGGATAGCAGCGGTGGCGGCTGGGGTTTTAGTGTCTGTGCTGGCGGGCGCGGCACAGGCGGTGCCGATCACCTTTGAGTTTACGGGCAGCTTGACGCTACTGGATGACCCGAACAATGTGCTCCAGGGCGGTGTTACGCTCAACGACAGTCTGATCGGGAGACTGACCTTCGAGTCCAGCACTCCCGACTCTAATCCCAATCCAACGCGAGGATCCTATGAGTTCGCCGGGGGCAGCCTCGTCGTTCGAGTTGGGAGCCTCCAGATCCAGAGTAACGCGCCCTATATACGCCTTGGACAGTACTTCTCCGGTAGCGACTACAGGATTTCCGCCCCATTTCCCATTCCGCTCGGAGATTTCAGCATCGTCGAGTTTGAAGCAGTGACTTTGGCCAATATGAACACACCTGTGTTTGCGGATGACCACCTGCCGCCCACGCCGCCGGACCTCGCCCACTTTCCAACGCGATATTTCTGGATACAAGGCAGACGCCCGGGAGAGAGTGACGAGTTTACCCTTCGAGGAGATATCCAGACACTCACGCTCATCCCCGAGCCATGCTCGCTCTTTCTGGTGTGTGCGACCCTAGCATGGGTCAACTCCCGACGAGTCAACATGTGATCACAAGGTCCGTCGATGCATCCTGGAGAGCCTATCATGGCAACGTCATCAGATTATCGGGCCACCGTTGCTGCAGTGGTTGTTGGCTTGACGTCCCTGCTCGGGTTCGCGGCGACGGTTCATGCCATAGAGACGTTCGATATCGTTTTCGTGATCGACGGATCCGGCAGCATCTCCAATGACCTTGATACCGGGGCTTTTATGCTTCAGAAGGAAGGCATCGCCAACTGCCTCGTCGGAGATCGAGCGTTCATTCCGCATGACGCGACGTGCGCCATAGCCATAATCCAGGTGGGAACCAGCGAATCAATTCAAATTGGAAGCAACACTTATGATGGTGTCACTCTACATGTGCCGCTGACAATTCTCCACAACCTGGGCGAGGCCCAGGCTGTTGCTGATCTGTTGATTTCCACTACTCCACCCAACATGATAGTGCAGGGCGAAGGTGGTACGCCTCTCGACCAGGCATTAGGCGCGACCCTCGGCATACTCCGCAACTACGCCCAAGGAACGCAGCATTTCGTCGTCGTTTCGACGGACGGTGAACCAAGCAACGTGCAGGCCGCTCTAACTGTCGCGAACGAGATTCGGGCAGGCGATTCCGGCCCGAACTACCGCCCGCAAGGCAAGATCTGCACGGTGTTGGTGGACGGGCCGTGCTACGATCCCGACCCCTGGAATACCCCGAACTGTTTCCTGCGTCGATTAGCCAACACAGGTGATTCGGCGAACAACTGCGCTCAACCCCCGGCAGGCCGGGAACACCCGGACCAGCCGGAGGGTAAGTTCTCCTGTGCGACCAACTCCTCGGATTACCCTCCGCTGCTCGATAGCTATGTCGAAGATTTTGTGCTGCTATGCAATGAATGCGTCTGTGTGGTTGTTCATGCCGGCGAACCAGACTGTAATAGCAATGGCGTCCCGGATATATGCGAGTACTCGGACTGCAACAATAATCAGGTGGCCGACGTCTGCGACATCTTCAACCACACGAGCGAAGACTGCAATCTGAACGGGATACCGGACGAGTGCGAGCCCGACTGCAACAACAATCAAGTTCAAGACGACTGCGACATTGCCTCTGGCTACAGTCACGACTGGAATTACGACGGTATCCCGGATGACTGCCAGATCCTCGGCGGTGCGATCTACGTCGATGAGAACCCGACCGTGCCCGGGCCCCGCGACGGCTCGGATTGGGACCACGCCTTCCTGACGGTCCAGGAGGGCTTGGCCGACGCCCGGGCGAACCCGGAGAAGGTCTTCATCTTCGTGGCCGACGGCACCTACGAGCCCGACGACGGCACCGGCCAGCCGGGCAATCGATCGTTGTCCTTCGACCTGGTCAACGGCGTGGCCATGCTCGGCGGCTTCGCCGGATACGGCGCCGCCGACCCCTTCGAACGCGAACCCCATGCCGTCGAGCCCCTCGGCCACGCCAGCGTCTTGAGCGGCGACCTGCTGGGCAACGACCAGCCGGGCTTCGTCAACAACGTCGACAACTCGTACCACGTCGTCACCGTTGGCAGCGCGATCAACAGTACCTGCATTCTCGACGGCTTCTTCATCGTCGGCGGCAACGCCGACGTGACGTATTATGACGACAGTGGGGCCGGCATCCACATGGCCGGCGGCAGCCCACGCATCTTCAACTGCACGGTCACTGCCAACTCGGCCAATGCTTACGGCGGAGGCATTTACATCAACGGCGGGAGCCCGCTACTGGCCAACATGGTCGTGGCTCGCAACCGGGGTGCCGGCTACACCTGGGGCGGGGGCGTCTACTGTTACAGCTACGATAGTCCTGTGATCGTCAACTCCACGATCGTCTGGAACTCCGCCTATTACGGGGGCGGCATTTCCACCCGGCCGCTGACACTGACCAATTCGATCCTGTGGGGCAATTCAGGCGGCCAAATCGACGTGTTGTCTGGCACTCCATCGGTGAGCTACTGCGATGTTCAGGATGGATGGCAGGGCACTCGTATCCTGAACGTTGACCCAGGCTTCGCCGACCCGGACGGGCCGGACAACAATCCCGACACGTGGGAGGACAACGATTACCACCTTTCGCAGACCTCGCCCTGCGTCGACGTAGGCAACAACCAGGCGATCGGACGCCCCCTTTGGGATTTCGAGCTGCAGAGCCGCCTGCAGGACTGCGCCGTGGACATGGGGGCGGACGAGACGGCGTATTTCCATGACTGCAACCACAACAGCCAGCATGACGGCTGCGAGGTCCGCGACAACCCGAGCCTCGACTGCAACAACAACGGCCGTCCCGATACCTGCGACTTGGCCGATCGCACCAGCACCGACTGCAACAACAATAACCTGCTCGACGAGTGCGAGCCGGGGACACACCCGCTGATGGATTTCGACGGCGACTGCGACGTCGACCAGATGGACTTCGCCCACATGCAGGAATGCCACAACGAACCCACCGCACAACTGGGTCTTGAGTGCCTGGACACGTGGGTAAACGATCACGGTTACCCCTATCCGGTCCGGGGACCGGGCGATATGGTGCTGTTCGAGCGCTGTGCCAGCGGCCCGGGCATCCCGGCGTTGGGCAGTTGTCTTGACGCTGATAGCGATGGTATCCCTGACGGGCGTGATTTGGGCCACCCGTGCTACGTACCCGGCGATCAGGACTGCGACGGCATCGGCGTCGAGGGCCGGTTGCCATGTCCGACGGGTCTGACGACCGATTGTGACGACAACTGCCCTGCCATGGCGAACCTCGGTCAGGCCGACACCGACGAAGACGGCGTTGGCGATGATTGCGACAACTGCATCAACACACCCAACTGGGGCCAGCGCGACCAGGACGGCGACGGCATCGGCGATGCCTGTGATACTCCGCCGCCCGGCTCGCCGCCGCCGTTCGAGATCACCGCCTGGCGCGGTGTTCGTCAGCACGGCACGGCCGGAGCACTGAGTATCGACCTCAACCCGACACTGGAGATGAACGAGGCAAC
>CAZTQK010000532.1:0-3646 GCA_964615635.1 uncultured Planctomycetales bacterium
CGCGCGACCAATTCGACGTCGTGGCACTCTGGAGGCGGTGGTTTCATCGTCAGGCGTTCCGCACGGCCATGGCCGATCCGAATGCCGAGGCCCGGGCTCGCTATGGGCGAGTGGCCCGGCCGGTGTCGCTGCAGGACGTGCGCATCGGCGGCGGGCCGCCCGCGCCGCGTGACCAGGTGGTTGAGTTGCGGATGAAAGTGGCCGAGGCCCTGGCGCTGAACGACCGGGACGCGGCGGCCGGATTGTATGAGAAGCTGCTCGAACTGGATCCGCGACAAGTCCTGCCGAAAGGCAGCCAGCTCGACGTGGCCAACCAGCTCTACAGACTCCAGAAGCTGCCCCAGGCTGCCGCGGCCTACGAGAAGCTGCTGTCGGCGTACCCCACTTCGCCGGAGGCAAACGAGATCCGGCTGCTGCTGGGCATCATCTACGCACGCGACCTGCGGCAGTACGAGGTCGCCGAGGGCCACCTGCGGCAGTCACTCACTCAGTTCTCCGACGAAAAGCGTCAGGAACAGGCCCGGCATTGGCTGAACGTGGTGGCGGAAGAACTCGGAAGGAATGAGGAATGAGGAATTGAGAATTGCGGATGAGAAGAGTCATACGCCCGTTTCCTTGAGCCGCTGTCAGCGCATTTTCATGCTCAATCTCCAATTCGGCATTCTCAATTTGGGGTCTGACCAATGAGTTCCGCGTCTGCCGAACGTGTTGTCCAGGTGAACGTTGAGCCGTGTTATCCAGTGTTCATCGGGGCGGGTTTGCTCGGCGGGCTCGGTGCGCGCCTGGCCGAACGGGTCAAGAGCCGCCGTGCGATGGTCATTACCGACGAAAACGTCGGGCCGCTCTACGGCAAGACGGCAATGGACTCGCTGCGGGCAGCGGGTTTCGATGCCGCGACCTTCGTGGTGCCCGCCGGCGACAGCACCAAGAGCCTCGAATGGGTCTCGCGGATCTACGACGCCCTGGCCGACGCACGAATCGACCGAACCTCGCCGCTGATCGCCCTGGGTGGTGGGGTGGTCGGCGACCTGACAGGATTTGTCGCGGCGACGTGGGTGCGCGGCGTGCCCTTCGCGCAGTGTGCCACCACGATCGAGGCGGACGTTGACGCCAGTGTGGGCGGCAAGACGGCGGTCAATCATGCCAGCGGCAAGAATATGATCGGGGCCTTCTACCAGCCGTTGTTCGTGCTCATCGATACGGCCACGCTGCGGACGCTGAGTGATCGCGACTTCAGGGCCGGCCTGGCCGAGAGCATCAAGCACGCGGTCATCCGCGATGCCGACTTTTTCGCCTGGCACGAGAAAAACGCCGACCATGTCCTCGCCTGCGATACCGACGCGCTGGGGGCTTTGGTCGAGCACAACGTCCGCATCAAGGCGGATGTCGTTTCGCAAGACGAGCGCGAGACGAGCGGCCTGCGGGCGTTGTTGAATTTCGGGCATACCGTCGGGCACGCCATTGAATCGCTGATGGCACGGCAGGGAGATCCGTGGAGACACGGTGAGGCCGTGGCCGCCGGCATGGTCGCGGCCGTAGAGATGAGCGTCGCCGCCGGTCGGCTGGACCGCGCGGCCGCCGAGCGAATCGCCGCCATCGTCGACCGGATGAAGCTGCCGGTGACCGCCCCTCTGGCCGGGCAGCGCGACAGGATCATCAGTCTGATGCAGTCCGACAAGAAGGTCGCCGCCGGCAAGTTGCGCTTCGTCCTCGCCGACCGCATCGGCCGGGCAACTCTCTACGACGACATCAGACCCGAGTGGATCGAAGCGGGGCTGGACAGGGTGTTGACATAGGGTTCAGGGTTCCCGCCTTCGCCAAGGCTTCGGCGGGCAAGCAGGGTTCAGGATGGCAGCGGTCATCGACCGCGATTCTTGACGAGCCGAGGGGTTTATCCCCTCGGTGGTCTATCCCCTCGGTGGTCTATCCCCTCGGTCTTTCGGTAATGTGCAGGTCCAACCGGCGGGGCAAAACCGACACAGAGGCGCCGGCTGGTCAAGGAATCGGGCGTGGGGCACCGCGATGATGCCCCACGCCCGTTGATTGAAAAACCTATCGGCCAGGCATTACTTGGATGTATCGGCGCCCGGGTAGGCGACCGTCTTACCCTGCAGCCCGGCCTTGGCCAGGATCGCGTAGACGACGAATCCGACGATGAAAGAGTAGACCGCAGTCGGATGCCACGCGGGCAATACGGCGAACCTGCCGAGCAGGTCGTTACTGGAGATACCAACGAGGAAGCCAAGTACCCACGCCGCATAGCCGGCGATATTGACGCCCTCGCGCGGGCCGGCCCACTTCTTGCCTGAGAGGAAGTAGTCGGCCACGATGGCACCGCAGATCGGCCCGAACGAAGACCCGATGAACCCGAAGAACGCGCCGAGATTACCGGCGATGCCGGTGGCCGCCAGGATGATACCGATGGTTGCCCCGCCGAGGGTCAAAGGCACGCGGCCCATGGTCGGGATCATGGTCGACAAACTGTTCCCGATGATGCTCGCACAGAAGCAGGCCGGGGCCATCGAGCCGATTGCCAGCAGAAGGAACATGATCTTGGCCAGGCCGGGGCTGACCAACGGCAACGCCTTGCCGACTTCGGGGGCAACCGTGGGATCGATACCCTTGGCGCCCGCCACGATGATTAAACCCAGACCACCGGCCAGAAGGATCGACATGGTGATACCGCTGAGACCCGCGAGATTGACATCGTTCTCGTCCCGGCTGTTGGTGCCGAAGTCAACGCCGGCCGCGCCTGCGGTGGCAAAGAAGCCGATGACCATCTGGATCACCAGGCAAGCCCCCGCCAACACACCCGGTCCCGTCGGGTCGGGAGTGAACTTGAAGCTGCTCACGTAGGGCAAGGCGCACACGCCGGCGATGCACAACATGGCCACGGCGACCCAGGGCAAATAGGTTGAGATCTTGGCAACGTACTTAATGCCGAAGGCACCAAAGAGAGCAAAGACGTAACCCCACGCGATGCAGAAGATGATAAACAGGGCGGAAATCTGGTCCGCGTCGCGACCGATGGCCAGCAGCAATAGCTTGGCCGCGTAGAAGGTTCCGACGCTGTACCAGCCGATCTGGAGCAAGCCCATGAAGATGCCCGGGAAAAGGAAGCCACCCACGGTGCCGAATGTGGAGCTCCCCACGACGTACAACGGGTAGCCGGTTTTCATACCAAGCACGCCGAATACGTAGTGAAACATGTAATGACTGAGTACGGCCGCGATCACCAGGCCGCCCAGCGCCACATCCAGGCCACCGAGGTTAAAGGCCGAGGCAAGCTTGTCGTAAAACGCAATCCACATGAAGATGCCGAAGTACGCCGGGGCGGTGTTGGTCCACCACGGCCCTCGGTTGGTCGTTGGGTTCGGTTTGGCCGACGCCAGATAAGCAGGAAGTGTTCCGTTCGCCATGCGTGTTCTCCTTCAACTGTCAACGAGACGGCGTGTCCGGCCGTGAGGATTACCGCTTGCCTCGGGCCGATCTGATCGGTCGTGGCACATGGTAACCGTTTTTAACGTTGTTGCCAGGGTGCTTTTTCTTGAAAGCCGGCTTTCGGCGCGGTGACAGTCTGGGCGGGAAGCCGCCGCTCCCTCCCGCCTTCGCCGGGCTTCGGCGTGGCAAGCACGGTCGCGGTTCT
>CAZTQK010000533.1:0-3645 GCA_964615635.1 uncultured Planctomycetales bacterium
GAAACAGATAGGCTCAACCTAAACCACCGCGCCACGTCTCGACTCTACTGGCGCCAGGGGGCTGTCAGCAATCAGCGTTCAGCTCTCAGCCAGACTGAGGACGGGGTGGTCTCAACGCTGATTGCTGACGGTGGATCGCTCGCCCCTGGCGTGGGTTCGTTTCGCACGAGGAGCTGTCAGCCATCAGCTCTCAGCTTTCAGCCCAATAGGGCCGATCTGGAGATCTCAGTTGTCAAAGAGCGTGGGAGGCGGGCGGGTGCCGGTCGGCGCGCAGGCTGTCCGCTGGTCCCGATACGCACATAACACGGCGGCCCGCTCGGCAGGACGTGGTTGGAGCGGAACGGACGGGCGAGCGTGAATGACGAATGACGACACCAGAATGTCGAATGAAGCCAGAAACCCGAATGTCGAAGATCCGCCGTGGCGGGCGACCAGGGCGGGTACACTCCGACGCGGGGACACGGAGATGCGGGGACACGGAGACGCGGGGACACCGAGAGGGGGGACGGAAGACAGGAGGCAGCCGTCTTCGCTGGCGAGCTATGGCGGGCCGAGGGAGTCAGGAGACAAGAGGGGGCAGGGCGTAGGTGAAAGTCGTAGGGGTTGTTGGGGGGAGGTGATGGCTAATAGCTTGTTTTGCGCCCTTGAACGCTTTGGCCTGCGGGAGTAGGTTAGATTCCGCCTGTCCGGCGGTGGGTGGAGGATTTCTCCGCTGGGGGCGGTGGGCGAGATGACGGGATTGAAGGGCGGTTGAAGAGGCGGCAGAACCTTGGTTTCCCTTCCGGAGTCTGCTGGTACTGCCTGATCTGCCGTTTTCGGGCGTTTGTGGTCCATGAGGATTGGCGACGTGGTGGAGAAAGCGAGTCGGTTTTTAGCGGAACGGGCCTTGCCTGGGCCGGATTCGTGGTGTATATTATACGTAACATACGCGCCGCACCTCTCTCCCACAGGGATGACGTGCATTATGGGCGCGTTTTTTTGTTGCGCCGACGGCCGTCAACCGGCGGGGGTGTGCCGATGACGGCTTTCCACCGGCCGCCCAAGTTACCATTCTCCAAACCCTGGCGTTCGCATGAAGACCAAGTGGCCTTGCTGCAGCAGCGGGGATTGGTCATTGGGAACACCGTGGCGGCCGCCACTTATCTCGGCCATATCAACTACTACCGTTTCAGCGGCTACTGTCTTGCGTTCGAGCAGACGCGACATCAGTTTCTGCCGGGTATCACGTTTGAGCAGATTCAGGCGGCCTACGAGTTCGACCGGGTGTTGCGGGATTTGGTGACCGAAGCCCTGGAGGTTGTGGAACTGGACCTTCGATCAGCCATCGCCTACCAGTTCGGGCGCCAGCACGGTGCGTTCGGCCATACGAACGCGGGTAGTTTCTTCGGCCGGTTCCGACACAAGGAATGGCTCGACAAGCTTCATGAGGAAGCTGGCCGTTCCAGCGAACTCTTCATCAAGCATTTCAGGGCAACTTATGTCGAGTTCCCTGACCTTCCCATCTGGATGGCCGCAGAGGTGATGTCTTTCGGGGCGTTGTCGCAGATGTTCCAGGGAATGGCCCGTCGGGACCAGCGGGCAGTCTCAGTCCGCTACCGACTCCAACACCGCGATCTGGCCGCGTGGATGCACCACCTCGTTTACGTGCGTAACCTGTGTGCCCATCATTCGCGCCTGTGGGACCGCGTCTGGTCCATCAAGCCGCTGCTTCCGGCTGGGGCGGCGTGGAGGCGACCTCACCTGCCGAGCAACAATCGCCTGTTCGCCACGCTTCTGATCCTGTCGTCGCTGCTCAAGCGGTGTCCGACGATGATGGCCTTCGCCGCGCAGTGGCGACAACGTGTAGAGAGTCTTCTGGATACCCCGCCCAGCGTGAACAACGCCCATATCCTCATGGGCCTTACAGCGAACTGGAAGGTCCATCCCTGCTGGGTATGAACGGAGAAATGGCGAAATGGCTGGCCCCGGAGAGTTGCGGGCTTCTCTGCCGCCAAGGCTGCGGCCGGCGGCCGTGCTTGCATCCTGCAGCTTGCGATAGTAGGCTATCTTCCGCCTGTTCGGCGGTGGGTGGAGCATTTCTCCGCCGGGAGGCGCGGTGGCGGGATGTCACGAATCGCTAAGGCAGGAGGAGGCAAGAAGCTATGGAAAGCATGCCAATTCTGAAGCGGAAGCCGGTGCAAACCGACCGCTCGCGCCGTTGTTTTTCGGAAGGGATGACGACTGGGCGCCACTTGGCTCAGCAGATGAACAATCACTGAAAAGCGATCACCTCCATATAAGTCCAAATGAACACCGGCGGGCTCGCGGCCGGCTCATCGCAGATCCGGCGTGGGAGGCTTCAAGCGATTACCGCCAGGAAGCACAGAAAAACTCTGAGGGGTGTTCTTGCATCTACAAGGTTATTCCGCTTGCCAAAGGTGAGGAACAGGTGGTAGACTACACAAGGTTCGGCCAGCAAGAGATGACCATCTCGCCGGCTTGTTGTCAGGGTCTGCGGCCACAAGTTGGAGGTCAGCCATGTCAGTCGATCGAGTTCTGGCGGAATGTCTTTTGGGTCTGGCGGTCGTGTTGTCTGTGCCGCTCGGCTGCTCCCAGCAGAGCGGGCCGAGTGCACTCACTCCGGGAGCCGCAAAGAAACACATTGTGCCTGGCAGGACTACCCAGGCCGAGGTCATCGAGGTCTTCGGGACGCCAAACGTGATCACGCGCAAGGACGGCGGGGAGATGTGGGTGTACGACAAGGTGTCGAGCAGGCAAACCAGCGCCGCCTTCGGGGCCGGGGGCGTGGGTGCCGGCTGGGGTTCGAGCGGTTTTGGCGGCGGCGGGCTCGCCGGCGGCGTGGGATCCACGGAGCGGTCGGAAACCACCGTGATGCTCATCATCTACTTCGACGAAAACGACGTGGTCAAGGACTACAAGATGTCGCAAACCAAGTTTTAGGAGATGGCAGTATGTGCGCTTCGACTCTCGGCATGGCTCTCCGAAACGGATTCATTCTGTTGATTCTCTGTTCCATCGGTTGCAGCCAGATGGCGACGCAGGCGGAGATCAAAATGCTCGAGACCCGCGAACTCGACCTGCCCTACGACGAGGCCTATACGGCTGCGACGAACGGGCTCTTTGGTCTTGGCTTTACCATTGATCACAGTGACAAGGAATCCGGCATACTGACCGGCAAGAAGCACGACCCGAATGTCGGCGGCAAGGTTGCCGGAGCACTAGTCCTCGGGGTGGTGGGCTTGCTCGCGGCGGGCGACAACGACGACGCCGTGACTTTCATGCTCACTCGTGTAGACCCGAAGGTGACCCAGCTTCGCATGAAGGTGTTACACAACGGCAAACCGTCGACCGACCGGCAACTAATGACCAAGATCTGGCAGCAGATCGAGCGCGAGGCCATGCTGGATGCAAAGCCGCCGGGGACTCCGCCGGCAACCAAGCCAGCGGGCGAGGTCGCGCAGGCGAAGTCTCAGTGATTGACGGCAACGGCTCCGCCTTCCGGGACACGCGCACTCGCACGGATACGGGTCGGTGAGGTGTGTTCGCACAGTTCTCGCTTCAATTGCAGATGCGAAAGGAGTCGTCGTATGGTATCCGTCCTGTCGAGCACACTGCCCGTTCTGCGCCCGGCCGGCGCGAGGCGTG
>CAZTQK010000534.1:0-3609 GCA_964615635.1 uncultured Planctomycetales bacterium
TCGCCGGCCCGGCGTGATCCAGCCCGCTGAGATTGGCAGACGGGTTTGAAGCTTCCGGGGGCGCCGCCGGCGGCGGTTAAGACGCCAATTACCGCCCGTCATAACGGGGGCGTAACGGCGGGGTATCTTAAAGATGAACTGTGGCCTGCGCTGTGAACTGCTTATGGTGGCTGAGTGAGCGGGAGTGGTTGTGCGGAGGAAACCATTGCCCGGTGCTCAGCTTCAGGGTCCGGACGCGGCCTTACATTGGTGTTTAGACGAGCGCTTCGCTACAGATGATTTTGGGGATGGGCTTTTCGGTGGCGTAGAGGCTTCGGCGGTCAACCCAGTCTTGGAGACGATGTTGATCGTAGATGCGGGCAAGGGATTTCAGGAGAGACTGGCCGGTGACGGCGTTACGCCGGAGGAGGTTGAGTTCACGATTGACGGCCCGCGTGATTGGGCCGCGCAGGGCTTTTTCGAGGATGTTTATCATGCCTTTCTGACCCTCGTCCTGGGTGGCGGCAAAAAGGAGGCGAAGCTCGCGGAGGATGTAGTTTTGGCCGTGGCTGAGCGAAAGGGTGTGGGTGCGCTCGGCGTGGCGGTGTTTTACCTCCTCGGCAAAGAGACGCAGGACGCGCATAACAGTCGCGTTGTAGTCCGGGGGCAGCGTCCGGGGAGAGGCATCGGGACCGCACTTGATGGCACCTAAAAGCTTTGGGATGTCGTGGGAGATGACTTGGCCGGTGTGGTCGAGGAGGAAAAGTTGTTGGTATCCGCGCAGGTCTTCGCGACCCGGGTAGGTGGCTTCGCAGAAGACATATTGGCCCTTTTGGGTCGAGGTTTTGGCTGCCCTGATGCCGTCGCGGAGCGAGGCGATGCGCTCGTATTCGGCAGGCTTATCCTTGCGGAGCTGACGGAGGAGTTCCTCGGCTTCGTTGAGGTCAAGGAGTTCCTCGCCGTCTTCCTCGAAGAGGCCGAGTTGGCCGCCGTTCTTCTGTTCGTAGATGGCGTACATGGCTTCCTCGTTGAGCTGCTCGGTTTGATCGAGAATGACGGAGTCTTCACCAATCGTGTCGTGGATTTCCTGGATGCGGTTGTGCAGTTTTTGTTTCAGGCCGAGGTTGCGGTCGAGTCCAGTCTCGGGGAGGAAATTGAAGGCGTAGACGGTGTCATGGTCGCTGCCGATGCGGTCTATGCGGCCGAAGCGTTGGATGAGGCGGACGGGGTTCCAGTGCAGATCGTAGTTGATGATGTTGTCGCAGTCCTGAAGGTTAAGGCCCTCGGCAAGGACGTCGGTGGCGACGACCATCGAGAGCTCGGACTCGCCAGCCTGGAACTGGTATTCCGGGTTGGCTTTGGGGGCGAAGCGGCCGACAACGCGGGCCTTGCTTTTGTCGCCGCTAAAGATGACCTCGATGTCGGGTTTCTTGCCGCCGGGATTGAGGTTGTCGAACAGGTAGCGGGCGGTGTCGGCGTACTGGGTGAAGATGAGGCGTTTGCCGTCTTTGAGGGGCTTCTGACTGAGGCGCTTCTTAAGGGTCTGGAGTTTGGCGTCCTGGTCCGGGGTGATGGGCTCGACCAAGGCGAGCATCTTCTTTAGCAGGTCAACATCGTGGATGATGTGTTCGCGGAGGCGCTTCAGGTCGAAGTCGGCGGTACTGTATTTCCCGGAAACTTGGCGCAGGGCATCCATGAGGTCTTGCTCTTCAGCCAGGTTCGGTTCATAGAGGATCGCCTGGGCATCGTCGCCGGCGGGGACGAATCCCTGGGACAAGGCCTCGAGGAACCGCTCATGCACCATCAGGAGGCGCCGGATGGTTTCCTTGAAGGCAAAGACGCTGGACTCGAACCGTTTAAAGAGGAGGACGCGGATGAGGCCGCGCAGGAGGGAGCCGGCGCGGTGGAGGCTGGCGTAGGGTTCGCGGCGCTGCTTTTCTGCCGGGACATAGTGGTAGAGGCCGTAGCGGGCGTAGGTAAGCTCGCCGCTGCCGGGCTCGACGATGCGGCCCTTTCGGGGCTTGCCGAGGTACCCGCGGAGCTGCTGGTAGAGGCCGGCGTAGGTGTCCTCGATGCTGTACTCGATGGTGTCGAGCTCGCGTTTGGGGAAGAACTGGTGCCTACCGCCGACGATGACGTAGGCGCGCCTGCGGCCGTCCAAGTATTCGCGGAAGCGGGAGGGGTCCACGGGCTGGTGCGTTTTGGAGTCGAAACCGTACCACCGCAGGATGTGGTTGCGGGTTCGTCGGATGAGGATTTTCGAAAGGAGGTTGGGCAGGGTGCGCTCGGCTTTCTCGACGAGCCTGAAGTATTCTTTGAGGTTGGGCGGATCCACGGGCAGGTCGGTCTTGTCGTCCTGGTGGAAGAGTTTGATCTGGTGGTAAACGTCCCAGGCGCTCTTATTTCTGGGGGTGGCCGTGAGGAAGCAGCAGCGCTTGCCGGTGCTGAGGAAGTTCTCGACGACCTTATAGCGCTGCGTGTCGGGATGGCGGAGGTTGTGGCTTTCGTCAATGAGGATGAAGTCGCGGTCCTTGTAGAGGACATTCTGGAGGAGCAAATTCGGGGAGCCGTTGTCCGTCTCGCGCAGGTAGCCCATGGAGAGGACGCGGGCGTTGAGCTGGTAAACCTCGTCGTAACGCTGCCACATGTCCACGAGAGGGGCGGGGCAAATGATGAGGGAGCGGGCGTGGTCGGTGCGTTCGAAGTGTTTGACAACCGCGGCGCCGATGTAGCTCTTGCCCAGGCCGACGACGTCGGAAACAAACGCGCCGCCGAAGTCGCGGACCATTTGCACCGCCTGGCGGACGGCGACCTTCTGAAAATCGGCGAGGCGCCTGGTGATTTCGTCGTCCCAAAGGAGGTCCTGGTCATCCTCGCCCTCGACGCGGTCGCGGACGAGGGCATAGAGGGACTTCATGTAGATGTCATAGGGGCGGACGGCCGCGACCGCCCAGGACTGCTGCATTTCGCGCATGAGCGCTTCATCAAAGTCCTGCGCCTCCTTCCAAAGGTCGTCGAACCAATGAACCAGTTCGGCGTGGTTGTTGTTGCCCTGAACGACGACGTTGAGCTCGGTGTTGTGGGTGACGCCGGCGAGAGTGAGATTCGAGGAGCCGACGATAGCGATGCCGTGCTCGTGGCGGGCGACCGCTTTGCCGTCGCCGCCATACACTTTGCCGTAGTCAAAGATGTACGCCTTCGCATGCAGGCGGCCTTTGGTATAAACCTTCACTTTGAGGCGCTTGTCCTCGATCATGCGAACCAAGCGCGTCACAATCGCCTGGGCTTCGTTCGTCTGGTCCATTAGTTCGATGGCCGCGCGGATGTTGGCAGCGGTCTCGCCGGCCATGCGTTGGGTGTCGGCCCGCCGGGGGTATGCTTCGGCCTCGGCGGCTTCGGCGACCAGCTCCAGGCGGCGGTACCCTTCGGCGAGTTGCTCCAGGGTCTCGCGGTTGGTGGTGTTGCCGATCAAAAGGCGAAGCTCCTTCACGTCGGCAAGACGCGGGGCAATGCTCTCCAAACCGGAGAGGAAGAAGTAGCCAACGGCGAACCGCGCCGCTTCGGTGGACGCAAGAATGCAGTTGATGTTATCAACGAGCTTGCGCTTGCGATTGTCAATGATGTCGTGGG
>CAZTQK010000535.1:0-3592 GCA_964615635.1 uncultured Planctomycetales bacterium
TGAACGATCGAATCATGTCTTGTTCCTTTCTGTCCGAACAGGGAGAAATGGGGACAGGCACGCGGGTAATCTTCACCCACTCTCAGCGCCCGTCCGATTCCGATCACTTGCGACACATCCAGCGTCGCCCGGATGCGAGCCAGTCCCCATTTCTCCGTCCGTGCCCTTTCGATCTGTGACCTGATTCCGGGCCGTGACGGTCCAGGCGACCTTTTCAGAACCCCGAGCGTAAGCGAGGGGCTCTTGCTTCACGGCCTGACCCGTGACCGGCACCGGGTTCTGCTGAAGAACCTTAACCGCCGAAAGGTTAAACGCCCGGCTGACTGCATGCAAGAACACCCGGGGGAATGGAGAATTGAGAGGTTCGTGACAGTTCAGGCGGCTCTTTCAGAACCCCGAGCGTAAGCGAGGAGCTAAGCGGGAAAGCGGCCAGATCACAAGGGGGGCCGCTCCCTCACGGTCGCGGTTCTGAAGAAGCCGTGGCATCTCCCCGCCTAAGATGTCACGGACCCAGAATTGAGAGTTGTGAGTTGAGAATTGGGGGGGGAGAGATTTCGAATCTGGAGATCTCAAATCTCAGATCAACCCTGAGAACGGGCTTCCCAGAGCATCAGCATTGCCCCCCACCCGAGGATCTGAGATCTGCCAATTTCACATCTCAAATCCTGACGTTGGTGAGCCGGCCCGCATCGCATCAGCTTGTTCCCGCCCGGCCGATCACTTCTCGACCGCGAACCGGTACCAGGTCTCGCTCTGGTATTTCCGACCCGGCTCCAAAATGGTGCTCGGGAATTGCGGCTTGTTGGGCGAATCAGGCAGGTGTTGGGTCTCGAGGCAGAAACCGAAACGATGCCCGTACACCTTTCCGCCTTTGCCCACACTGCTGCCGTCGAGGAAATTCCCTGAGTAGAACTGGATGCTCGGCTCGATGGTATGGACCTCCATGACCCGGCCGGTCGTCGGTTCCAGGACGCGGGCGGCCAATGCCACACTCTCAACGCAGCAGGCCAGGACCCAACAGTGATCGTAGCCTTTGCCGTACCTGAGTTGCTCGTCGTCCTCATCGATGGAGGCACCGATGGTCTTGGCGTCGCGCCCGAAGACGTCCGCGGTGAAGTCCATCGGTGTGCCCTTCACCGGGTGAATCCTACCGGTCGGGATCAGACCGGCGTCGACCGGCGCGAAGTCTTCGGATTGGAGCATGAGTCTGTGGCCGAGGATGTCCTCGTTGCCCGCGCCGGCCAGGTTCCAGTAGCCATGATGCGTCAGGTTCACCGGCGTCGGCTTGTCCGTTTCGGCCTCGTATCGGATCTTCAGCGCGCCGCCATGGGAGATCGCATACCAGACGGTGACCTTGAGATTCCCTGGATAACCCTCTTCGCCGTCCCGGCTGAGATAGGTCAGTTTCACACCCACCTCGTCGTCGATGAAGCGCGCACCTTTGTGCAGCTTCTCGAACGGCTCCGCCTCCCAGACAACCTTATTGAAGCCTTTGATCCCGCCATGCAGGTGGTTGCCGTTGTTGTTGGTCGCGAGTTGGTATTCGACGCCGTCGAGGGTGAACCGGCCGTCTGCGATGCGATTGGCGTAACGGCCAACAATTGCCCCGAAGTATGAGGTATCCTTGATGTAGTCCTCCAACTTGTCGTAGCCGAGGACCACATCGTCGAGCCGGCCGTTGCGGTCGGGGACCATCAGGCGGACCACGATGGCCCCGTAGTTGGTGATGTCCACCCTCATTCGGTCGGCGTTGACCAGGTGGTAGAGATCGACCTTCTCGCCATCCGGGGTCATGCCGAAGGGCTCCTTCTCCACTTTCATCTCGCACTTGGCCTGGGGCACATCCGTTTTGCCTTTGGGGATACCCTGCTGCGAACAGGAGCAAAGCAGGATGGATGCGGTCAGACCGCCGATCACATTCCAGCGATTGCACAGCCGGTCCATAAGCGTTCCCTCTCGACAGATAAACCGGATCATACCTGGATGGAGAAAAGGTAGACACAGGGCCAGCCTTACGCAAGAACGGGCGGGAATAGAGACTCGAGAGTTGAGAATCGGCGCCGAAGGTCGGCAATCTGAAACCCGGGATTGGAGATCTCAGATCACGCGGCCTGAGACCGGATGGAATCACCCCTGATCTGTCCGATTCGCCGTGGCCAGCAGCTTCGCATCGAACGGCGTGCCGCACTCCGGGCAGCGGGCCTCCGTCAGGCCGTAGAGAAGGTAGCCGCAGTTGACGCATGTCATCGGGTGATGCTTTTTCAGCCCTTGACGCCAGGCGAGGACAGACAATGGGATAGCCCCCACAAGGTAGATGCCGCCTATCGACAAGAACGGGATAATCGCGTCCCGAGGGCCCAGGCTGCCGATCACGACCAATCCCATGAGCAAGACGTACAGTCCACAGTGGGCTGCGCCCAGACACCATCCCCACCTATGTCGGTTCACGATCGCCAGAGTGATCAACACGAGGGACGCGCCTACACTGAACAGACCCAGGACGGCGGCCGCTTCTGCGGACTTCCAGCAGCTCAGCCATGCAACCAGATAAAACAAGTAGGTAGCGACAACCAACAGTCGCGTGATCGGCCCAGGCGAGCCGGCTTGCCGCCGGGGGGCCGTGCTGGACAAGGGCACACCGCACTTGTGGCAGAACCGGCTGCCCTCGGCCAGTTGCGTTCCGCACATCGGGCAGGAATCAGGCATCTCGGGATCCCCTCAATCGTCCTTCGCGGCCGGAGTCGAAAACCGCTTTTGTTCGCCGGGGACGCGCTTGAGCCTCCGCGGATCGAAGCGAGCCCCGCACTCCGGACAACGCGGCACCGTCAGCCCCCGAAGCAGGTATCCGCAGTTCTGGCAACTGAGCAGGCTTGCCCGCGGAAGCGGATGAGCCCAGAACTGATGGACAAAAGGCACCATGGCCAGCAGCGGCACGGCCGTGATCGCAATAACGCTCCAGTCCACACCGGAGACAGAACCGGCCGTCGTGCTGAGAACCGTTGACGAGAGAATCACGATCATGATATTGGCCACGGCCAGAACACCCAGCGATCGGTGCGGAATCCGCATGGAAATGACCAGAATGAGCAAGGCGATTGGAATGACAACCCAGAACCACAAGATGGCAACCGACGGCAGGCTCGCGTCGACCAGGCCGATCATCGCGGCCATGGCCTGACACACCCAAACCGTCACCGCCAGCCAGCGACCGGCCAACACGAACAGCGGCCGGCCCAGATAGCCCATGACGCCCTCGTGCAGCAACGCCCCGCAAGACTCACAGATCTCGGTATCCTCGGCAAGCATGTTCCGACATGCGAGGCAATGGGTCCGCATGGATTACCCCAGTTGAGTCATGTGCATCACCACCGTCTGCCGCTTGGCCTGCAACTCCGCCAGGCGTTCTCGCTCGCGTTGCACCACCTCGGCCGGGGCCCGCTCCACGAAACCGGCGTTGTTGAGCTTGCCCTCGATGCCGGCGATCTGTTTGTCGATCCCGGTCAGGTCCTTCTCCAGACGCTTTCGCTCAGCCGCCGCGTCGATCACGTTGGCCACGAAGATCTGCATGTCGCCGATGACCAGGGTGGCGGCG
>CAZTQK010000536.1:0-3586 GCA_964615635.1 uncultured Planctomycetales bacterium
TCCATCAACATGCTGACCATGTTCGCCATGGTGCTGGCCATCGGGCTGCTGGTGGACGACGCCATCGTCGTGGTGGAGAACGTGGAGCGGATCATGAGCGAGGAAGGGCTGTCGCCGAGGGAGGCCACGGCCAAGTCCATGGAACAGATCACCAGCGCTCTGATCGGGATCGGGCTGGTGCTCTCGGCAGTCTTCGGCCCCATGGCCTTCTTCACCGGCTCGACCGGCGTGATCTATCGCCAGTTCTCCATCACCATCATCTCCTCCATGTTGCTGTCGGTGGTCGTGGCCCTGATCCTGACGCCGGTGCTCTGCGCTTCGCTGCTCAAGCCGGTGCCCGCGGGGCACGAACCGGCGGAGGCGGCGATCTTCTTCCTTCGCCCCTTTTTCAGGCTCTTTGATCGCGTGTTCTTCAAGATCCGCGACATCTACGTCGGGATTGTCGGACGGTCGTTCTCGAGGAAACTCCGCTACGGGGTGGTCTACGTCCTGCTCGTGCTGGCGGTGATGTACCTCTTCCGTTATCTGCCCACCGGCTACGTGCCCGACGAGGACCAGGGGATGATGCTGGCTCAGATCATGTTGCCCACGGGGTCCACCTTGGAGCAGACCCAGAAAGTGGTGAACGACGTCCAGCATCACTTCGAGCAGAACGAGAAGGAAGCGGTGGAATCCTGCATGACCATCTGCGGGGTGGGTTTCTCGGGAAGGGCCCAGAACAACGGCATGGTGTTCATCAAGCTCAGGGACTGGAAACTCCGCGACCGGCCCGACTTGAGGGTGAAGGAGGTCGCAGATCGGGCCATGATCGCCTTCGCTCGGACACGAGCCGCCCTCGTGTTCGCCTTTCCGCCGCCCGCGGTGATCGAGCTGGGCATGGCCAAGGGGGTCGACTTCCAGTTGCTGGACCGGGGCGGGCTGGGCCACGAGCAACTGATGGCCGCCCGCAACCAGTTCCTCGGAATGGCGGCCCAGGACAAGAGACTGGTGAGAGTTCGACCTAACGGGCTGGAAGACATACCTGAATACCGCGTCGATGTGGATTGGGAACGGGCCGGAGCACTCGGTGTCCCGATCACGTCCATCCATAACACCGTCTCGGCAGCGTTCGGCGGAGCGTACGTGAATGACTTCATCCAGGCTGGACGGGTCAAGCGGGTCTACGCTCAGGCGGATGCTCCCCACCGGATGCTGCCCCAGGACTTGAGCAAGCTCTACGTTCGCAACACCACGGGCAAGATGGTCCCGTTGTCGGCTTTCGCGTCCGGCCATTGGGTCTATGGCCCTGCCCGGCTGGAGCGGTTCAACGGCTTCCCCTCCATGAACATTCTGGGGGAGCCAGGTCCCGGGCAGAGTTCCGGCGACGCGATGAAAGCCATGGAGGAAATCGTCACGAAGTTGCCCCCGGGGATCGGCTTTGACTGGACCGGGCTGTCCTATCAGGAGCGGATGGCCAGCGCCCAGGGGCCCATCCTGTACGCCTTCTCGATTCTGGTGATCTTCCTGTGCGTGGCCGCCCTCTATGAAAGCTGGCCGATCCCGTTGGCGAACCTGCTCATGCTGCCGCTGGGCGCGTTCGGTGCGACCGCGGCCATCTGGCTGCGGGACCTGCCCAATGACGTCTACTTCCAGATCGGGATTCTCACCACGCTTGGCCTGACCACCAAGAATGCCATCCTGATTATCCAGTTTGCACAGGGACGCATGGCTCATGGAGAAGGCCTGATCGAGGCGACCCTGGGGGCCGTGAGGACCCGTTTTCGACCTGTCATCATGACTTCACTGGCCTTCTTCTTCGGTGTCCTGCCGCTGGCCGTCGCCACCGGGGCCGGTGCCGGGGCGATGAATGCGATCGGCACGGCCGTGACCGGCGGGATGCTCTCTGCAACGTTCATCGATCTTCTTTTCATACCGCTGTTCTTTGTTCTCGTGTCCCGATTGTTCAAGGTCGAGCAGCGGGCTCGAGCACGTGTTCTGCGGCATGCGGAAGGCAAGGTTGCGAGCTGATTGCCGGCGGGTTGACGCTCGGTGCGGGGGAGGCGCTCTCCCATGTACGAATCGCGGCTTCGTTCAACAGTGCGCGGGCCTCGAAATGATGTAACATAATTAGCTGAAAGAATTTATGACGATCAGATTTGGTGGGATGTCCGCTTCCCATGAGTGACGGTTCGGGCCGGCGCCGGGCTCGCCCAAGCGAGGCGATCGGGTCGCTGGGGGGGTTGCGGTCGTGGCCTGATGCCGCGAGCAGATCGCCTTGGCAAACCAGCCTCCGGGGCTTGGGGGCGTCTTGGCGCAGGAGGCTCGGGCATTCAGTAAATCGAGCTAATCACACGCGCTTGTGCAGATTCGGGACATCTCTGAGGTCTTTGACCGATTTCTTCAGGACGCTGGTGGTGGTGCGGACGGGGTAACGTTGACAGGCCAGCACCCCTAAATATAATCGAAATCTTGGTGAAATCCGAGACGGTGCATTGTCCACTGCGTCTTGGAGTATGGCTTTTATGGCAGAAGTGGTACTCGAAAGCGTAACGAAGGTCTATCCGGGCTCGGTGAAGGCGGTAGACAACGTTTCGCTGAAGATCAACGATCAGGAGTTCGTGGTCCTGGTCGGGCCATCGGGTTGCGGCAAGAGTACCACGTTGCGGATGGTCGCCGGCCTTGAGGAGATTACCTCGGGGGTCATTCGCATCGGGGAGAAGGTGGTCAACGATACTCCGCCGAAAGACCGCGATATCGCCATGGTCTTTCAGAATTACGCGTTGTACCCGCACATGACGGTGTACAAAAACATGGCCTTTGGCCTGAAGTTACGGCGGGTGGCCAAGGCGGAAATCGACAAGCGGGTACACGACGCGGCCCGCCTGTTAGGTATCGAGGGGCTGCTGGATCGCAAGCCTAAGGCTCTCTCAGGTGGACAGCGGCAGCGGGTTGCTGTCGGACGGGCAATCGTCAGGACGCCTAAGGCGTTTCTGTTTGATGAGCCCTTGAGCAATCTGGACGCGAAGCTCCGGGTCGAGATGCGGGCCGAGCTGAAGAAGCTCCATCGGCGGCTGGCGACCACGACCATCTATGTTACTCACGACCAGGAGGAGGCGATGACCCTGGGCGATCGAGTGGTGGTCATGAAGGATGGTGTGGTGCAACAATGTGCAGCCCCACTGGAGATCTATGACCATCCGGTCAACCGGTTCGTTGCGGGATTCCTGGGGACCCCGCCGATGAATTTCTTCAATGGCCGGGTGATCGCCGATACCGGAGCCCTGTGGTTTGAGGAAGGCTCGAACCGGCTCCGGATGCCCAGGCGGCTGGAGCGGGTTTTGAGCAGCCGGGTTGGGCAGGAGATGGTTTTGGGGGTCCGGCCAGAGTGCCTGTCTGTCTCGAACGAGGGCAGGTTTGCCGGCCAGGGCAACCGGCTGGACGTGACGATCAGCGTGATTGAACCGCTGGGCGACAAGATGGATCTGCATGTGCAGACGAAGACACACGGTCAGGTCGTCTGCCGGATTGAAGCGAATCGGTCGTTGAAGGACGGGATGCAGTTGCCCATGTATCTGAACCTGGATCAGATACATGTTTTTGAGCCGGG
>CAZTQK010000537.1:0-3563 GCA_964615635.1 uncultured Planctomycetales bacterium
GGCAGGCGGTGACGATGGACGAATCGAGCCCGCCGGAGAGAAACGCCCCGAGCGGGACATCGGAAATGCGCTGGGCAACGACGGCTTGTTCAATTCGTCGCCGGAGTTCGCGGACTGCGTCCGGGTAAGCCGGGGGAGGGCCGGGAGGGCGATCCAACTGAAAGAACTGTTCAGGCTCCTTCGGCCCGTCTGGGTCGAAAGACAGTCGATGTCCCGGTGAAAGCTTCCAGACGTCGCGATAGATGGTGTATGGGTGCGGGATCCAGCCCAGGGTCAGGTACATCCACAGTGCCTGGAGGTTGATCTCAGGCGGCGGACCCGTGATCCGGCACAGGGCTGGCAGCTCACTGGCGAAGACGAGGCGACGATCGTGGAACGCCCAGTACAGCGGCTTGATGCCTATCGGGTCGCGAGAGAGATGGCCGGCTCTCCGCTCCACATCGACAAACGCCATCGCCCACATGGCGTCGAAGCGCCGCACGGCCTCGGGACCCCAGTGCATGCACGCGGCCAGGGCCACTTCGGTGTCGCAAGCTGTGCGGAATGGTCCGGGGAGTTGCTTGCGAAGCTCGCCGTAGTTGTAGAGCTCGCCGTTGTAGGCAACCGCGCATCGACCGGTCTGGTCAGTCATCGGCTGGTGGCCTTCGGGAGTCGGATCAATGACCGCCAAGCGAGTGTGAGCCAGCCCGACCGAGAAGCCGGGTGCCTGGGCGGTCCAGATGCCGGCGTCGTCCGGTCCGCGATGACTGAGGCAGCGACACAGGTCCTGCAGCAGGCCCGAATCGACGGGCCGGCCGGTGAAGTCGATGATGCCGGCGATGCCGCACATGCCGGGGCATTGTCGAGATGCGTGTCAGGAAAGGCAAGCTGAGCCCGTCCCAGAGGCCTCGCGGCGAGGTCCTACGCGAAGAAAACGGCCGGCCTCAAGGGCCGGCCGTGGAGGTATCTGAGTTCCGGCACCCGCGCTCTACATGACCCGAACTTTAGCGGACTCGACGCCCATTTGCAGGAGGATGATCGACCCGGGCCGATATTGGGTGTTGTCGAGGGTGAAGCCCGGCTGCCCTTCCAGGATGCGCCCGCCGGCGAAGCCCCCGTCCTCGTCGTAGCGCTGCTCCTCGATCACCTCAATCAGGTCGGGAACCTCGATGAGGATGTAGTCACAGACCATTTCCTCGGCCGGGCATTCGAAGACCGATGTGAGCCCATCGATGCGCAGGGTCACCCGCTCGTCGTAGCCGGCGGTCTGGTTAGAGAGGCGGACGGTGACCGTCGTCTCGCCAGTGTCGAGGCCGCGTCGCTCCACGAGATACCGCAGAATCTCGTTCACATCGTATCGACCCGTAGCGCAGCCGGTGCTTAGCATCAGCGAAGCGGCTGCCAGCACCATGCCCAACAACGAGACCAATGACCTTAAGCGCTTGCCAGCAAACACGTTGTCAGACCACCTTTCCGGTTGGAGGCCTCAGGCTGTCCTCGGCAGGACGCCAGCCGGCAGCCAAAGGACCAGCCCCGGCCGCCCGATCCGGTGTTCGGACCCGTCTACACTTTACCGACCCCAGGTGCCCTCGGCAACCCGGGCAGGGCTGTGAGAATCCCTACAGCGAGAGGCCCTGGCGGGCAAGCCCTTCGACCAAGGCTCAGGACGAGAGCCGCCAGTGGCACCCCCGGGCGGGTCCCCACCGGGCCGGTTGCGGGGTAACATATGTGATCCTGAGTCCCACACTGTTGTTCAGGAGGCTCACATGTACACAGCAGGTCTTCGAAACCCTTGCGAGCCGGGGATGAGAGGCTCCTCGATATGGGTGATGTGTTTGTCGTGGGTTCTTGCCGGCGCGGCCCTGGCGGCCGACTCGCCGGAAGTGGCCGTCGATGCCACATCTGTCACCCTGCAGGTCGGCGGCCGGACTGTCGGGCGCTACCGGTACGCGGAGGTGCCATTCAAGCCTTACCTGCAGGAGCTTCGCACGCCGTCGGGCATCAACATTCTTCGAGACGCACCCTTCGACCACCTGCACCATCACAGTCTGATGTTCGCCGTCGCGGTCGACGGGGTGAACTTCTGGGAAGAGAAGAACGGTCTCGGTAAACAGGAGCACCTGGCGATTCGCGACGTCTTCGCGGGGCAGGCCGGTGGGTTACCCTGCGCGTCATTCAAAGAGGAACTGACCTGGCGAGCGGGCGGCAAGGGGTTGCTGCACGAGACGCGGGCGATCCGCGTGCTGGCCGATCCCGCGGGCAAGGCCTCGCTGGTTTCCTGGAGCGCCGAGTTCCGCGAACTCGGCGCCAACGGGCGAACAGCCGGGGCCAGCAGCCCGGCGGTGACCTTTGGCGGCGAGCGGTACTACGGTCTGGGCATGCGATTCCTTACGTCCATGGACAAGACCGGGCAATTTTTCAACGCTGACGACGCCAAGGGCGTTGAGGGAACCAACGACAAGCAGTCTCGTTGGTGCGCCTACACGGCCGAGGCCGACAGCAAGCCGGTTACCGTCGCGATGTTCGACCATCCGACCAACGCGCGACACCCGGCCAACTGGTTCACGATGTTGGAGCCGTTTTCATATCTGTGCGCGACGCTCGGTCTGCAACACGAAAAACTGGCTCTGGGCCGAGCGGCCTCGCAGCCGGCCGAGCCGCAGGCAAGCGCCTCGCCTTTCCGCCTGAGCTACGGGGTTGCGGTATGGGACGGCAAGCCGCAGCGAGACGAAATCGAGCGGGTGTTCAAACTCTGGGTGAAATCCGTCGAATCGACGGAGGCTGGTAAAGAAACTGGCAACAAGGCCCCCTGATACCGAAACCACAATCAGGCACCGCCCATACCGGGCCGAACCACTCCTCGTTTTCGCTCCACTGAACCGAGATTGCACGGTTCGACGCTCTGGCTTAGACTCTCGCCGTTTGTCGAGTCCACCGGCCGCGAGCCGGCATCTTTGCGGTTCATTTTTCAGGAGGCTCAAAGATGAGTCAAACGGAGCCTGTTGACTACGCACCGGCTGCGATCGAGAGCCCGCTGGGTCCGGGCATGGGCTTCCGCCTTTCAGTGATGATGTTCCTCCAGTACGCGATCTGGGGAATCTGGGCCCCGATTCTCGGGTTGTACTTGGGTGCCTTGCCCGGCTTTCAGACCGCCGAGGGACTGGCGGATTTCGGGCGCATCGGCCTGATCTACATGACCATGCCGATCGCTTCCATCATCGCCCCGTTCGTTGGCGGGCAGATTGCGGACCGCTACTTCTCGGCGGAGCGCTTTCTGGCCATCAGTCAGTTGCTGGGGGGAGTCGTGCTACTGGTCGTCACCCAGCTCACGAGCTTTGCCGGTGTGTTCATCGGCATGTTGGTATACAACCTCCTGTATGCCCCCACCATCGCCCTGACCAACTCCATCACCTTTCAGCACTGGCCGAACCAGCGGTTCAGCAGAATCCGGGTCTTCGGCTCCATCGGCTGGATCGTCATCGGCTGGCTCTTCACTCTCTGGATGGCAAAGGTAGGCCACGCTTTCCGGACGCCGGCGATGGGCGACTGCCTCTACGGGGCCGCGGTCCTGTCAATCGCCTACG
>CAZTQK010000538.1:0-3544 GCA_964615635.1 uncultured Planctomycetales bacterium
GACCCCAGCACTGCTCACAGAGCAGTGGCACACCGGGCACGTCCAGTCAAACCGGGGCTGCTTCAGCCGGTCGTTCGCTTGATCACGACTGCCGTCAGGTCGTCTTGCTGGTCGGTACCAGCGGCGAACGTGACCACAGCCTCGTGGATGCGAGCGATGATCTGTTCGGCCGGCAGGCCGCTCGAAGCCCGCACGACGTCGGAGAGGCGTTTGGTTCCGAACTGCTCGCCGTCAGCGTTGGCCCACTCGAAAAAACCGTCGGTGGGCAGGAGGACTATGTCGCCAGGCTGAAGGTCGACATCGCTCGGCGGTGCCGACGCGAAATCGGGAATGACGCCGAACGGGCAACCATGGGCGGCCATTTCGAGAACCGAACCGTCCGCGACGCGGAACACAAGCAGTGGTCCATGCCCGGCTGAGAGAATCTGGACACGGCTGCTGCCCGGTCTGCAAACCGCCGCCGCGAAGGTCACGAATCGCCCGTCTTCCATGTCCTCGCAGAGGGCCTTGTTCACGGCCTCCATCGCGACTGCAAGCTCGCGGTGCGTGTGGATGCTTGCCCGGGCGTAGGCGCGGCACACCGCCGCGAGCAGTGCCGGCCCCACGCCGTGACCCGTGACATCGGCCAGCATGACCACGACCCGGCCGTCGGGCAGTTCGTGCCAGTCGAAGTAGTCGCCCCCGGCTTCGTCGGCGGGCTTGTTCCAGCCGGCGATGTCGAATTCCGCGATGCGTGGGGGTGCTTTCGGCAGCAGACTCTGCTGGATGGAGCGAGCGATCTGCATGTCGCGCTGAAGGCGCTCGACCTCGCGCCGGACTTCGGCTTCGCGCAGTGCGGCCGCGACGTGCTTGCGGACCTCGGCGGCGACGGCCGCGGCGACAAGCCCCCCCACGAACAGGATCATCGCATAGATCGGCACGGCCGTCCGAGCAACGGCGTCCGCCCCGTAGTCAAGCATGTAAGGATGCCAGCCGAGATGAACGGCTGCCAGAAGGTAGCTCGCGGCCGCCACCAGGCCGGTCAGCGCGCTCGACCACGGATTCAGCCGCAAGGTGGACAGGATGATGAACAAGAAGAAGCCCAGCGTGATGGGCGTTGCCAGGGGCCGATACACCGGCTGAATGTCCGGGTTGGTCGTCAACGCCAGAAACACGGCGGGCAACGAGGCCTCAATCACCAAGTTGAAGACCCAAGCCACGGCCGGCAGATCCTTGTCGAGCCGGATGGCCCGCCGAACTGCCAGAAGCATCAACAGTTCGTAAACCATGAACGATGCCAGACCGATCGACGCTCCGAACCACCGGTCCGTCGAGACTCGATCCGCCAGGATCAGCATTCGAAAAAGACTGACGAACCAGAGCAGCCCCAAAAAGGAAAGGATGCCGATGATGCGCAGTCGCTCGCTGCGCAACTCGGCCCGCCGGAATGCGTCGGATTTGATGTCCGGAAGGCTCATTCGGCCGTAGAGGGTGACCGCCGGCAGGCGCGGCGTCAAGGGTCTGAGGTGGCGGGTGTACACCAGTTCGAGTGGTTCTGTCAGAAGCCCGAGCGTGAGCGAGGGACCCTTGACCGAGTTCCACAAGCGGTCAAGAACAGGTCAGGCCACAAAGCAGCCACACCACAAACGGGCCGCTCCCTTACGGTCGCGGTTCTGAAAGGACCGACTGAGATGTCGCGGACCTGCTGGAATCCCTGGAGGGCAACATACGAGAACGGCTCCACGGCAACATCGGTTTCATGGCGATTGTCGACGCGGCGAGATTGGTGACCGGCCGGCTCGTACGGCAAGCGAACCGTAACAATTTGACGCTCGGCGGTGTTGTTGTAGACGATGTTGGCGCTGATCGAGGCCTGCTCCATGTGGTCGCCGAGATACGGGGTCAGGCCGCGCGGCTTGGGGCTTGGGACACGGTAGTCGACGCCCGCGTGATCGAGGATGTTCTTCATCAGGGTCTGGCCGACGCGGTTGTGCGGCGAGGTCGCGCTGTACGACCCCCACATGTCGATGTCATTGGCCGAGCCGTCTTTCGAGCCCGAGAGATTCGCGGGCGGCTTGCGGTTGGGGTCGTGAGCCAGGCCGGCCCAGAGGTGCCCGTGCCCGAAAATGAACCGTCCCTGCCGTGCGACGGACAGGATGGCGTGCGGGTCGCAGCGGGCCAATGCCTGCACGCCCGAGGCGGCGGTCTCAAATGAGAAACACTCATCCTGCGGCAAAGGGACAGAAGTACCTTTGAGATTGCCGACCAACGGGTGATCGGCGGTGAATTCAAGTCGTCCGGGCGGGCGGGGATGATAGCGCAAGGTCATGCCGTCAAGCTCGCGCGTCTGGCCGGCGGGCACGTGGACGGCGTCCCATGACTGGGCGAAGCAACCGGTGAACAGGACGGTGGCCTTGCTCGCCTTGAGCCTCTCGTATGTCTGCGGGACAAGGTATGCGGCGCAAGGGACGACGACCAGCTTGAAGCGATCCATCTCCGCTGGGGTCATCTTGTCGAATCGTGGCGAGCCGACCCTCACCATCTGGCATCCGAACATTCGCAGCAGGACGTCGATGGTCATCGCATCAACCGAATGGACAGGCCCGTCGGTCAGAGCCGCCGCGGCATACGTTGGGAAGACCAGGAGAACGTCGCGGTCGGGCGATTCCAGCGGGGCATCGAGCAGCTTCCTCAGATGCAGGCCGAACTCGTCTTCCCAGCGATCGAAGCCGACCTCCTCGGCCTTGGCCGCCGTCCAGCCGTAGTTTCTGACCGCGTAGTCATTGGTCAACTGGCATCCCATGAACCGCTGGCCCTCGCCCCGCTTGCGTGCCAGGAGCGGCAGGTAATAGTCGCGGTAGTCGTCGGCCGACTCGCAGCGATAACGAAAGCCCATCGTCTCGGCCAGCGTTCTCTCAGGATGGTGCGACGTCTGGAACGGGAAGCACGACTCGTACAGGGCGAAGTCGGCCGAGGGCACTTCGACCAGGTTGTACAGGTAACCGATGACCGGATAGAGCTCCTGCCACATGCCCACGGCACGGCCGACGGCCAGCGGCTTGAGCCGGCGGATCATCGCGTCGAACTGCTCTTCGACGTACAGGTAACGGAACCGGATGAAGCGGTTGTAGTCGGCGTTCGGGCCGGCCGTGCGCGTCGGGATGGCTTCGACCGGGGGCAGTTCCTGCGACTTGAGCCACTCGTTGAAGCGAGCCAAGGCATGTGGGCTGCGCCCGGCGGTGAATGAGGTGAATCCGGCCTCGCCGTAGATGCCCCAGGTTGGGGCGAATGCGACGACCTGCGGATTGGCCGCATAGCGCTCGATCACCCTGGCGTAGTACCACTGCACCCGCGCCATGGCTTGCGGCCAGAAGGGATCGAGACGATCCGGGATCCTGCCTCCGTCCTCGTTGGTGTCCCAAAACTGCCCGCGGCCCAGGCCGGCCCAGCCCAGAATGGCCGGGATGACCTTCATCCCCCGTTGCGTTGCCCGAGCCACGAGTTCGTCCGTCGCCGCAAAGCCGATCTCGCTGCCGTCGGGCGAAGGTCGTGGTGAGATCTTGAG
>CAZTQK010000539.1:0-3525 GCA_964615635.1 uncultured Planctomycetales bacterium
CCGGGCCGGCAGGGGGGTGTCTCGCTTCTCGAGATCCTCATGCGCGACCAGATGCAAGACGCTACCCTGCTGTTCGTTCACCGCCTCGACCGCCATACCAGCGGCGTCCTGCTGATGGCCAAGACCCCGCAGGACCAGAGCTTCCTCTCCGTGCAGTTCCAGAAACGCGAGGTTGAAAAAGACTACCTGGCCCTGGTCAGCGGCAGCCCGGAAGACGAAAGCGGCATCATCCACGCCCCGCTCGCCCCGCACCCGCGTCTGACCGGCGTGATGGTGATCAGCCAGAAGAAGGGCAAGCCGTCGGTGACCCGGTGGCGCGTCGAGGAGCGGCTCGGGCCGGTGACCCTGCTGCGATGCCGCCCGCTGACCGGCCGTCAGCACCAGATTCGTGTCCACCTCAAGGCCTTGGTTTTGCCGCTGCTCGTCGACCCGGTGTACGCGGACACCTCGGCCTTTTTCCTGTCACAGCTCAAGCCCAACTATCGGCCAAGCGCCCACCACGAGGAACGCCCGCTCATCGACCGCCTCAGCCTGCATGCCCAGTCGCTGACCTTTGTCCACCCCGGTACCCAGACCCGCATGCGTGTCGACGCCCCGCTGCCCAAGGACTTCCGGGCGGTGCTTACCCAGCTCCGCAAACAGCGCGACGCCAAGACGTAACGACCGGTTTTGTTCAGAGGCGGCATGCGAAGATGGAACAGGGTCGAGCCGCGCGTTTCGGGGTGAGGCCGTCATGCGTTAGCCCGTGTTTGCCCAGGATCGTGTGAAGAAGGCCCAGAGGCCACCAGCGGCGCCCCATAGAAGCAGGCAGCCAAAGAAGAGAAAGAGTGCCGCGCCTAGCGAGCGCGCGATCCATTCTCTGTGGGACCGAGTTGCGAGTCCCGCGATACCCTCCCAGAGCAAGCCGATCCCGATGATGGCGAATCCGGCACAGGCGGATACCACCAGTGGCGTTGCCATGATGACAAGCGTCATGCGACTGACTGTGGATTGCGTCAGCCAAAGCAGCAATGCGGCTGCGAAGAGGATTGCCGGCAGCCTCAAGAGGCAGAAGTCCATGAGACGCCGGTATGTTGGGTGCACCCGGCGGAGCCACGGCATCTTGCGATGCCGAACACGTGGAGCCAACGTGGTTGTTCTCGCCACTATCTCGCCTCTTGGACCGGGCCGTGGAGGCTCAGGCACGTGCACGCGAGGCCCCCGCATGCAGGACTCTCGCTCAGCCGCGTGGCAGTGCTTGCTGCCCCTGGCCCCAGGTAGTCCTGAGCATCTCAGCAATCCAGTCCGGCCGCAAGAGGACTGAGGGGCGTCGCGATTCCCCCCTTGGCAAGGGGGGATCAAGAGGGGTGGCGAATCCGGGGCCGACAGCCGGCCGGGTGCCTTTCATAAGGGCGCGAGACCAAACCTCACGGAGAGAGCGGTCGTCTGGCTCAGGTACATATGACCCTGGGATTGTGAATTCCTCCGCAAAGGGTGATTGGCAGTGGATACCGACAGTTGCCTCTTCGATGCATGAGCTATAGCATCCGTTCTATGTCTGAGCAACGTCGACGATCGCTGGTACTGCATATGATGGGCATCGGGGCGGTCAGCGCGGGTGTCTTCACGACGTTGGTGTCTTCTGATTGGTGCTGTACGGTATTCGGAGCCTCGGTATTGGGTGGTGTGATCGCAGGAATCGGCGAGCGGGTCACGCAACTGAGATGGGTTGAGAAATGGCGGCCGAGACCGGTCGTACGAGTATTGTGCGCTGCCTGTATAGGAGTACCGATCGGGTTCCTATTTCGGCTGGATAGCAGAGCGGAATTCAGAGCGGCATTTGGCGTCGAACCACCTTCGAGCGTTCGTGAGCTTCAGATCGAGAAGCACTACGCGGGAGGACCGGGCGACAGCGTGACCCTGATTCGTTTTGTCGCTGATCAGGTTACTCTCGAACAGATTCTAGCCGCCAAGGGGTTTCGTGAAGATCTGGATCTGACGCGTCTGTATTCTCCGACCCAGGAATGGGACATCTTCTGGCAGAGGTTGTTCTCCAATCTTCCCAGTACTTATGGCGGGGAAGCATGGCAGTCGGTCGGGCCCATCGTCTCCCCGAGAGTCTACCGGTTTCCGCCGAACCAGATGGATGCAGTCATGGATACGATCACGGTCCTGTGGGATCCTGTCACGGGGAAGGTCTGGGCCATGCGCCTCATTGGCTGACAGATGCCGCTCCGGCATGAGGTCCGGACGCCGGTCAGCCACTGGCCACACCCACTCCTGCTTGCCGACTGCATTCCCCGGCGTTGCCGTGTACAACGCTGGGGTTGTGTCGGCCGTGCCAGGATGGGAATTTGACTGCCAAAGTTGCCATCAAGTTGCCCGGCTGGTAAAAAGCCTCCTGTTGTTGAGCGAGGTGTTCATGGATCAGAATCGCGAAGAACCGATCGTTCCAGCAGCCGCCGGACCGGACCTCGATGGCGATCAGGTCATCGGGCCGGACCCCCATGTCTTGCCTCCGGGCGGCGGACCCGCCGGATCAGGCTCCCAATCCGACCTGAGCCACGGCCAACCTGTCGGGGCGCTCGCAGAGGCTGCCGCGGGCTCGGTCGTTATCGCCAGACCTCTTGGCCCCACTCCGGTCGCGCCCCGGCCATGGGGCTTCTGGGCGACGCTGGGTTGGTCGATGACGGTCATGGGCCTGCTCTTGCTTGTTCAGGTGGTGGTTGTTGTGGGGGCGATTGTCGCGGCCAAGACCCGCAATCCGGGCCTCGATATCAGATCCCTCAATCTGGAGTCCAACGGCCTGCTGCTCTCAATCGCCACGATTGTCTCGGCACCGGTGGGTGTCGGCTTGATCCTGCTGCTGATTCGCATTCGACGCTACCCGATCAGCCAGTACCTGGCATTGAAGTGTCCGAGCATGGCGACAGCTTCGAAGTGGGCCATTCTGTTGCTCGTCTTCGCGGCCTCGTGCGACGGATTCTACTGGCTGGTCAACCGCAGCATCGTCCCGCCATTCATGGTCGAGGCCTACAAGACTGCCGGCTCTCTACCGCTGTTGGTGTTTACCTTGCTGGTGGCGGCGCCCGTACTTGAGGAAATCTTGTTTCGTGGCTTCATGTTTCATGGAATCGCCTGCTCTCGGCTCGGTGCGTTTCCGGCCGTGCTGATCACGGCGGCGGCTTGGGCCGTCATCCATGTGCAGTATGACTGGGTGGGCATGGCAGCGATCTTTCTGGGCGGGATTCTGATGGGGATCGCTCGCTTGAAGGCGCGATCCGTGATACTGACCATGTTGCTTCATGCATTGCAGAACCTGCTGGCCACGATCGAGGTGGTGGTGTACATGCGGATGACCGCGTGAGGGCTGCGCCTACTCCAACTCGCCAATGGTGCTCCACAGCACAAGGCTGGTATCGTTGCAGGCTTGCATCCCAGTCCACCGAGCCCTAGATTGATCGATTCGCCGGACGGTCTGGCCCGTCCGACCGAGCGGTCAGTAGGGCCGACATCCGTACGTGTTCAGCGGGCCGGGGTCTGGCT
>CAZTQK010000540.1:0-3521 GCA_964615635.1 uncultured Planctomycetales bacterium
ATGCGGGGCCAGGATATCTCCGCCGATACGGCTTTGTCAGATCAGCGGAACCGCTTGCAGATGGAACGGGAGCGCGTTGCAGGCAATCCCCTCGACCAAGAGACGAAACGCCTTGGAAACGAATCGCAGCAGCGCATCGCCAAGCTTCAGCAATCCATCATCGATCCGGCGACGGATGATGCAACCCGTGTAATCGCTTCCAGAAACCTTCTGGCACTGAACGGGAAGACAGAACCGGCGCCTTATCGCGCCATTCAAGTTGGCGGCGGAACCAATGCCATGGGGGAGAAGGAAGCCGCCGACGTGGCCGTGGTCAATGAGCGGACGGGCGAAGTATCCCGTACCGGAAAGGGGCAGCCGCCGCAGGCTATTCCTGCCGCCAATGAGCGTGAAATTGGGAAGGTCTATGACACCCCAAGGGGCAAGATGGTCTGGCGCGGTAATGGTTGGGAAATGGTGAAGTAAGAAAGGGCGAATATGGCGAACCTCTTGTCGGATGCGGATGTTTTTGGGTCGGCTCCAAGCGGGCTTTTGTCCGACGCCGACGTTTTCGGCAAAGGCGCCAAGACGGAGCCTGGCGGCTTCGTCGCTTCAGCCAAGCAAGCCCTCGGCGCGGGGATCAAGGGCGCAGGGCAAGCAGCGGCAGATTTCATCCCTGGAGTCAGCCAAGAAAACGCTCTCAAGCGCTATGGCCAAGAGATTATTGAGGCCAATCCAACGGCCGTCCATTCGTTCTCAGACCTCGCCGATAAGCCATGGACGGCCGTCAAAGAAGCCACGGGTAACGCGCTGTCGTCCATGGGTGGCGTCGTGGGCGCTCGGGCATTGGGCACTGGAATTACCGCCGCTGCGCCGCTAGCAGGACCGGCAGCGCCAATCGTTGCCGGCGCCGGCCAGGCAATCTCATGGCTTGGCCCCGTTGCCGCTGCAGCGCTACCCTCGTTTGGCGGGATTCGGGAACAGCAGATTCATGATGATCCGAACGCCACCAACTCCGCGGCAGCCAAGGCCGCTGCAGCCGTTGGCGCGGGAACCGTTGGCGCCATTGAATCGAGATTCGGCCCTGAAGCGTGGGGCTCCAAAATGCTCACCGAAGCGGGGCGTAAAGAAGTTGCCAAACTCTTCGCTGCCAAGACGCTTCCCCAAGCGGTTGCCAAGGGCGCTGTTCGTGGTGCGGCCGTCGAAGGCGCCGAGGAATTGGCGCAGAACCCCGTTGAGCAACTGGCCGCATTCCAGAACCCTTTGACGGCGGAAGCGCTCAAGGACACCGCTTTCAGTGGTGCCATGGGCGCATTGGGCGGTGGCGTGCTTGGTGGTGGAACCGGCGCCGCTTCTCGTTATCTTCCGAAAAAGCCTGATGTCGCTCCTGGAAATCAACCCGCAGAACCCCCGAAAGCGCCTCCGGCTCCGACCTATACCGGCACTCCTGGGGATCAAACGTTACAGGCCACTGTAGATCGGCAGAATGCCGTAGATGCCGCGCAAGCAGCGACAGATGCGTTGTACAACGAGCGCGATGCTTTCGAGAGAGAACGCGCCGCGAATATGGGCGGGCCGACCGAGCCCCCTTCAACCCCTGGCGGCGGTATCGACTTCACGCCGCCACAACTTCCCGATACCGGGCCGCTATCCAGGGCGGCAAACATTTCTTTGGTGTCATCTTCCTCCATGGAGCGGCGGGCGCTTTTCCCATTTGCCTCGTTCGATGCTGCGGAGATGGCTCGCCGCGGGCGGGCAGACTTGGTTTCTCGTCCTCACCCTACGGTCCCGGGGAGATTCGCTCTCGTTCCATCCGGAATGGAAGCTCCACGAGGAACGGGTTCCTTTGCGGACCAATCCGAACTGGCGAACTTCATCGCCGATGAACGCAAGGACCAATCCGCCCGTAGAGCAGCCATCGCTGAATGGAATAACAACGCCATTGCCCAGGCAGATCAAGCGGTGTCGGACGCTCGACAATTCGCAACTCGCAATGAACGTCTGTCTATCCTGGACGGGGTTCTTTCCTCCCTTGCGCCAGGCCAAAATCCGAATCGGCGTTTCGATGCTGCACTCAAAGCCGCTGGATTCCGCGATACGTCATTCACGGAAGAGGAACGAACCATCATTGGGCGCTATGGAAATGCGGCATCTGCGTTTGCAGAGGCGCCAACGACGCCCGTCGAGCCGTCGTCCCCCAATGAGATGGGAGACATCATCCCCGCTGCGCCAGGGAAAGGAAATCCAGGGATCGCCGGGGCGAAAATCGACCGGGTTCGTAGTGCTATCGCCGCTGGATTCACCCAACGCAAGAACTTCTCGCTCATCAACCCGGCCACTGGAGAAAAGTTTGCTCTCAAGACGCCCGGGATGATCCGTGCAGCAAAAGAGGCTCTTGAAAAACTTTCTGCCACGAACACGGAGAATAGAAGTGACGAAAATACCTCGATGGCTACAGGAGGCGGTGAGGAACAACGTCCTGAGCAAATCGGAAGCCAAGGAAATCTGCCGACTGTCGCGGTCGGCGTCGGACCAGGAGATCATCCCGTTGCCGAAACATCTGTACCCAGCGGCGAGCCGGCTGTCTCTGTGGGAGATGGAAGCGAGCGGAACGCTGCACTGAGCGAGCAGAAATCTACGGCGAAGCCTCGTCGGACGAGGATGACCCCGCTCGACGATCCGCGAATCTCCAAGCATGCCGAATCATTGCAGGCCATGGCAGGTGACGTTGGCTGGGCTGAAACGGGAGGACTCCTGCTTCGGGATGCGAATGGAAATGCAAACGGACGAACCCAATGGATTCCTCATGCGGAGTGGTTCCGTGCTGGAATGATCGGGAGCCCAGAGGATGCCATGAAGGCCGTGCAGAAAGCCGTTTCCGGTGAGCCGATGTCTGCCAAGGAAAAGCGAACGATACAAGGCATGATGGATTGGCTCGATCATGTCGATGCTCACCCGAACGAGGCGGAAGCCTTGGCGGATATGGGCTATGATGAATTGACAGAGCCAGAGCAGGAGGCGCGTGATGCGCTGGGAGATTTTGACCCATTCAACCCTCCTGTTGGCGATGTCGCTGCCGGCATGCGGGCGCTTGGTTTTACTGAGGAGGAAATCCGTGCAGAAATCGAAGGATCGCAATCGCGAGATTCTGGACAAGGCGATGGAGTTGATAATGGAATTGCCGGAAGAGGACCGCAAGAAAGCCTTCCAGGACGGGATGAAACTCGCCCGAGCGCGAGCGAAGGACAAGGCCCTGATGAAAGGCCGAGCCTCGAACTCGAACGCCAAACCGACCAAGGGCTAGCGGATAAGGCGGCGCGTGAGCAAGAGCCGCAGGAACCCACAAAGGAACAGGCCGACCGCGAACGTGACGCGGCTCCATTCTCTCTATCGGAACAAAGTCAGCCAAAGCCGCAAGGCGTACAGAGCGGACTCTTTACGGCCGATGGACGGGTTTCTGTCGAAGCGAAGCAACCCGAGAAGCCTGCCGAAGTAACCAAACCGAAAAACGAACAGCAGGAGGCGGCTGGACTTCCGGCCGC
>CAZTQK010000541.1:0-3518 GCA_964615635.1 uncultured Planctomycetales bacterium
GCCGTTACCGCCGCGCGATCGAGGCCGCCGACGCACGGCTGGACAGTTCCGTGGAGGAGTTCGACAGCGCGCTTGTACTGCTGATTGGGGAAGTCGCGAAAACGTATGTAGAACTGCGAACCGCCGAGCAGTTGTTACAAGTGGCTAGAGACAACGCGAAATTGCAAACCGAAAGCGCGCGAGTTGCTCAGGTTCGTCTCGACGCGAAGGCGGTCGATAGCGAACTGGACACGCCGCAAGCCAAAGCAAATCTCGGCGGCACCTTGGCGGCGGTGGAAGCCCTTGAGATTCTGCGCCGACAGACTCAGAACCGACTGGCAGTGCTGATGGGAATGCCGCCGCATAACCTCACTTACCTCTTGGACGGCCCCGCTGAGATCCCGACCGCCCCGGACACGGTAGCCGTGGGGGTTCCGGCCGAGTTGGTTTGGCGGCGACCGGACGTGCGACGAGCGGAACGACTAGTTGCCGCCAAAAGCGCGGAGATCGGCGTCGCGACATCCGAGTTGTATCCCCACATCTCCATTAACGGCACGATGGATTGGCAGGCGGCTAAGTTCAGCGATGTTTTCAAGAGCAGCGCTTTCGGTGGCACAATTGGCCCGTCGCTGCGTTGGAATGTGCTCAACTATGGAAGGCTGCTCAACAATATCCGGGCTCAGGACGCGCAATTTCAACAATTTGTCGCGAGCTACCAGCAGACAGTGCTGCAAGCCAATGAAGAGGCGGAGAACGCCATAGTTGCCTATCTGCACTTCACCGATCAAATCAAAGTGCTGGAAGAGAGCGCCCGGCAAGCGCGTGAGGCCGAACGCGTAGCCCAGGTGAAATACCGAGAGGGTGAAATTGACTTCAATCGCCTCTTTACTGTTCAGCAGTTGCTTCTCAATCAACAGGAGCGGCTGGCAAGCTCACGCGGCAACGCCGCTCAAAGCGTTGTCGATCTCTACCGGGCCTTAGGCGGCGGCTGGGAAATCAGACTCGATTCTTCCAACGGCGGGTCGACCTCGCACCAACTGCCCGCAAGCCCGCCACTACTGCCCGAGTCGGAAGAGCTCCCTCTGCCACGGTCCGTACCCGAAATGGAAGGGACAGAAGAATGAACATCGTCCAAAACACAAAGGTCCGGCGAAGCGGTCCAGCGAGTTGCTGGATGGTAGTGGCAGCCGTCCTGATGATCGTGCATCCCACAATCACGTTTGCCGGCGACATTCGCTCCGACGAAAGTACTCATGCCAGCAAGATCGCTTGCGGGGCCGGCCGATCGCCGTGCTGTTGCCCGGACGATTACGTTCGCAAACCAGCCCCCTGCATCGGCGCTGTCCCAAGTTGCTGCCCGGACACCTACTGTCGCAAGCCTTGTCTGGCTTTGCCGTGCCCGACAAAGTGCTGCTGCCCGGACGATTACTGCCCTAAGCCGCTACCTTCGCTTTGCCAACCCATGTCGAACGCCTGGTACAAGTGCGTGGTATCCCCGCCTTGTAACTGGCTGAAACCTGCGACTTGCATCCACCTGAGGGACCGTTGCGAACCTCGTAGTGAGGCTTGTTCTTTGCCGTGATGACCGGCACCCACTTCGTCCGGTCGTCGGTGGCGTGGAAAATGGCATCGACGCCGAGATTTCGCTCTTTCACGGAGCCCGCCTACGGTTACTCCTTGTCTGGCAATTGTTGGACACATAGCTGATACATGTTGCTGAAACCGGAGATCATATCGACGTTCAAGGGCCACTCCAAGACCGCTGCAGCACGGCAACAGAGGTTCCTTCACTTTACCGAGGGGCAGTTCTTGCCAACCGCCTCACGGGCTCCTCATCGCCACGCCGGGGACGAGCCGGTAAATATCACTTGGCGCGAAGAAGCCACCAGCAGTCTCGTTTGCCGCTTCCTTGAATCACCGGATCAACTCTATCTGACTATGGCTCTTGGGTGGCGTGAGACATGATCTCACGACCTGCGATTTGGCGCCAAGTTAGAAATCGTACCAGAGACCCCAGCCAAGTAGTTGTTCGTTTTGTTGGTAGAAGGAAAACTGGGGGCTGCCGCCGTTGTAGAAGAACAGGCCGGTTCGCAAGGTTCCCGCATCCATTCCTTCTCCTTTCCAGGCCCAACCGGTCTGGAGACTGACATTTCCTCCGAAGTGGAGTTCTTCTCGGAGGTGTCCATTGATTGCCAGGAACGGAGCGCCACGGGTGCCGGTCGGCTGCACTGGTCCCCAGTCAAATCCAAACTGAAGATGCCATGCTTTGGCAAAATCGCGGGAGAATGCGTAGTCGACTTCTCCATACACCCGAAACTGGGGAGTGACATAATACGAGTATCCGAAATAAAGCGAGTGCCGGAAGTAGTCAATCCGCTGCACGGTCGGATTGTGGGCAAGAAACTCATCCCCCATGTGGGAACTGACATGATAAAAGCCAACTTTCCAGGCATGGGGCCCACGACGGTACGTCAGTGGGATGTCAAACCGATAGTCGGTCCCCGTCATGTCCCAGTCGCTGGTGTCGATGTTCTGCCGGAGGTTGGCCCCTCCGAGTAGATCGAGTTGAAAACCCTCTTGCGCTTCCGTGTCGCCAAACCGGACAATTCCTAATCGGCCGCCGATTTGAGAATCCAGTGATTGATGGCCTCCGAAGTCATCTATGGCTCGCGTGGAAAGACGAGGTTCGGCCACGCTCGCCCAATACGTGTGATACAGAAATCCTTTTGGTAGGAACTTCCAACGCCAGTTCGGGGCCATCACATCGCGGAAGATGGAATTGTTGAGTTGCCCAAGGGGAGTCTCAACGGGAAACGTCGCGATGGGATCCAAGACTTCCTTGTCTCGTGAAGCATCGGCGGCGAGAACCTCATCGATTGAAGCAATGGAAAACGGAGGGAATGGGGACTGCGCCAGGAGCGAGTTCTGTCCAGAATTCTCTCTTCCCGCAAGAAAGGCAAAGAGAATGACAAGCTGTGTAAAGACTCTGAAGGCGACCACGATCGGGCGGATGTCGGTAAACCCGATGAAGCCGAGCAACAAATCCATGTAGCCTTTCTGCATGTCCATATGGTTCAGCCTCTGGTTGAGTTTCCGCCGAAGGAATCTCCGACGTCGTGGCCGCGTCGCCTCAGATCGTGTCGCGTGTTTACGGACATGCGCCGCCAGCTTTAGAAAGCTGGGATTGACGCTACTTCGGAAGCCGATATAATTCCAATTCTCAGACGGACGAGTCCGTTAATAAAATAGTGCCTCGGGAGATTGCTGTCCATGCCAGTCGCCTCAAAAAGTCACCGCCCGGTGGGGCGTCCGCCGGATGCCGAGCTTCAAGAGCGCCGGCGTGCGGAAATTCTCGACGCTGCTACGGTCGTGTTTGCGCAGCACGGGTTCGGAGCAGCGGATGTCCAAGAGATCGCCGACAAAACGGGCGTCGGCAAGGGGACCGTTTACCGGTACTTCCCCAGCAAGGAAGAGCTGTTCCTGGCTGCCGTCGATCATGGGATGCGGCGACTCAAAACCGCGGTGGACGCTGCCATCGC
>CAZTQK010000542.1:0-3510 GCA_964615635.1 uncultured Planctomycetales bacterium
AGATCAACCTGGCCCCGTGCGCACCGTTCAACATCACGCCGGAACTACTCGATCAGACCCGCGATCTGGCGACCGAGCGAGGCGTTCTGCTTCACACCCATATCGCTGAAACACTCGATGAGGAGCGGTATTGCCTGGAGCGATACCACGTACGACCGTTGGAGTACCTGCGGCAACACGGGTGGCTGGGGCCGAACGTGTATCTGGCCCATTGCGTGCATCTCAATGACGAGGAGATCCGGTTGCTCGCGCAGACGGGCAGCGGCGTGGCCCACTGCCCCTGCTCGAACATGCGTCTTGGAAGCGGAATCGCCCCCGTGCGCAAAATGCTCGATGCCGGCATCCGGGTAGGCCTGGCCGTCGACGGCAGCAGCAGCAACGACGCTGGCAACCTGCTGGCCGAGGCCCGGCAGGCCCTGCTGCTTCAGCGAGTGGCCAACGGGGCGGCCGCCATGAGCCCGGCAGATGCGTTTCGGCTTGTCACAACTGGAGGCGCAGCAATCCTCGGGCGCCAGAAACTGGGCCGGATTGAGCCCGGCTGTGCTGCCGACCTGGTTCTTTATGATGCGAATGACATTGCCCTGGCCGGCGCGGTGGCTCAGGATCCCTTTGGTGCCCTGATCCTCTGCCACCCCCCTCGGCCCAGGCAGGTCATCGTTGCAGGCCAGACGGTGGCTCAAGACGGGCACTTGCTTCGGGCCGATGAAGCCCAACTGGCAACCGATTTCAACCAAATGGTCAGACAGCAGTTCACAAACGGATGAGAATCGGGTAGAATCGTCCCAGGTTACACTCTGACAAGGGGCACACGATCATGATTGTTGATTCTCTCAAGAACGCGGATCTGTACTCAACGATACACCCTCTGATGCCCAAGGCGATCGATTTCCTTCGTCGCCCTGATCTGGCAACGCTGCCGGCCGGCCGCTACCCGATCGACGGCGACAGAGTGTATGCCTTTGTCTGCGATAACCAGACCAAGCCATCTGACCAGGGCAAATGGGAAGCCCATCACAAGTTCTGGGACGTCCAGTACGTGGTCCGCGGCCGTGAACGAATGGGATACGCCCGCATGAACGGCGCTTCGATCAAAGAGCCTTACAATCCGGAAACCGATCTAGTTTTCTTCAACACACGGGGCAATTTCTTCGACGTTCAGGAAGGCATGTTTGCCGTCTTCACCCTGCAGGACGTTCACATGCCCGGCCTGGCGGTTGAGAAACCTGAATCCGTGCGGAAGGTGATCGTCAAGGTTGCTCCATAGCCCGCGACCGACTCCGCGTGGCGGCCGGGGCGAACATCGATCGCAACCGATGCTTCATGCACCCCGGCGCCAGCAAACCGGAATCGGCCGGATCCCAGCGCATAAGTCTATTCCTCGAAGCAGCTTGATCACCGGGGACGTCGTCTGTTCCGTTGACCCGCCGCTGGTAAAGGAAACGCGCCCAACCGGCTTTGAATAAACCGGCGGGGCTCGTCGTATCTAATATGAGCCCGAGTGAGGCCGCCTGACGGCATCCGCTCCGAAATGGGCCGTGGAGCCGGGCATCCAGGCTGGTCACGAACGAATGGGGCTGCGGCGGGAAACCGAGAGATCACTGAACAGAAGAGGAGGGTCCCAGTCATGTCGAGCGTCAGCAATCGAACCCGACCCGAAGAAGCCGGTCAGGCCGCCTACGAAGCGGGACGTCGGACGGGCTTGGCTATTGCAGCGTTGGCCACGAGTGCCGTCGCCTTTCTCAGTCTGCTTGGCCTCGAAAAAGCGATCCTGGCATGCGTTCTGGCCGTTTTGGCGATTCGGGGGCTGCCCGCGCGCTCGCAGGGTCGGCGTTGGGGCATCGCGGCGATTGCTCTCAGCATCGTGTATCTCATCACGTTTGCCGTTGTTGCGGCGGTGTTCCACGGGCGGTTCGCAGAACTGATTCGGTTGCTTCAGCAGCTTGGATAATCGGAAGCGGGCACATGTCCCACGCGGAACAAGAATCATTGGATCCGGACCGCTACGGTCAGCTGTTGGCCCCGCTCCTTCGCCAGGCAGCCGGCTACGCACGGTCAGTCCTTCGGAACCGAGCCGATGCCGAAGACGCCGTCCAGCAGGCAGCCTTGAAGGGGCTTGAGCGAATCGGGACATTCGACGCGACACGCTGCTTCAAGGGATGGTGGTTCGCGATCCTGCGTAACTGCTGCATCGATGCGAGTCGCCTCGCCAGGAGGCACAAAACGGCACCGCCGACTGAAGCCGTCCCGCAGGCGGATTCAGCCGCCGCGAGCGAGCGATGGGAGACGCTGGCAGAGGCCATGGAGCGGCTCTCACCCGATCACCGCGAGATTCTCCGGCTCCGATACTTCGGTGGGCTGAGTTACAGGGAATTGGCCGGGGCCCTGCAAATCTCCGAAGGGACGATCATGTCTCGGCTCTACCATGCCCGAAAGGCGCTCGCCGCGCAGATAACAGTGGAGGGATTATGACACCGATCGACCCCATGGAACTCTCGGCGCTGATCGATGGGGAACTGAGTTCGAGCCGGGCTCGCGAGGTGACGGCGGCGATCGAGCAGAATCCCGAGTTGCGGGCCGAGTTTGATCGTCTCCGCCTGTTTCACGAGTCGTGTGTACGAGCGGCCGCAGCCGCCGCCTTCACCCCACGTGCGATCAACGTTTCCGCAGACCGTAGCAACCGAACGGCGCTTCTTCCGCTGCTTGCCGGCGTGGCCCTTCTGGCTGTGCGGTTCCTGCCGAAGGCGTTCGATCTCGGCATCGCCGGCCCCCTATTGCACGCGGCCGCGCTGGCTGGTGTCTTGCTGCTGGTCATCAAGCTGGTAGATCGCCAACGAGCGGAGGAATCCCTCTCTTTCGATGCGGGATCCGTCTGAACGCCCGGGAGAGTCCCTCGGAAACGGGCAAGCAACGGTCGGCGGTCTCACGATCCATCAGCGCGGGCTTCATAGATGCCGTCAGTTTTCGCCGCCATGATGAAATCGTTCCGGTGCAGGCCCTTGATCTTGTGTGTCCACCAGCTCACGGTCACCCGGCCCCACTCGGTCAGAATCGCGGGGTGATGGCCGACCTCTTCGGCCAAAGCTGCCACCTTGTTGGTGAAATCAACCGCCTGGGCAAAGTCGGGAAAGACGTAGACTCGCTCCAAACGCTGTACGCCCTGACGTTCTACAATCAGCCACTCTGGGATTTGCTTCAGCAGATCAAGGCTCTCGGCCCCGGTGACGCACCGCCCGCCATTGTCGCATGCTTCGCACTTCTGCCCGGCCAATGATGACATCACGGACCTCCCCGGCATCAACCGTTGGTCACAATCGTCGTGTCCCAGTCACCAGAGACTTATAGGCTGCCTGTGGAATCGGGACCACACGCCACGGGAGCTTCAGAGAGTCACATTGTTCAGCGGTATCGCGATCGCGTGACGGAACCAGATCAGGGGTATTCGCTGGCCCCGGAATCCGTACGTGTTTAGCGTGCAAGAGAGCGGGTCAGGCACCTTTTTGCGGGCTCCCC
>CAZTQK010000543.1:0-3497 GCA_964615635.1 uncultured Planctomycetales bacterium
TCGTGGCCCAGGGCGGCCCCGACTTCGTCGATGGACGCCCCCGAATCGACCATCCACTGCCCGAAGGTGTGGCGGAGTCGGTAGGAGCCGGGCAGGTCGATGGCTGCGTCCTTGGCCGCCCGCTTGACGATGCTCCGCAGGCCTGCCGGTGTGTACGGCTTGCCAAGCCGGCTGAGGAACACGTCGGCCGGCGCCGAACTCGACGCCCTGCTGCCCTCGATCCTCGACGAGGCAGTCAGTCTGTTGGTCTGTTGGTCTGTTGGTCGGTTGGGATGTTGGACCTTTACGAAGACGGACGAGGGGAGCTGACAGTGGAGGCTGGTCCGCGAGCGCGGACGCTACCACCTTGTCACCACGAAGTCACCAAGGCACAAAGGACTCGTCGTCCTCCGATCTCTTCGTGTCTTCGTGCCCTTGTGGTTCAGAAGTCATCGGCGTCGATCTGCGTAATCTGCGGGCAGAAAGGAAGCGGTCAGCCCCTCGACTTCGCTCGGGGCAAGCAATCAGCCGTCGTGCGGGAATGGCCGATGAGGGCATCGGCCCCACTGTTTTTCCATCCCTGCGATCTGCGCAATCTGCGGGCAGAGACGGCTCTGCCTGGTCAGACCACGGGGATGAAGCCCGCCACGGCGGGCAGGCTCGTGGCGACCATGGCGGGCCTCTTGCTGCACTGCGGTTTGTCCGGGATGGTGGGCACAACAAGCCCGGCCTCTACCAGGGGCCGCGATACGGCCTCCCGAGAATGTGTATGCCGCCGCCTGTCACCGTCATTGTACCCTGGGTTGAAGAACAGTCCAGGGACGGATAAGGCGGAGGGTGCGGGGGAGAGAGCAGAAGAAAGCGTGTGTGCCCGCAGATCATGGGATTGACGCAGATGACGCGGGTATAGGGAAACCAGTTATTGGGTCTTAGCCAAAAGAGAAGACCATGGGGATGGCTTCGGCAAGTTCAGCGTAGGGGCTCTGCCAGGCCCAGCCAGGAAACCGCGTGGCTCACAAGGCATCATCGAGACCCCATCCATTCGCTGCCGCGAATGGGTGGGCCACCCGTCCGCCCGTCGTGCAAGACAGCGGGTCAGGCACTTTTTGCCGTCTTTTTCGCGCCGCCGAGCCCCTGCCTGACTGAGCCAACCATTCCAGATTGTACGGCGAACCGCATTTGGGCAAAAAGAGCCAGACCCCAACGCGGTGTCGAGCCGACAACGGGCTTGACATGGCCTGCGGCCCGTGCAACAATAGGGCCAGAGGCTGAGAATATGGCGATTGACCGCAACCATTCACTGAGACGCTTGCACAACGGTTCAGCCCCCGTTGCCGGCAGCTCTCTGTTCAGCAGCTACTACTTCTGGTATTCGTTTAGCCAGTACCGGCGCTGCAGGGCATGAGCTGACGTAAGAATACGATGCCAAAAGCCCTGAGACGCCGGAACGGTGGCTCAGGGCTTTTTTTGTTTCAGGACAGACAGCAGGGAACGAACATGATCGACATTAAGGCGATTCGCGAGAACCCGGACCGTTTCAAGACCGCGGCTCGAAACAAGCGCATCAACTGCGATATCGACGCCGTGTGCGTCCTGGACGACAAACGACGAAGTCTCCAGACCGAGATGGACCAGATCAAGCATCGCCAAAACGAAATCAGCGATCAGATCGCCAACTACCGCAACCCCAAGAGCAAGTACTTCCAGCAGGCCCTCGCCTCGGGACGCACCCAGGCCGAATTGAAGGTTGAGGCCGATAAGCTCGTCGAGGAGGTATCCGAGTTGAAATCCCGGGCCAAGCAGCTCGAAGCCGAGCATCGCCAGGCCTGCGAGCAGCTCGACGCCGCCCTGCTGACGGTGGCCCAGCCGGCCGCGGATGAGGTCCCCATCGGCAAGGACGATACGGAAAACGTCGAGGTCCGACGAGTCGGCGAAATCCCGAAACTCGACTTCGAACCCAAGGATCATGTCACGCTGATGACCCGACTCGGCATGCTCGACGTTGACCGGGGCGTCAAGCTCGCCGGCACACGCAACTACGTGCTTCGCGGCGACGGCAGCGCCCTGCATCAGGCCGTTCTGCGTCTGGCTCTGGAAATGATGGTGCAACGGGGCTTCGTCCAGATGACCGTGCCGGTGCTCGTTCGGGACGCGATGATGGTGGGCACCGGCTACTTCCCCGGAGGCGAGGAACAGGCTTACCGCTGCGAGCGCGATGCGATGAGCCTCGTCGGGACGGCCGAGGTACCGCTCACGGCGTACCATTCCGACGAGATCCTCAACGAGGAAGAGTTGCCCAGGAAGTACGTGGCTTGCAGCACCTGCTTCCGCCGTGAGGCTGGAGCGGCCGGCAAGGACACTTACGGCCTCTACCGCATTCACCTGTTCGATAAGGTCGAGCAGGTCATCGTTTGCCGCAGCGACGAAGAGGTCTCGCGCAAGCACCACGCCGAGATCGTGCAAAACGCCGAGGACGTGCTGGGGGCCCTGGAACTGCCCTACCACGTCGTCAACGTCTGCACCGGCGACCTCGGCCAGGGCCAGGTCCAGAAATTCGACATCGAGACGTGGATGCCCTCTCGCGGCGGTTACGGCGAGACGCACTCGGCCTCGCGCTTTTACGAGTTTCAGGCCCGGCGTCTGAAGCTGCGATACCGCGACGCGAACAAGACCATTCGGTTCTGCCACACACTGAACAATACGGTGATCGCCAGTCCGCGAATCCTGATCGCCCTGGTCGAGAACCATCAAACGGCCGACGGACGAATTCGAATACCCAAGGCGCTGCGACCCTACATGGGCGGGCGCGAGATCATTGGAGGAGAATGAAGGAGATTCTTATGTTGCACACGAATGACAACTCAACCGGTCCTGAACTGCCGAGAGTCAAACAACCGTCCCCCGTCGCTTGCGACGAGGCCGGGCGCGTCCGCGTCCGGGCGCACCGCATGTGCGGCCTGCTGACCGATCAGCGGAGCGAGGGCGGCTCGAGCCAGCAAGACGACGGTTGGTATTACTTCGTGTAGAGGAGACCCTTCATGCAACAGAACCCTCGCCTGTCTCTCGCCCGCTGGACCGGCCGCCACGGCCGCCGCACCTTCGGCTTTACGAAGCCGCCGGTACGAGCCGCGTGATCGGCCGGCGGCGGACGATGGACAGTGGTCGGGTTTGACAAGAGAGGACTTTCTCAGGCGATGTGCCTGCTCAGTACGAAACGGAGACAACCTCATGATCGTCGTCATGCAGGAGGGCTGCAGCAAACAAGAGGTCAATCACGTGGTCAGACTGGTCCGTGAGATGAATCTCAAGGACCACGTCATCGTCGGCACCGAACGGACGGTCGTCGCCGTGATCGGCGATGATCGCTTCCGCAACCGCAGCGTCCTGGAGAGCTGCCCCGGCGTGGACCGCGTTGTGCCGATTCTGGCGCCGTACAAGATCGCCAGCCGTCAGACGCATCCCGAGCCCAGCGTCAACCCCCTTGGCGGGACCATGGGAGCGACCGTCGGCGGCAAGCG
>CAZTQK010000544.1:0-3482 GCA_964615635.1 uncultured Planctomycetales bacterium
GGCGGCAACAGAGCCTCCTCCGGCAACGGCTCCCGCCCCCGCAGCCAACTTAGCCATAGTCAATGGCGACGTTGTGCTCTTCCTGGGCGATGAACTGACCGAAACAGTCGATGCGCGACGAGGCAATCGGCCGAGCTTCCCGCAACTGGTCGAGACGTTTCTGACCGTGCGCTACCCCGAATTGCATCGCAGCGCGCCGGATGCGCCGCCGCCGGTCCGTTACATCTCTGTCGGGTGGACGGGTGACACGGCCGCACGAGCCCTCCGTCGCCTCAAACGCGACGTTCTCAGCCACAAGCCCACCGTGGTCGTCATCTGCCTTGGAATGAACGACGCCGGCTACCTTGGCTTTGTCGCCGCCCGGCTCGAAGCGACCCGGCGCGACCTGACACAGATCGTCCAGGAATGCCGCGCGGCCGGGGCCAGAGTCTGGCTGATGTCGCCGCCCTGCGTCGAGGAGGAACGCGGCAAGAAAGCACGCGTGATTCGCGACGGGCAACGGGCGGTCGCTGACCTCGAAATAATCCGATACAACGAAACGCTGGCCAAGTACGCGGTGGCAATGGGAGAGATCGCCGCAGCCAACCCGCCCACCGGTTTCGCGGACTGGTTTGCTGAGTCGGCGGCGGCGAGGCTGCAGGTGCAGGCATATCCCGGCGAGGACTGGTTGACCACAGATGGTCGTGCGCCGAGCTTTCACGGCACGATCGTCGGGGCGACGACACTGCTGCGGGCATGGAAAGCCGAGCCTATTCGGGCAATCATCGAGCTGGACTGGACTGAGGGGACGGCCAAGATCAGCACCCACCAGGGACAGACCTCAACCACACTCGTGCAGATCACGGATGACGGCAAGCGAATTCTCACGGTGCAAAACCTGCCTCTGCCATGGCCTTTGCCCGGCGATGTCGGCGCAGGACTGCAGAGCGGGTGGAAGGCCGCAGAACTGTGCCAGATCGTGTTCCGCATGCCCGACCCGCCCGAGATGGGAATCACGCTGGTGCAGGAGACGGACGATCACGGGTCAACCGCTCAGTGGACCATTACAGCGGCCCAACTGCAGGCGGGTTTCAACCTGGCGACGGCCGAGCCGTTGCGTTCGCTTGGAGGGGTACGCGACCTGTTCAATCTCGTTAGCACCAAGAATCGCACGCGTGACACCATCTGGCGGCGGCTGGAGCTCTCCCCACCCGAGCAACCCGAACTAACCGACGGGCATCGGCAGCTCATCGAGGCTTGGAAGGCTTACGTGGCGGGTTACGAGCGAATCATCTACCGGTACCCAAAGACGTTCAGCGCCCGCTTCATGCTGAGCGAGACGACCGAATCGGAGCACCTGCCTACCAGCCAGCCGACCCACCCACCGCGGGTCATGCGCTCGTCAAACAACCCGATCCCAGCCACGCTGCCGGCTGCCGCGCATCCGTGAACTGCATTCCATGGACGTCCTTCCGGCCCGGCCGCAGGCCGGCGGAACCGGTGCGTTGACACCGCAGGATTCAAGGCGCCTAATAGGGAGTTGCCCCGCTCAGACCCTGGGTCTCGTGAAAGGGTTCGGGGAAACAAACACGTCGATGCCGTGTTTCAGACGGCTGCCGGAGAATATCGGCCGGCTGCGACATGAAAGGACCCGGATAATGAGAAGAGAACTCCTGGCCGGGTTGATTGCCTCATTCCTTGTGACAACGGTCGCGCAGGCCCACGTTCGGCTCCTGATCCGCAACACCAACTGGTACTACACCCGCCACAACTGCTACATCGGAATCCCCGAGACGGGCATATCCGGAGGCACAGGGATGGGGCGGGGGGCAACCGAACTCCGTGTCGGAGGCGGAGACGTGACTTTCGCCCACCAGGACATCATGGGCATCTGGCCGCCCATCGCCTATCACTGCCCCACGAGACTCCCCGGTGGCCCGGAGGTGGCACTCGACCTGACGTTCGGCTGGATCTATGTGGCCGACGGACTTTGTTGGACACCCGGCTGCAAAACCTATGCGCAGAGCTTCCTGGCCGAGGGGCCGGAAGTGGTCAGCGTGCGGTGTTACGTCGCGTCATCGGCCAAGCCGATCGCAGTCAGCCTTCATGAGGGCGGGCCTGACGGACCACAGGTAGGCTGCACGAAACGGTTCGAGGCGGGCACGGCCAACTGGGGGCTGGTCTTCTGGCAACCGGGAGAGGCCCCGACTGTCGCTGGGAAATCGTACACGATTGTCCTGCGGAGCGAAGACGGCACCGAATGGAATCCTTTCGTGCACTCCAAGGGCAACTGCTATGACGCGGGACATGCCTGGTTCGACGGCGTGCCGCAGACGGACACCGACTTGTGCCTGCTGATCACGAACCCGAACGACGGGTACGTCAGGCACCTTCCTGTGCCGAACGACGCACGTGACGGCGAGCAGTGGTCCGACTTGTGGAACGGCCAGCGGTTCATCGCCCGCGGACGAAACCTCATATTCGCCTCGGTTGAAGCTGACTGCGGCGGCCTGGACGAACAACAGGACAGAGTGTACCTAGTCATCCGCCGTGACGGCCCGAAGGGCGAGCAGATCGGTCAGAAAATGAGCTTGGCGCACATGCCCGGCAGGAATCGCTCGGTCAAGGAGAGAGGTGTTCCGTTCGGGCCCGACAGCGTCCCACTCCAGATCGGCCAGACTTACAGGGCGGTGCTTGAATACGGTCATGGCCAGATGCCGCATCGCTGGAAGGTGCGCATGCGGGCGTACGGCGAGGAAGCCACGGGCACACATCCGACGGTCGCCTCCGTGTGGACGGGGCGAATCTTTCCGGACAGCATCGAGATTGCCTGGCGAAAAGGCAACCGGTCCAAGGCCCGGATCGACTACGGCAAGCCAGGCGGCTTGGTCCTCGGCACCGCCGAGGAAATGAACGAGGAGGGCTGGGCGGCAATGAGTGGCCTGGAACCGGATACTATCTACCAGTTCAGGATCATCGCAACCAGCCCCCATGGCTGTCAGTACTACTCGCCGTGGTACCTGGCCAGAACGAGAGCCAGAGACGGCGCGCTCAATAGAGTTGAACGCATGCAGAGTTTCGGGGTGTTCGAGCCGTATTTTCTGCCGGTGGCAAACGCTCCGCTGAGCCCGCCTCCGAAGCGCCCGGGACGTTCGGCGGGCCGGCTTGTGACTCTCCAGAACGGGGGCTTCGAGTCGGGCACGGACGGATGGCGGCTGACCACGAACCTGGCCTCGAAGGCCGTTGGGACATCCAGAGACATACAACCCCATGAAGGCACACGGATGTTCGGCTGGCTCAGAATCCTTACGGGTCGCCCGGACCCCGATTTCTACCTCAAGGACCAGATGACACAAAAAGTGCGAGTCACGCCCGGCAAGTGGTATGAACTCTCCGCGTGGGCGATTACGGCCGAGCCGGACTGGACCAAGGAGCAATACGTTGCGGAGACATGGGGCTTCCCGTTCTTCGGCAGCAGGTGCCGCGACCGAATCGCGCTCATC
>CAZTQK010000545.1:0-3464 GCA_964615635.1 uncultured Planctomycetales bacterium
TGAAACCAAATCAGGGGTAAAACGATGAGGAAATGCCAAACTCCAGTGGCCGCTTCGCGGCCTGGCCTGCCCTTGACCACTTGTGGAAATCGGTCAAGGGCCCCTCGCTCACGCTCGGGGTTCTGAAAGAGCCGCCGGAACTGTCACGCACCCCAAGATCACAGTCGGCAAAACGCCCATGGACCCCATTGGCGGGCTCGGATAATCTGGTGCTCGGGTGCCACTTGTCCGCAGGGTGCCACTGGCGGCTTGCTTGCCCGACATAGCTTTGGCGAAGCCGGGTCCGCCAGTGCACAATTGATCTTCCGGAAACGGCACCGGTGTCAGTCGGAAGAAATCCAATGGAGTCGCACGATCTTCAACCGCTGCAAGGTCGAACAATCGCGGTCACCCGCATGCGAGATCAGGCGGAGAGTCTTTGCAGGTTCCTGCGGTCGGCGGGGGCCGAGGTGATCGAGGCCCCAACCATGGAACTCACCCCGATCGAGGACTACAGCGAAGTTGATGACGCCCTTCGACACGTCGATCGTTACCAATGGCTGGTGCTCACCAGTGCCAACGGTGTCGACGCGGTGTTCGACCGGATCAAGGCCATCGGGCTCGATGCCGGCTGCCTGGCCCAGGTGAAGGTCGCCGCGATCGGCTCGGCCACAGCCCGACGGCTGACCGAGCAAGGCGTGCGACCGGCCCTCGTGCCTCCCGAAGCGGTCGGTGAATCGATGGCCCAGGCTCTAATCGAACAGGGCGTGAAGGGCTCGCGAATTCTGCTGCTTGTCGCCGACATCGCCCGGACGCAACTGCTCGACGCGCTGCAAGCCGCCGGCGCTCAATGCGACAGTCTGCCCATCTACCGGACCAAACGGCCTGCGGACCTGCCCGCTGGGTTTGTCGAGCGACTCGAACGCGGCCAGATCGACTGGATCACGCTGACCAGCCCATCGTCGTTTGTTAACCTGCTGTCGTTGCTCGGGCCGCAGCGTTGCGAAAAGCTGCACGCGGTGGGGTTGGCCAGCATCGGCCCGGTCACCACACAGGCTGTCCGCGAGGCCGGGTATTCGGTGGCCGCCGAGGGCGATCCGCACGACGTCCCCGGTCTGGTCTCGGCCATTATCGACGCCTCAACGCGAGACTGAAGCGATACCACTCCTCACTGCATTGACCGATGTTCTGACTCGGGTCCGTGACACTTCAGTCGGGCGCCACTGGCAGCTTGCTTGCCCGGCGTAGCCGTGGCGAAGCCGGGTCTGCCAGTCTTGTCAGCTTCTCAGGCCTGCACTGGCGGGCAAGCCGCCAGTGGCACTCACAGAGCATATGCGTCGATTGTGTCACGGACGCTTCTGACTCATCCTTCTGCCTTCATCCTTCTCCCTTCCCCCCGCCTCGGTTAGAATGCCGCGGTCACTCCTCGGCAGGAGTGACGCCCGTCTTTGAGGGAAACACATGAGTCTGCAATACCGCGTTATCAGTATTGGGACGCTGAGCCGGAACCGTTTCTGGGGTGAGACCGAGCCCAAGCGATTCCCCCACGCGACCACCACGCTGATCCGCGCCGACAATGAGACCATCCTCGTGGACCCCAGCCTTCCGGGAGAAGTGCTGGCTCAGCGGCTGGAGGAGCGATCAGGCCTCAAGGCCGACCAGATCCAAGCTGTTTTTCTGACCACATTCCGCCCGATACACCGGCGATCCTTGTCGCTTTTCTCCGGAGCAACGTGGCTGATGTACCGAGCTGAGATCGATGCGGTGCAAACGCACCTGAACGAGATGTGCGAACGAGTCCAGGACGGCCCGGCCGACCCGGAACTCAGGAAGCTGCTGGATGAGGAGCAGTCGATCCTGGGACGCATCGAAGCCGCCCCGGAGCATCTGACCGCGCAGACTCATCTTTTTCCGGCGGTCGGGGCGACGCCTGGTTCGGCAGCCCTGCTGCTGGCCTTGCCGACGCAAACCACGGTCATCACCGGAGATGCGATTGTCACCCAGGAACACTTCGCGGCCGGGCAGGTTCATGAACAGGTGGCTGTCATCGAAGAGGCCCGCAAGTCGTTCAGCGACATTCTCGAAGTGGCCGACGAGGTGGTGCCCGGGCACGACAATGTCTTCCGTATCGGCGGGCTCTAGACCCCCTCGAAGGCATTTGTCAAGCTTCACGGCCACCGTGGCCGGAGAAACGCCAACGGGTGAGGCGGTCCCCCCGGACAAGTGTGCTTGACACCCGTCGGGGGGCTCGGTAGTCTCGATTGTGATGATCGGAGCGTGAGAGATGGAAGTCCGCATGGACCTCTCCCGTATCGTGATCAGCGATACGAGCGAGCAGCAAATCATTGTCCTGCGGGAGCATGAGGGCTCTCGCCAATTCCCGATCGTCATCGGGTTGGCGGAGGCCTTGGCCATCGACCGGCGGGTAAAAAGCATCAGCACGCCGCGACCGCTGACGCACGACTTGCTGGCGAACGTGATCCGCGAATTGAATGGTGAATTGGAGAAGATCGTTATCCATGACCTTCGGGACCACATTTTTTTCGCCAAGATTGTGATCAGAAATGATGGCAAACTGATTGAGGTGGATTCCCGACCGTCAGACGCCATCGCCCTCGGCGTGGCGAGCGACGCGACCATCTACGTGACAGAGAACGTCCTCCGCCAGGTGTGTGAGTCTCCCGAGTCCTGAGGGGGCAAAGGACCAGCAAACACTGAAGAGGTAGCGGTGAGCATTACGGGAACCGAGAACGGCTTGTCGACTCGCACAGAACAGTTTCTCCAGGTGTGCGAACAGCGATGGCCGGCAAGTCAACCGCGACCGACCGTCGTAACGCGTGCGCCCGGGCGGCTCGATTGCATGGGCGGAATGGCCGATTTCAGCGGTACGCTGGCGCTGCAAACCACCATCGAACAGTGCGTCTACGCGGCCGCCGGTCGCCGCGACGACCAGCGAGTCAGGGTCGAATCGGTGGGCTGGAATTGCGACGGGCAGCCTTCCGTCTTCGAGTGGTCTTTGTCTCACTTCTACCAATCGGACGGCCAGTTTGTCACTGCTGACACGCTCTCTTCGAAATTCGACGCCTGCCCATGGGCCCGTCACATCGCGGGTGTTTGTCTGGGGCTGCTCGAATCGGGCGATCTCCCGCATTTGGCCGGCGGCGTTAATCTCCTGATCCAATCGGATATTCCGTCGCAGGCAGGTCTGGCCTCGTCGGCCGCTCTGCAGGTGGCATGTGCCCAAGCCTTGGCGGCCCTGTTTGATCTGGATCTGTCGGCTCAGCAACTGGTCAGGGCTTGCCGGCTGGCGAATACAGAAGTGGTGAAGAACGAGCCCGGCCTGGTGGATCATCTCACCTGCCTGTTGGGTGAGGCTGGCGCCCTTCTGGAGATCCGCTGCCAACCGGAGGACGTCCTTGGATCCTTGCAGATGCCCAAGGGTGCGGTCTTCTCGGGGGTGTATTCGGGCCTGAGGCTGCCTTTCT
>CAZTQK010000546.1:0-3449 GCA_964615635.1 uncultured Planctomycetales bacterium
CGGAGGCAATTCCGAAATGGAAGTCGGCCGTGTCCGTCGGTTTGCCCATGGGGCTGATTGGCGGCCTGTTGGGCGTCGGCGGCGGGATCGTTGCCGTGCCGCTGCAGCAACTGATTCTGAAAATGCCGCTCCGGCGGGCGATAGCCAACTCGGCGGTCACGATTGTACCCCTGAGCATCATCGGGGCGTTCTATAAGAACTTCGCGAATGCCCACGCCGGCGTGGACGTGCGTGAGTCGGTGCTTCTTGCATTGTGTGTCATTCCCACGGCAATGTTGGGCGGCTTCCTCGGCGGACGGCTGGCCCACACTGCACCACGAAAAGTCCTGCGTGTCGCGGTGATATTGCTGATGTGTTATGCCGGACTCAGGATGATCACTCGTCGCGCAGCCGCCAAGACCGTCGTTCCAGAGCCTGTCAGTGCCACGCAAGTCCAGGCTGGTCAATAAGTTGTCACCTGTTCATCCGAGGCGGGGGCTCAACAATTGGGCTGTGCTTGGCCGATATCTCTCATGGTCGGCCCTGCCGGCGAGCAGGATCCGCGGGAGGCCAAACGATGAATGGATTCGGCTGCGGTTTTCACGGTGGTTCGAGATTGCGTCGAGCGTTGACTCTTGTCGCCTTGCTGGGGGTCCTTTTCGCGACCGGCGGCCTGAGCTGCGACAGCATTCCTTTCGCAACGTCAACCTTCCGTGACGCATCCATGGACCAGATCAGTTCCGGCGTCAAAAACATCGTCAACGGGATCATTGACGGGATCTTTGCCGTCATCGAAGAGGCCGGCCAAGGCGGCGGTACAAGTTGAGGTTGCTCGCTCTGATTGTCGCTCCCATCGCACAGTCGGACGACGGCCGGCTGATTTTGCAGACGGCGGGGGACGGCTTTATCCGTACTGCTGTCGAGTGATGGCCATGCGCAACATGCGATGGGTCCGGCCGGTTGTGCGAAAATCCTTGAACTGCTCGCCCACGGTCGCGAAGCCGACGCTTCGGTAACACTCCACGGCAGCCACGTTGTCCGGAAATACGACGAGGCTGACGCTCTCAGCTTTCCGATTGGCAAACGCGTCCTCCAGTGCCATGCTCACCATCATGTGCCCCAGACCCCGTCCGCGATGATGCGGGGCGATGACGCAGTGTCCCATCCAGAGGTGGGCAGTCTGCGCGGGCATGAGATTCAGTTCGAGATACCCGAGCGGATCCAGGGCGGCATCGCGCTGCAGAAGCATTGCGCACACATCCGAACTCTGCCAGTTCAGGACCTTATCGGCGGTCAGCGGCGGCGGAGTGCTTGGAGCCAGCCAGAATAGTTCGTTGACCTCCCTCGCCCACGTGGCAACGAGCGCCGCTGCCAACGAGTCGAAATCTCGCAGGCAGTACAAGTCGTGGCGCACGCGTATCTGAGTCGTGTTCATGGCCGAGCAGGCAGTATAATGCATTTCTGTCGGAGATACGCACCAGATACTGGTTGATGGCCCGTCAATGACTTCGGAGCCCTCCATGCAAGGTGATTCCTACCTGCGATACGTCGTGCGCAGGGAAACCTGGCGGGTCGGCGGGCATACCTTTGACTTGACCTGGCCGGCGGACATGGACGGCCTTCTCGACCAGCCCGATGTGCAAGAACGGTTCTCCAAGGACGAATACATGCCCTATTGGGCGCAACCGTGGCCGGCGGCCGTGCTTCTGGCCGAAGCGATACTGGCGGGCGATGATGGCCACGGCCGGCGAGCAGCGGAGTTGGGGTGCGGCGTTGGTCTCGTCAGTCTGGCGGCGGCTAGAAAAGGCTGGTCCGTGACGGCCAGCGACTATGATGAGCACGCCATCGCCTTTACGCAGTTGAATGCCGCCAACAATGGCATCCCCCTTGCCGCCGCGGCGGTAATTGACTTCCGATCGCCCATCGAGTCTCCAGTGTTTGAGCGTGTTTTCGGGGCCGATTTGACCTACGAGCGGCGTAACGCTGAACCATTGGCCCGATGGCTGGCATCGGCACTGGTGGCAACCGGAGAGGCTTGGCTGAGCGATCCGAATCGCTCGGCGGGTGACGCCTTCCCGTCGCATGTGCGGGCTGCGGGTTTGCAGATTGAAGTCAGATCCGTGGAATCAACTTCGCCTGCGGGGTTGTTCCACAGGGGCCGGATCTGGAGGGTATTTCGATAATGAGCAACGGCGCGAAGCGTCTCAGAACGGCGACTTTCACCAACGGCTGCCGGATGACCAGCGCTATCGCAATGATGGCATGCGTCTTCGTGGGCTGCGCTGCACCGAGGTCGGCCTCCGTCCATAACGGGTCACCAAGCGAAGCAAGCGCCGTGAAGGTTGCGGGCATTGTTCTGAAATGGGTGAAAGGCGACAAGGAGGCCAACTGGCGTCGCGCCGAGCCGCTGATTCGTGAGGCCGCCGCCCGGGGGGCGCAGATTGTTGTCACCACGGAATGCTTCCTTGATGGCTACGCCATTCGCGACAAGACCATCCCGGTTGACGCGTGGTTGAGCTTGGCCGAGGAGGTGCCTGATGGCGAGTATGCCCGTCGTCTGATGTCCCTGGCCGATGCCCTGGATATTCACCTGGTGGCCGGGCTGGTTGAGAAGGTTGGCGCCGCCACCTTCAACACCGCGATCATGGTTGGACCAGACGGGCGTCTACTGGGGCGATACCACAAGCAGTGCCTCGGGCATGAGTTGCCGCGAAACACGCCTGGCGACGAGAGCCCCGTCTTCGACACGCCATACGGCAAAGTGGGACTGATCATCTGCGCGGACCGCCGCGACCCGGAGGTAGTGCGGAGAATCGCTGCTCATTGCCCTGTGCTGATCATCTGCCCGTCAGGCGGAATGTGGGGGCCCGACAAGAACGATTTCCACCTCCAGGATCGCTCTCGCGAGAATCGCGTGCCGATCGTGTTCGTGCATCCCTGCGAGTTTCTGGTGACCGGGGCGCAGGGCGATATCCTCGATCGGCGATTTGTTGGGCATGACCTGGAGGTGGCCGCGAGTCAGATCGGCGGGGCGGACGATCAGCATCTTGTAGCCATCTGTGACGTCGATCTGGTACCCTGTCCTGAGGAGGCCTCAAGCAAGGCTGGTGGGCGGGGACGGTGACGGATCGCGGGACGGCGGGGGGTCGACCAGCGTATGAGAGGCGGGCAGCATGGCTAAGCAACAGGACAGCCTGACGGTCAACAGGGGAGCCCGATCCTGGCTTGACCTGTCTGATACCGAACTGCTGGCTCAGTGCGAGATCGACTTCTATCGTGCCAGCGGCCCCGGGGGGCAGAAGCGCAACAAGACGTCCTCGGCGGTGCGGTTGCGGCACGGCCCGACGTCGCTGATCGTGACGGCCGTCGAAAGCCGCTCTCAGCACGAGAACAAGGCCCGTGCGACCCGACGACTTCGCGAGGCAATTGCGATGACGCAACGCAACCCTGTCAGACCGGGTGATCCGCCG
>CAZTQK010000547.1:0-3429 GCA_964615635.1 uncultured Planctomycetales bacterium
ACGGGCGCGAAGAGGCCCGCGTGACAGTCGAGCTGACCGCTATGGACCCGTTGCGACGAGCACAGCAGGTGGCGAGTCTGTCACCAGATGTGTTGATTTGCGGGGCCGTTTCTTGGCCGCTGGAGATGGCCCTTACCTCCGCAGGGGTGCGAGTCATCCCGCAGATCTGCGGGGGGATCGGCGAGGTGCTGGAGGCTTTCGCGAACGGCGATCTGGGACAGGACAGATTCCTCATGCCAGGTTGTTGCGGTCGCAGGCGCATGCGAGGCGGACGCCATCGCCGAGGAAACGCTTTCGGAAAGCGGAGAGGGGATGGATGAGTGCCGTGAATGTGCGGAGGCGAATGCCGGCCAGCCAGGCCGATCTGGCCTTCGCGAGAGTGGGTGCAAGAACACCCGGCGGTTTTGGGGAGTTGTGTCATTGGACATAGATCGGGGACGATCGGGCAATCCGATCGACCCGGCGCAGCAAATGGAGGTTACAGACATGCCAGCAGGCGATGGAACAGGACCGATGGGAATGGGGCCGATGTCAGGCCGGGGCGCCGGTTACTGTGCTGGATTCGGCATGCCGGGTTTCGCGAACCCGATGCCGGGAATGGGACGGGGTCGCGGCGGCGGCCGGGGCCGCGGCGGCCGTGGATGGCGTCATTGGTTCTACGCCACGGGTTTGCCCTTCTGGGCGCGAACGCCCGTGCCTGGCGCCGTGCCCTCAATGGCCGGTGGGCCGACGACTGAGTATCAGGCGCAGGCTCTGAAGGCCCAGGCCGAACAAATGGAAAAGTCTCTTGAGGAAATCCGGAAACGGATTGCGGATCTCGAGTCGGCGCAGTCAGAGGCCTGATAGCGTGCCGGGCCCACGACGACCGGTTCACGTGACTACCCTGGCGAAAGGGTTCTCCGGGTTCAGCGATGGGGTGAAGCAGTCGCTGACGTGGTTGATCGAGTCGATGGACGCGTCGGCTTCCTAAGACGGCCGACGCTTGAGGAAGGACCAAACGGAGGCTCAGCATTGCGCGGCAACCAACATCGAGGACGGGGCCGATGCGGCATGGGCGGAAGAGGACGCGGGTGCCGTCGAGGGCAGACAGCCGGGGCGGGTATCGAGAGATCGAGGAGCGAGCCGGCTGCCTGGTCCGCGGCACCGCTTGACGCCGCACCTGCTCAGCAGGCGGAGCGAACCGAGACACTCGCCGAGCTCCGACAGCAGGCCGAGGCCCTGGAGCAGCAACTGGCAGAGTTGAGGTCTCGTGATGTCCCGGGAGCTCCGGTCGTTGCCAGGCGGGTGGCAGTCGTCAATCGAGCCCGTTGCACGGCTTGTGGGTTGTGTGTGTCGACGTGTCCGAAGAAGGCCATTCGGCTGGCTCGCTGTGCCGAGGTGGATGCCTCTCTGTGCTCCGGTTGCGGTGCTTGCGTCGACACGTGTCCGGTTGAGGCGATCAGCATGCACACTGCTGAATCGTGACCGATGGCGTGGGCTTCATACGGAATGGTTTGAGACCAGGGGCCTTGTAGAACCTCGGAGGCACTGTGCGGACTTACCTGGACTGCGTGCCCTGCTTCGTGCGGCAAGCACTTGACTCCGCCCGCCACTTGACCGACTCGCCGGAGGTGCACGAACAGCTTCTGCGCGAGGTGCTGACCCTGGCTTCGACGATGTCGTTTGACAGTCCGCCGCCGGTGATGGGCCGCCTCATCCATCGGCGTCTTCGCGAGCTCACCGGACAGGCCGACCCCTACAAGGCGGCCAAGCAGAAGGCCAACGAGTTCGCCTTACGGCTCTATCCGGATCTGAAAGACATCGTCATCAGGTCGAGAGACCCGCTTACCGCCGCAGTCAAGTTCGCCATTGCCGGAAATGTGATTGACCTGGGCGTCAAGACGGGCTTGTCTGAAAGCGACATCCGCTCAGCCATCCGTGAAGCGATCGAAGGGCAGGTGGATCCGGATGCCGTTGCGGCATTCCGGCAGACGGCCATGTCCGCGGGTGACATCCTGTACCTGGCCGACAACGCCGGCGAAATCGTGTTTGACCGTCTGCTCATTGAACAGATGCCGCCCGGAAGCGTCACTCTTGCCGTGAAGGGAGGTCCGGTCATCAACGACGCCACGCGAGAAGACGCCGAAGTTGCCGGCCTGGCGGACTTCGTCGAGGTGATCGACAACGGCGACGACGCGCCGGGCACCGTCCTGGACCTGTGCAGCCCAGCGTTTCGCAGACGGTTCGATGCGGCGGAGCTGGTCATCGCCAAGGGACAGGGCAATTACGAGACGCTCAATGAGTGCGGGCATCGCAACCTGTTCTTCCTGCTCAAGGTCAAGTGCGCCGTCATTGCCCGGGATCTGAATTGTCGCCTGGGCGAGATGGCCGTGCGGAAACATGGGGTTGTCTCGCAGAGCCCTGTCAAACGCCCCGGTGATGACTTCGACCGGCTGGCGGAGGAGGCACATTCATGAAGATCGGAGTGGCGGCAACGGGCGGCTCGCTGGATGCGGAGGTGGCCGAGCAGTTCGGGCGATGTCGATGGTTCGTGGTGGTCGATTCGGAGACGCTCAATTTTGAGGCGTTCTTGAACTCCGCGAGCGCCATGGCGGGCGGGGCCGGCCCGGCCGCGGTCAAGGCGTTGGTTGATCGGGGAGCTCAAGTCGTGCTCGCAGGCAAGTTCGGCCCGAACGCAAAACAGGCGATCGAGGCGACTGGAGTGCGCTATGCCGAGGCGAGCGGCAGAGTGCGTGCGGCGGTGGCGAGTTGGGCGAAGACGCACGCATGAATACCCGGTGACGGCGATCTGACGACCGCAGTCCGTGCCCGGGGCCTGAGATGATTGGGCGAAGGCCACGGGTGATATGTTTCGTGATGCACCAACCGGGAGCTTGCTCAGGATGGCGTTCATCGAGGACACGGCAGGGGGTCTGATATGCTGAGAGACGTCAGCGCAGAACTCAAGGCTCACGTGCCCTTCACCGCCTTCGGCACTGCCACAGGCATCGCCATCATGGCGCTCATCGTGTGGACCGGTGTGTCCCAATCCACATCCAGCGCTCTTTTCTGGACCTTTCATCCCATTCATGTGTTTCTCAGCGCGCTGGTCACGGCGGCGATGTACAGGCTTCACAGTAGAGGCAAGCTGTTGGCACTGGTCCTGATCGGATATGTCGGGTCGATCGGCATTGCGACCTTGAGCGATTCGATCATCCCGTACGTCGGCGAGTACCTGTTGGGATTGCCGAACAGAGGCGTCCACTTTGGATTCATCGAGAAGTGGTGGCTCGTCAACCCGCTTGCGTTGTTGGGGATTGCCGTCGCGCGGTTCTGGCCACAGACGAAGTTCACACACTCGGGCCATGTGCTGCTGAGCACCTGGGCTTCGCTGTTTCATATGACCATGGCCCTGGGGGGCAACGTGACCGCGCTGACATGGGCACTTCT
>CAZTQK010000548.1:0-3407 GCA_964615635.1 uncultured Planctomycetales bacterium
AGATACGCCGCATTCGCGACCTGCGGCGTCACACCCGACAGCTTGATCTCGGAGGTGACCTTCGCTGCCTGCTCAATCTGGCCGAGGGAGACGTGAAGCTGGGCAAGATCGATCTGGGCCGTGACGGCCGGTTTGCCGGACTCCTGTCGCAAGCGGATGTATTCGCGCAAAGACCCAACTGCTCGACGCAGGCTGCCCGTCTGCGTCAGCACCCGACTGAGCAAAAGGTGAGCGCGGGCGTTCCGTGGATTCTGTTGCACGGCCAGCTCGAGCTTCTCGACTGCCTCGAACGGCCGGCCTTCGGCCATCGCCGCGAGACCCTCGACGTAGAGCAGCCCCGCCGCCGGCGCATTGACCGCCCGCAACTCGTCGAGGCACTTGCGGACATCGGCGGAGCGGTTCGCCGCCGCGTAGAGTTCGGCCGCCGGTTCCAGGACGTCGAATCGCTGCTCGCCCAGCGGGGCGGACAGAGCACGATCGGCAAGGGCGGCGCCGGCCTTCACATCGCCGGCTTCCAGAACCGCGGCCGCATGTGTCTCGTAAATCACCGCGTTGTGGGGCTCCGCCTTCGCCGCCTCATCGAAGGCGACTCCGGCGGCCTCGATGAAACCCGCGTCTGCAAGCAATGACCCGGCGGGAAGCAGGACTTTGATGCTGCCGCCGGCCAGACGGACGGCCTCCTCCAGGTCCGACCGGGCCTGATCGCGTTTCTCAGCCAGCATGAGCAAATGCCCCCGCGCGATCCTGGCTTCGGCCGACTCTGGAGAATGGTCAACCGCTTGATTCAAGACTGCCTCGGCCTGGTCCTTCTCGTTCTGTCGCCAGAGAAGCAGTGCCAGGTCCGCGGCTCCTTCGAAATCCTCAGGGTGCTTGGCGATCAGAGACTCAAGGACTTTGCGTGCCTGCTCGACTTGATTCTGAGCCGCAAGCACGCTTGCCTCCAGACGAAGCAGGAGCGGCTCATCCGCAGACGCAGTCTGCCACTCGCGGATCCGCTCAAGAGCCTTCGCATACGCATCATCTTTTCCCTGGGCGATCAATGCCCGCACCAAGGCGCGTCGAGCAAGCGGCTCGGCCGGGGCAGCCACGTACCAGCTCTCCGCAATGCGGCGAGCGCCCACCTTGTCCTGTATCAGAAGGTACAAATCCACTAGCTTGCTCGCCGCCTCGGCCTCCGCGGGGTTCTGACGAAGAATCTGCTCCAGAGCATTGACCGCCTGCTGCACGTTCGCGCCCGCCTGGGGTCTGCGGCGCAGTTGAGCATCCGCGTATTTGAGCAGAGTCTGGATATCCTCCGGATGCGCCGACAGGTAGCGTCCCAGTTGCGCGGCAGCCTTGGTGAACTCACGCTGGTCATAGGCCGCGTTGCCGGCAATCAGGGCCCGGCGGACTGCCGTGCGCACCCGATAACCATGCAGGAAGTACGCGGCAATTCCTCCCAGGCAGAAGATCAGCAACAGCGCGATGAGGACTTTCCAGTTGACTCGTGCGGGTCTGCGTGGCGTCATGAAGAGCCTCCCTGTTTAAGCCACAGTACAATAGCGGCTAAAGGGCCCATCGCAAAAGCGAGAAGCCCCGTGCCTTCGGCCGACAAGACCGTCAGTCCCGCCGGCGGCAATCAGACATACACCTCTTGACATTGGACACCTGGCGTCCGATAAACTGATTTGGCTTGGATGCCGCATTCTGAGAGTGTCTGGCCGTCGGCCTCGTCCATCCGACCTTGGGCCAACCAGAAGGCCCGATGAGGTCGGCACGGCCGTGTGCATTGCTGCCCGTGTATCGTCCGGGGGCGCAAGGATTGTGCCTACACTCTGACCTTGCGAGGTTCGATAAGTTATCTGTGCGATTCGTCAGGGATCTGTCGGACACCCTAATTCGTCGGTTTTGGAGACCTATTTGAAGCCAGCACTCGCAGGGCAGGACGGGAACGCCAGTGTTATCGGCTGCGCAGGGGTTTTGAGGCATTTGTGCAGCGCGGTCTTGGTATGCGCTTGCTTCTGCGGGACGGGTATACGACACTTGTGGTCGGCGCGGCAGCTTGGGCTGTCTAAGGGGACTAGGCGGCCTGGAACGGGTTGTCATTTTGGGGGGATGGGGAAATGAAGCCGACCAATCTGTGCGCCCAGTTCGGGCACTGCAAGTCGCTTTCTAGCCGTGGCCTGTTCAGTCTATCGCGCTGCCTGTTCGTCCTGAGTGCGATATTGCTGTGCGCAGGCCAGACCTGCATCAGTCCCGACGCCGGCGATGATGTCCAGGGCTTTCACCCTGGCGACCCGATTGACCCGGCCGGATCGATCGAGGTGATCGCCGAAGCAGGCGAGGACCAGGAGATCGACGAGGGCTCGCAGTGTTGGCTCGACGGCCGTCTGAGCACCGGCTCCGGCACCCTCGTTTATTCTTGGGTGCAGATCGCCGGCGAAACCGTTGAACTGAGTCAGAATGATCAGCCGCTGGCCAGTTTCATCGCTCCTGCACCGTCAGAGGAAACCGAGGTCCTCCAGTTTCAGCTCATTGTCCAGTTGATCGCAGATACTGCAGATGCCGCGGATTCTGGAAAGCCTGTTGTCAAGAACGCCGAGGACACCGTCAAGGTGGTCGTGAGAGGCCAGGACTTCGACGGCGACGGGTTGAGCGGCAAGAAGGACAACTGCCCGTACGTGGCGAATACCGACCAGACTGACACCGATGGCGATGGCGCGGGCGACGCCTGCGATCTGTGTCCCGATGATCCGGCCAAGACCGAGCCCGGGCTCAGCGGCTGCGGCAATCCAGAGCCGAACGCCGAACTGCCGACAGATACGACGGATACCGACGGCGACGGCATCCCCAATGACGGCGATGGCAGCGGGACGGCCGGCGATCATCCCTGCACCGGCGGCAACACCGCCAACTGCGACGACAACTGTCCAAATACGCCCAACCCCCGGCAGTTGGACTGTGACCGTAATGGAATAGGCAATGCCTGCCAGACGCCGCCGGATGTCGACGCTGGCCCGGACCGGATCATCGCAATATCAAGCGACGCGCAGGCCGGTCTTGTCGGGACTGTCAATTGCGAGTCGAACCTGCCCCCAGGTATGACCGCAACGTGGAGCAACAGCGGGGCTGGCAATGTGGAGTTCACCCCCGACCCGGGCAACCCCCTTGTCGTGACCGCAAGGATCTCCGAACCTGGCCAACATCGCGTGCAACTGTGTATCACATATGGCGACCCTCAACAAAGCGTCTGTGATGAAACCTTGATCGAGGTTGTTCCGGCCGCGATAATCACTCGGACGCCGGAGGAGCCCGGAGTCGGTCAGGAAGTGACATTCTCGGCAACGCCAGAGAATCCCGCGTATCAAACCGACTGGGACTCTTACTGCAATGCGGGCTATCTTGAATGGGACTTCGGTGATGGAGCA
>CAZTQK010000549.1:0-3391 GCA_964615635.1 uncultured Planctomycetales bacterium
CGCCCCGTCCGAGCGGAGACGATTGCGTGGTGGGCACGCCGGGTCGGAATGAGTAGGATATGAACCTGGTGTCACTGCAACGGCGGTCTCCAAACCGAAACGAGCATCAGGAGACATCGGCATCGGTCGAGTCACATTCGTTTTCGCATCCGTGTTCCTCACGCCTGGTTGGCTGATATCAGGCGTGGTCATCGCTCAATCGGTCGGCGACATGCCGACCTCTGGGCCGGAGCTGGTTGCCGGAAAAGAGGTGACTCACTGGTCTGGGTTGCCTCTCTGGGGCGAAAAGGAGGCCCGCGAGCACGGTTTCGAGCTGCCGGTCCCGCTGGGCGTCTCGGGCAACATCTACTCCGACAAACAGAACTTCAACATACCGGAGCTGACACTTGGGGGGCAGGGTGGTGGGCTGCTCGACGTCGGCAGCCTCGTTCACGTCACTCATGTCAAAACACAGCAGACCGCGTGGACCTCTCGCTTTGATGCTTGGGTCTTCCCGTTCCTGGACCTGTACGCGATCGCCGGCTATGTGGACGGGCACGCCGACATCAAATTGCGGCCGGCCATGCTCCCGATCCTGCGCCCACTCGGCCCGAAGTTCAACATCAGGCTGGACTACGAGGGGCCGACCGTGGGTCTGGGAGGCACCTTGGCTGCCGGTTTCAAGCCCGTCAGGGATCAACCCACGATCGTGTTTGGCTTGGCGGACCTGAACTTCACCAAGACTTTCCTCGGCTTCAGCCCGCTGGTCGCATCCTTGGACATGGTCGATGTCATGGTGTTCAGCGTGCGGCTCGGTGTGAGGGAGCGCATCCTGCAGAATTCGCCACTCGGCGACCTGTACGGTTCCTTGTGGGGCGGGGCCATGTACCAGGGCGTCCAAGAGGTCATGACCGGTCGCCTCGGGATTCTCGACCTCAATTTCCGTGCGAATGTGGAAGCTGTCAACCCGTGGAACACAATCGTCGGCGGCCGCTTGGAGATAGGCAAGGACATTTACCTGACGGTCGAAGTCGGCATTGGCGACCGCGATTCCCTGATGTTCGAAGCCACGTTTCGATTCTGAGATTTGACAGGACGTGAAGTCCACAACATGACCGTGACGCGCGGCGCCTTGTGCGGGTCATCGCGGGCCGGCCGGGGCCATCCACTTCGATAACCTGAGCAGGGCCTGATCTTTTCCGGCGGGGTCGATCTTGGCGCGGCGGACGGCGGATTCGAGGATGGCGATGGATTTGTCGTAGGTGGGGCGGTCGACGGGGAAGGGGTGGCCGTCTTTGCCGCCGTGGGCGTAGGTGAAGGTGGGCGGATCGGCTGGCGACCAGCGGCGGGTGATGTCGCGGCGGCAGGCGGGCGTGCCGTAGATCAACTCGGCCAGCAGGGCGAGGCTTCGGATCGTCTTCGGCCCGACGCCCGGGCAGCCGAGCAGCGTCTCGAAGTCTTTCGGTTGTCTCTCGAAAGTAGTCGCCAGAATCCGCCGCAGCCGCTCGGGGTTGATGTCGGCCGGCATGACTGGATGATGAGCGGGCATGAACAGCGATGGTCCGGCGGTGATTTCACGCAGTAGCTTGTCGGGTTGGATGCGGGCCAGCTCGCTGGAGCGCCACCGCGAGGGGTCTGCTTCGCGGGCCACCATGTTCAAGAGCAACTCCGAATCGGCCGGCGGCGAGGCGACCGCGTTGTGCGGCTCGCAGACGAAGTCACTCACCGTGCTGCCCAGCCAGTGGTATCGGCGGGCGTAACCATTGGCGTCGTTCATGCCTTGCTGAACCACGCACCACTCGTTGTCGTCGCTGAACAGGAAGTGGTGCGTGTAAATCTGGTAGCCGTCCTGCACGGCCGCACTGTCGACCTTGGCGGCCATGCGCGAGGAGTAGATCAGGCGGTCACCTTGCAGAGATCTCTGGGCGGAGATGTCTGCGATCTGCTCGGGTGTCTTGCGCGAGGCCCCGCCCTTACCGCCTGCAACATGGATGCCCAGATCCGGTCCCATCCGCCGATAGGCCTCGCCCAGGGCCCCGCACGTCACGGTGGTCAGGCCGCTCGAATGCCAATCGAACCCGAGGACGCACCCGAATGCCTGGAACCAAAGCGGGTCGGCCAGTCGCCGCAGCATTTCGGCCGGACCCTGGTCTGCGACAATGAGCTGCACGACGGAGCCGGCCATCCGGTGCATCCGCTTGAACAGCCAGGCCGGAGCCTTGCCCCCGTGAAGCGGAAGATGTGCGGTGCGACGTTGCATGTCTGTCACGCTCGATAGCGTTCCGGCATGCCGGCCTGTGCCGCCGGTGTTGGGTGGCCGAGTCCGCGAAGGGGCTTTCTCTGGAACGCCTCGGGCAGGGCAGCGATCATGTCCGTGGCGATCATCGAGATCTGGCCGAGTTTCTTAGCTGCCAGATCGCCGGCCAGGCCGTGGAAGTAGACGCCTGCGATGGCGGCGTCAAATGGGCTCATACCTTGGCCGATCAGGGCGGCGATGGCGCCGGTGAGCACGTCACCGCTGCCGCCGGTGGCCATGCCAGGGTTACCCGAGTTGTTTGTGTAGACTAACTTGCCATTGGTGACGATTGTCCCGGCCCCTTTGAGGACGACAACCGGGGGACTAGCGTCGGTGCTACTGTTGGCCTGCATGGCCTGGGCCGTTCGGACCGCCTGCCCCTCCCGGTCGGCCTGAATCTGGGTGGTTGATGTCTTGAGCATCCGGGCCAGCTCGCCCGGGTGAGGGGTGATGACCGTCCCGGCATGGTTGAGGGTCTGCCAACCCTTGGTTCCCTGACGGCCGCCTTGGGGGGCAAGGTTCAGGGCATCAGCGTCGATCACGGCCGGGACTCCCAACTGCCGGAAGGCATCGATCAGATGCCAGAACTGGGCCCCATATGTGGCTGGTCCGCGTCCGACACCTGGGCCGATCGCCACGACGTCCGGCAGGGCACCATCCGGCGGCGCGTCGAGCAGGCCCAGCTTCTTGAGCTTCCGCTCGGCAGCGGGGGGATCAATCCGGCCGTCGCGAGTTTCGGGCAGGGGGATGGTGGTGGCGCAGGGGCACACGATGGCCACCGAAGGCTGGACCGACTCAGGCACCGCGATGGTCACCAGACCGGCCCCGCTTCGCAACGCTGCCAAGCCGGCCAAGGCCGGCGCCCCGGCCATTCCGACGCTTCCGCCAACAACAAGGACCCGCCCGAAGGTGCCCTTATGGGCGTCCGCGGAACGGGGAGGGGGTACAGGGACGCGGTGAATGTGTTTGCACTTGGCAGTCATGTGTCACCCTCTCGGCACAACCGGTCAGCGCTTGCGTGTCCGCTTCGGTTTAGAGCCTGTCTCGGTAAGCTCGGTTGGCTCGGGTGCCACTGGCGGCTTGCCCGCCAGTGCACGGGCAGACAAGCTGCCCGTG
>CAZTQK010000550.1:0-1974 GCA_964615635.1 uncultured Planctomycetales bacterium
TGCCAGACCTGCGACAACGAGTGGTACCAGCACACCAGTATGCGAAGCCCTGGTTTTCATGTTGCATCTCCGTTTCCGGCCGTTTTCAGCTCGGCCAGTCTGTCCTTTGCCACCTGTGCCCAATGTGTCTGGGGAAAGAGCTTGATCGTCCGTTCATATGACGCGATGGCCGATTCCCGCAGGTTCAACTCGTGATACATCCGGTCCGCCTGGTAGACCGTGGTTAGCGCGGCCCGGTCCAGTTGGTCATTGACCGCCTTGAGTGGGTCTGCCTCCGCTTGTTCTCGCAAGGCTGCCAGGCGCTGCTCGACCTCCTGCCGCTCCAAGACCTCGTGGACGGCCTGGCAACCGGTCCGGATCTCGTCACGCAACCGCTCGATCTGCATCTGCAACTCGGCCGCGGAGAGGGGTTTCGGGCTGTTGTCAGCCAGGATCGGCGCGGGCGCGGGGCTTGGACGGCCAGATCGGTTCACCCATGCAACCGTGGACAAACTCAGCACCAAGACGGCCGCGGCGGCACTACCGAACAGTCTCCTCCGGCGTTGCCGCTTCGCCAGTTGTCGCACCTTCAGAGGCAAGTCAGCAGAACCGACCCGCGGGTCGCCAAAAGCCGCGTCCGCCTCTCGCAACAGTTGTTGGAGTCGTTCATTGCTCATGATTCACACCTCCCCCCTTCACAAGTGGGGGATCGAGGGGGGTGGCCGACGAGGGCGTCGGCCCTACCTGGCGCCTCGCTCATTCCTCCAGCAATCCGGCCAATTCCTTTCTCAATCGCTCCCTCGCCCGATGCAGCCGAACCTCGACAGCGCTGCGAGTCAGGCCCAGGATCTGCCCGATATCTTCGACGGACATCTCCTCCAGGTACCGAAGCACCACGACCTCGCAGTACTTCGCCGGCAACCTGCGCACCGCACGACGGACTTCCGCGTGGGCCTCCTGGTCGAGCATCTCCCGATCCGCAGGGGCAGAATCGACGGTCTTGCCTCCCTCTGTGTTCCAGAGCCGCCGCAGCCTCAGCATCTGCTTGCGCTGGTGGCTGCGACACTTGTTGATGGTGATCCGTGTCAACCATGTGCCCAACTCCGCCTCCCCGCGGAATCGGGGCAGCCCCTTCCACACGGCCAGGAACACCTCCTGCACAACGTCGTCCACATCCTGCGGCCAGCCGAGCAATCGGCACGCCAAACGAGCCACTCTGGCCTGACAGGTCTCGACGAGCCGGTCGAAAACGACCGGATCATGCCGCGCAAAGGCCTCGGCCAGGACTGCGTCCTCGCCGTCCGCGGGGTAGGACTCCTGTCCCAGCCGGCTTGAGAGGCTCTCGGCCATGACTACCCCTGTTAGACAATCGATCGTGCCTCGGGCTTACAGTAGCATACGCGAATTCCGAGCGGTGGGATGCTGAAATGTCGAGATCATCGGCAGGTCTGGTGCTGGCGACCCCTTTGACAGGGTGCCCAAGCCGGGACAGGAACGGCTTGCAGGGGTCTGCGGGCGGTGATAGACGGGTTCATCGGGTGCAGGACCGATCAGGTGGATGTCTGGTTCGGAGGGTTCTGGCGGCGGCGCGAGCGATCGGGGGGCGACGAAGCGTCACTCGTCCGCCCGAAGACCATCCGGCCGGCGCTGGTCTGCAGGACGCTGGTCACGCTGATGGTCACTGACTGGCCGATCTTGTCTCGCGCACCTTCGACGACAATCATGGTTCCATCTTCCAGATAACCGACGCCCTGACCAACCTCTTCGCCAGGCTTGATGATCTTCACCTGCATGGTCTCGCCCGGCAGGAAGACCGGCTTGAGCGCGTTGGCCCGATCGTTGATGTTGATCACGTCGACGCCCCGGATCTGAGCGACCTTATTGAGGTTGTAATCATTCGTGATCAACCGCCCCTCCATCTTGCGAGCCAGGGAAACCAGGCGCTGGTCGACGCCCTCCCGCTCTTCCTCGCGCGTCGCCCTCACCTCCTGGAAT
>CAZTQK010000550.1:1984-3379 GCA_964615635.1 uncultured Planctomycetales bacterium
GGAATTGAAGCTCGATGGTTTCGAGATCCTGCAGCTTATTCACCACGTCGAGCCCCCGCCGACCCCGGTTGCGCTTGAGCTTGTCACCGCTGTCGGCAACGGTGTGCAATTCCTGAAGCACGAACCGCGGGATGATCACCGGCGCATCAACGTGCCAAGCCTCGAGAATGTCAATGATCCGCCCGTCGATGATCACCGACGTGTCCAGGATCAGCGGATGTTCTCCCTTGCGCTGCTTGACGAACTCGACATAGGGAATCACAAAGCGAATGTCGTCCTTGGTCTGCAGAATGAAACTCACCGCGATGTAACAGCACACCACACCGATCAGCACCTTGATGGAAGACATCATCTCTTTGTATCGGATCTCGCCTGGAGACGGCCGCGCGGCCGGTGCAGCAAGGGCAACTCGTTGAGCAGAGCCGGTTGGGTCCGGGCCAATCATCGTCCACAACAGCCGCCGGAACACGCCTCCTCCCGGCGCGGACACGGCATCCGGTCTCCAGTCGGAGGGCTGGGCCGCCGCGTCTTCGTCCAGGTAGCCGCCATCCGGCGTCGACGACGAAGGCCAGAAAGCCCCTATGGCGTCACTCTCGAGCACCTTGGTCAGCGTTGATTTGTAGGGCAATACGACCGCATCGAGAATCAGGCTCAATCCAAAGGCCACGACCATGCCCACCACGAGCCCAAAGAACATCCCCGAGATGGCCAACAAAGACTTCTGCGGAATGAAAACATCAAGGGCGACCACCAGACAGGCCAGTCCCAGCGCGAACGACAGAATGGCGTAGGCCGGCATGACTCTCCAGCAATACTCGGCGACTCTCATCGCCACGATGGCCACAAGGGCCACGAAGATGAATCGAAGCACATGCAGCACCATAGGATCTCTCCTTTGAATGATCGAAGATGATAATGAATGAATGAGGCACGAGAGACCACTCCCGTCAGTAAATCAACAGATGTATCCATAATCGGCGGAGCGGGCGAATAAGCCGAATTCTGTTACCCTTGACACGCCGCTTCAGGCTTCGCCTGCGGCCGCTGCGCGGCCACTCTCGCGAAGCGAGACGCGGCGAGTCAAGGGCGGCGATCATTCATCTGGGCGGTCTGTCGCCAGACCGCTCAAGCACCCTACCCGCAGCTCAAACGAGACGGGCCGCCTCTCGCTGCTTATTTGGGCTTGCTGGCGGTGGGGTTTGCCCTGCCGTCACGGTCACCCGCAACGCGGTGCGCTCTTACCGCACCTTTTCACCCTTACCCTTGACATGCGGCGGGCGCTTCGCGCCCCCGGCTCGCGCCGGCGGGCGAAGCCCGGGCCGCATGTCAAGGGCGGTATGTTTTCTGTGGCACTTTCCCTCGGCTCGCGCCGGGTTGCCGTTAGCAACCACCGTG
>CAZTQK010000551.1:0-3372 GCA_964615635.1 uncultured Planctomycetales bacterium
GTGTAAGGATCCCCAATCGCTTGCCCTCGCTAAAGAAGCCCTGACCCTCAAGCCAGCCACGCGAGACGAAGCGTTGCAGATGCTTCAGAATTACGAGGGGCGCATGCATTTGAAAAAGGATGTCCAGGGCTTGGTGCTTTTCGGGCTCACACTCGATTCAGAGGTCAGGAGCCTGCTCTCCAAGAGCGCGGCCGGCCGGCTTGATCCCAACTTCATCATCATTGATGAGAACGAGGAACCACAGGGCGGCTACGGCCTGCTGCTGGCGGTTCTGTTTTTGCTTCTGGTGTCGCTGGCCGCGTGGCTGTACGGCAAGGTTGAATATGGGGCCGCCCCGCGACGGAAGATCACTTACTACGGGCTGGCCGCGGCTGTGGTCATCGGGGGCTGGTTGCTCTGTTTTCACCGGGGGTCGAGCATTCCGGACCTGATCGAGCGGCAAAGAGCGCTGGTGTTGGGGGCGTGGCAGCCGGCCCCGGTCGGATCGCGGCCGGCGGACGAGTTTGCCGGTCTGGTTTGGAAGGGCGATGAGATCCCTTGGATACCCTACACCCGCGAGCGGGCCCGCCGCGCCGTCGATATGGGCTACACCGTGTTCATCGACTACACCGCCGAGTGGTGCGTCAACTGCAAGGCCAACGAGAAGGTTGTGATCAATACCCAGCCGGTCCGCGAAGCGATGAAACGACTGGGGGTGCTGCCGTTCAAGGCTGACTACACGCTGCCCAGCCGTGAGATCGCCGAGGACCTGAGGAATTACGGCAGCGGCGGTGTGCCGCTGTACTTGATCATTCCGGCGGGCAGCCCTGATAATGTCATCCGGCTCGACGAGGTGTTGACGCAGTCGGCCTTGATCGGCGGGCTGGAGAAGGCCACCAGGGAATCGAGAATGGAGAATTGAGAGTTCAGAATGGCTGAAGATCGAATACCTGTTCTGCTGGACACCGACATCGGTAGCGACATTGACGACGCCGTGGCTTTGACGTACCTGCTGAGCCAGCCGCGGTGCGAACTGTTGGGTATCACCACCGTGACCGGCCGGCCGGTCGTTCGCGCTCAGCTTGCCGACGCCGTCTGCCAGGCCTTCGGCCGCAAGGACGTGCCGATCCATAGCGGAGCGGGCAAGCCGATGCTCGTGCCCCAGAAACAGCCGGATGTTCCCCAGCGAACCGTGCTGGCCCGCTACCCGCACCGGGAATCCTTCCCGGCCAACGTGGCGGTCGACTTTCTGCGTCAGACTATTCGGTCACGTCCCGGCGAAATCACGCTGCTGACCGTCGGGCCGCTTACCAACGCTGGCTTGCTCTTTGCCTTGGATCCCGAAATCCCGGCCTTGCTCAAGCAGTACGTGATGATGGCGGGCCTGTATGTGGCCCGTCCGGCGGGTTATGGTCTGATGGAGTGGAATGCCATCGGCGATCCGCATGCGTCGGCCATCGTTTTTGCCGCCCGGCCTCCCGCGGTGAGGTGCGTTGGTCTGGAGGTCACCACACGCTGCGAGATGCCGGCCGACGAGTTCCGCAAGCGATTCAGCGAGGGACCGCGCAAGATCGTCGGCGAGATGGCCGAGGAGTGGTTCAAACGCCGACCGGTGATTACCTTTCATGATCCGCTGGCCGCAGTGGACGTCTTCCAGCCGGATATCCTGACCTATCGGGCTGGTCTGGTCGAGGTTGAGCTGGAATCGACCAGGCTCAAGGGTTTGACGCACTTCAACCCCAACGCAGCCGAGAAACCTCATCAGGTGGCCGTGGACGTGAAGCCGGAAGCGTTCTTCGACCATTACTTCAAGATCGTACAGCGGGCCTGATGCAGGCTCCTCTAGCGATCTCGCGGCGAGTCTCGCATGAGATGCGACGGGGGTGCCTCTTCTGTTTCCGGGAACGCACCATCTCTACCGGCCCTGCTGTGCGGTTGCCTTGTCCTTGACGGCTGGGTATCCGTCGCGGATTTCCCAGAAGCCGTCATCTCGCTTCTTCAACGGCCGGCCGTGCTCGGCACCGGGTTTGCGGTGGTCGCGCAGCAGCAGGATCAGGTCGGAGCTGACTGCCGGGTTCTGATAGAAGTAGCTGTGTCCCACGAATCCACTGCTGACTTTGGCATCGATGAACTGAAGGTGGGTCGTCCCCGCGAGTTTCCTCTGTTGATCGGGCGTCAGGTCCGTTCCCCGCAATTGGCCGAGGCGGCGCAGACTGCCGAACAGAAAGTCGGCCAGCTTCATCGCCAGGTCCTTCTCCGACATGTACACGGTCACGTTGTCCGAGACAAGCTGAACGCCTTCGGCCGCTATTCGCTGGGTGACCACCTCGACATCCATATCTGCTGCAGCCAGCACCAAGCTGCCCAGCTTGAGATGAGACCGGGTTTGCCTGCCTGCGGCCGTGCATTCGATATGCAGTTCGCGCAAGGCCGTTGAGATGATATCCGTCCCCCGGCTGTGGGCGATCAGGTGGATCCGGTGCAAGTCCGGGCAGGAGGCCAGCGCCCGCAGGAACTGCTTCAGGTGAAAAATGGTGAACTCGCCCGATTCGCGGTCGCGGGTGTACGACTGGATGATGCCCTCATCGTAGCCCGCGGGCCAGGAGTACAGGACGGGAATGCCCCGTCTGCCCATGAAGTGCCAAAGCTCTGCGATCGTGCCCGCTCCGTAATCGAAGGTGTTTCCCACGCCGTGGACGAACACATACGCCTCCTTGATGGGGACGGAGACCAGACGCTCGGACACCATCGTCCGCAGCGCCTCGTCGGCCTCCTTCTCTCGCCGCAGGACGGTTTCGTCGGCCACGATGCGCCCGTCCACGACGTGGAACCGCACGGCGTCCGGATATCTGCCCTTCTCGTCGATCTGCTCGACCGACACTGGCAGAGCCCGCCTGCGTTGCTGCGTGCGGCTTTCCTTGACCAGGTCCTTCCATGAGACATCCTTTCCGATTGCGACGGTGCAGACGCCGAAGGCCAGCGACTGGGACCGGTCCACGTCGTATTGAAGGCCCTCCTTCTTGCCCTTGGCGGTGGTGCGATCGGTGGCGTACAGCACCGGCATGCGGTTGCTCTGGTACTCTGCAGGGACGTCGTCGAAGAGATTTCGATTCGGGTCGGCGCAGATGTTCGGCGTGGGCATCAATTCCCGGGCGCATCCGCTGACAAGCAGCACAACGATGATCAGACCCGTTGCCGGACGGCCTGAACGTCTGCATCGAGCAAGAGAGGACATGTCGAGTTCTCCAGAATGAAGGGGGCGTTCGTCGAAACCTGCGTCCCTATGGTAGCCCAGCTCCCGACGCCATGCCACGTGCTGCCTGGCCATCCGTGCCTCGGTCAGCCCGGCAGATACCATTTTCAAAGTCCGTACTCGCGAAGCTTCCGGTACAG
>CAZTQK010000552.1:0-3371 GCA_964615635.1 uncultured Planctomycetales bacterium
GCGACGCCGCGGCCGAGCCTCAGTTCCTGGATTCGCACCGCGCCGGTCCGGCCGACCGGAATCCGCAGCTCCTCGGCGGCGCTGAGTGACCACATCTTGTCTGACGAAGGGGCGATAGTCTCGAACGGGACCTCGACGCGATTGGCATCGCGGGCCAAGTTGCCAACCGCGTGCATCAGTCTGGTCAACGCCGCCTCGGCCGGCGGTGCATCAATCGTCAAGGGGAACTGGCGGAAGACTTCGTCCTGCCAGATGAACCGGCCACTTTCCCGCACCAGGTTGATGCTGCGGGCGCTGATGTCGTCAACTTGGACCCCGATCGGCGGCTGCTGGCGGATGTCATGGGCAATCAACGTATACACGCCGCATCGAGCCCCGCTGCTGACGATGCTGCTCAGTCGGCGGGCGGCTTCTTCGTTGAAGCCGGCCGGGAAGTCGGCCACCACCAGGAAGCGGTACGGCTCGGCGAGCTCGCCTGCCTGGCGGTTATATGCATCGATCGATTCGAATTCGTTACGGAGGTACTTCTGAATCACGTTCTCCATGTGGTTCGTCAGGTCGGTCAGCCGCTGTTCGATATGGGCGGCTTCCGTCCAGATGCGTGAGTCAACCAACGCTTCCTGGTAGTCCGCCAAGTGCATGAATCCGGCGAAATTGCGGCCCAGCCCAACGGGATCAACGATGGTGAATCGCACACGGCCGGGCGGCAGGGAAGTCAGCAACCGGGCCATGACCGCCTGCAGGACGGAGATGGCCTCGTCGCGGCCGTGCTGGTCGGTCTGAACCAGCAGCGAAGCGTTGTTCGGCAGAGTGAGTACCGCCGGCACGCGCAGATTGCCGGGGTGATCCGCGGCGAAGTCACCCAGCTTCAGAACATCTTCAGATAGCCGCTTCATCTCGATCTCGATCTGCCCGAAACGAATGACCGGACTGAAACGGTTCGTCGGCCGCCATTGCTGCCAGGCCGGGTCGCTCCAATCCATCAGTGCGCGCGGGTCGAGATCAGCCGTTCGGTTCAGGAATGCTCGAATGTGGTCCAGGCCCGTCCGACAGCGGGCTTCGAGTTCAGTCCGGGCACGGTCGTAAGCGGCCTGGCAGGCACCCATCTCACGCTCGTAGCGACGGCGAACCGCAGTCGTCGCGCGTTCCAGGCGTTGTTCGAGCCGCTCGATGATCGGCTTCCATTCCTGGTCGGCCTTCTGTCGATTGGCGGCGTGACGTTCTTCGATTTCTCGTTGCAGCCAGGTGTGAGCCTCGCCGGCCTTTTTCGTCGATGATTCGGCGGTCTTGCGGGTTTCCGCCATCTCCGTGTTGAATTTCTTGTTTGCCCGGTTCTCCTCGGCCTCGCGCTTGTGGGTCGACTCGGCCTGCTTGTCCTGGAGACGGCGGTGGAACCGGTCCGAGTACTGATCCAGCGCCATCCGTGCGTTGGCCAGGCTCTCCCGAATAGGCAGGTAGGCCTCCCGAACACGGGTGGCGGCCTTGGGAGCAATGAGCCTGACCACTCCGATGACCGCTGCGAGAGATAGTGCGAAGGCCACTGGTCCGGCCACCATGAACGACGGCCATCCGGGCCACCCGAGCACCTGCGGCAATGAAGCCAGCCCAACAGCGGCGGCGCAAACCAGCATCGCGAGCAGGTACAACTTCGCGCCGGTCAGCAGACTCGGCCAGCTCAACTGGGCCAAGGCGGCGATTTGCCCCTGTGCCAGTTCGACCTGCTGCTGAAATGCCGTCTGCGGACTGCCCGATTCCGGGAGCCGGCCAGGCGGGTCCTCCGTTTCGGCAAGACGCATCTGACCGTATTGGTATAGCAACCAGTCGGCCTGTTGGCGAAGGCTGGTGATCACCGCTTCCTGATTTGGGAAAGCCTCCTTGAACTCCTTGAGGTCCCTGGCCACCTGCTCCTTGGTCGCCTGGGCGACACTTTCGCTGAGCCACAGCTCGTGATCGAGCTTGCTCTTGGCCCGCTGTTCGGCCTTCGTCATGTCGTGTTCGATTCGCGATTGCAGCGACGAGGTGTTTTCCTCGAGGGTCCGGAGATCCGACGCGTGGAGTGATTCGATCTGAGCGATCTGCTCTTCATAGTGCCGGCGGGCGCTCTCCAGGCGCGTCTGAAGATAGTGATCGAGCTTGCCGCGTGCCTGGTCATATCTTTGCTGTGCCTTCCGCGACGCCGACTTGTGCTTGTGCTCGAAGGGCGCCTGGGCTGCCTGGACGGCCTCCACGGACAAGTCGATCCACTGCCTCAGTGCGGCCCGCTGCAAGTCGATGTAGTCGGACCCGAGGGCCGACTCTTCAGGAGCGTATTCTTTGCCTTCATTCGACATCCGCGGCACTCCCGGTCCGCTGTCTCACTCGCAATCCTGCCGAATCTGAGTAATGACCGAACCCATATGGGCCATTGCCTCCTGGGCAACCCTGAGTTCCCGCAACAGCGAATGGATATACTGGTCCTCAAACTTCTTGGCGATATCGTCGCGCCACACCGACCGCACCTCACCCCAACGAACTGCGAGGTCCTTTGAAGCCTTTCTCATGTTTGCCTGGCCGGTGTGAAGACTCACGGCTGTCTCCTTTTGTCGGCAGATTCAGTCGGCCCGGGCCAGAGGATCGTGCCACGGTCGTCGAGCAGGGCTTCTACCGATTCCGCCCGCAAGACGAGAAGGGTGCCGACCGGCAGGTCCAGGATCGACGCCCACTGAGGCCCCTGGGCCAGAAGTTGCCCGATCGGCAGCGCCTGAAAACGGTCCGGCGGGTCGCCCTCGACTGGTCCCAGGTACCACCCGCTGTCGTCAGGCCCGGCCGGCTCGGCCCGCTCGACATAGAGATGCGAAGCGGTGTCACAGCCCACCGCGAAGACCAATCGGGAATCGGGTGACGGCAGAGTACGGGTGATGTCCAGCCCTGCGATCCCCTCGCGATCAGCCTGGCTGACGATGCGGCCGGCCAGAGGCTGAGGGATCGGCCCTGCCGGAGCCTGTTGCCGGGTCTCGGCGGACGGACTAAGCTTGCGCAGTTCCGCGTAGGCGGCCGCACGTGACTCCGGCCAGGGGCTGTCCAACAGCTCGCCGGGCTCACCCCCTCGGGCAACGCTGGCAAAGGCCGCGTGGAGGTCCACGTCCTCACCGGCCGCGGACTTGAGCGACATATACGCTTCGAGCGACTCGATCATGCGGTCGAGGCGTGCGATGGCCGCCGGCAGCTCGCTGTCCACCATCCGGCCGAGGGCCTGCACCTGTCCTTTGTACTCGAAAACCTCCTCATCCAGGCGGCGGTTCCACTTCTGGACGTTGCCCAGCTTGGTCTGCGCCTCTTCCAGCCGCCGCCGAGCCAGTTGCACGGCCTTCTCTTCGTCGACGCAGGAATAG
>CAZTQK010000553.1:0-3347 GCA_964615635.1 uncultured Planctomycetales bacterium
GAACGGATTCCGGGCCGAGCGGCACTTCGTGGCGTCCAGGATTCCCATCCTTGTTCTTGAGCGAGTACACTTGGTACATGTCAATCCGTTGCCCGGCCTGTAACGCCCGGATACCAGCAGACAGCCGATCCTGCGCCGGTTGCGCCGCACCGCTGGAGCAGGCCCGGCCGACGGCCATCCAGCGCACCACCGTGATGTTTTCTCGCTTGTTCATCCTGCTGGCGCTTGTGGTCAACATCATCGGCTGGGTGGCCTGCCTCAAGGACATCGACACCGCAGTGATGCTCGGTCTGTTGGACGGTCTGCTGGGCCTCATCCTGATCGTTGTCGGGTTGATTGCTCGTTACCGGTGGGCTTGGGCGATCGGATTGGCGCACCTGGTGCTGCCTTTCGCCATGTTTGGTCTGGTGGCTCTGTTCAACATGGGCCCTCTGCAGGCCCGGCCCGCGTTCCTCCGTGCCGACGCGGTTTTCCTCGTTGTCATGGTCCCGCTGAGCATCATCGCGTGTCTTCGAGGTCCCGCGATCCGGGCGTTCAAGCATCCCGGCCTGTGCGGCAGGTGCGGCTACCCGCTGCATGGCCTGACCGAGCCGAGGTGCCCGGAATGCGGAACCCCGTTCGATCCGAAGCTTCTGACCCGGCAGACCTCGCCGTCGCAAGGGCCGGCAGCCTGCGCCTGAACCCAATTCGCATTCCCAACTCTCCATTCCTTTCCTCGTTCTTGCGTCAGTCACATGCCCCGCTTACTCTTTCTTTGATCGGCAGGTAACCAGATCTTGACTCGGAAGGGCAAGGACATGGGTCGATTGTTCCGTGATTGGATGTGGATCGGTGGTTTGACCGCATCCATGCTGCTTTGCTCCTGTTCGCAGCAGGGTGGCCCCGAAGGCAAAACGGACGTGCGCCAGGCCAGGTGCGAGATGAAACTGGAGAAGGAGCCCTTCGGCATGACCCCGGATGGCGAGAAGGTTGATCTCTACCACCTGGTCAACGCCGACCGAATGAAGGTGGACATCACCAACTACGGGGCCATTGTTGTTCGCCTGATGGTTCGCGACCGCAACGGCAACCTGGATGACGTGGTCCTCGGTTACGACAAGCTGGAGGACTACATTAAGGACAGTCCGTACTTCGGGGCAATTGTCGGCCGTTACGGCAACCGCATCGCCAACGGCCGGTTTAGCCTTGACGGCGTCGAATACCAGCTTGCGACCAACAACAACGGTAACCACCTGCACGGCGGGATTAAGGGCTTCGACAAGGTCGTCTGGGAGGCGGAGCCATTCAAGAAGCTGCACCAAGGCGCGCGCTTCATCGACGACGAGGTTGGGGTGAAGCTGACCTATCTCAGCCAGGACGGCGAGGAGGGTTATCCAGGGAACCTCAAGGTCACTGTCTGGTATGTGTTGACCTGCAACGGCGTGCTGAAGATCCGGTACGAGGCCGAAACGGACAAGCCGACGCCGGTGAACCTGACGCATCATGGCTACTGGAACCTGGCCGGGGCGGGCAATAGGGACATCCTTGGCCACAGGCTCATGCTCCGTGCCGATGAGTTCATACCGGTCGACCCTGGCTTGATCCCGACCGGCGAGGTTCGCCCGGTGAAGGGCACGCCGATGGACTTCACCACGGATGTCTTCGGGCCCGATGCCAACACCATCGGTTCCCGCATTGACCAGGACGACGAGCAACTCAGGTATGGCAAGGGCTACGATCACAGTTGGGTCTTGGCCTGCTGCAGTGAAGGTGTGGTACTGGCTGCCCGCGTCCTGGAACCGACGACCGGCCGGGTCATGGAGGTCTCGACCACCGAGCCGGGCATCCAGTTTTACTCGGGCAACTTCCTCGACGGCAGCAATGTGGGCAAGGGCGGAAAGGTCTATAAGCATCGTTACGGTTTCTGCCTCGAGACCCAACACTTTCCCGATTCGCCCAACAAGCCGCAGTTCCCGAGCACCATTCTGGAACCGGGTCGGAAATACCAGAGCGAGACCTGGTATCGGTTTGCAGTCGAGAAGTGATCGGGCACACTCGGCGAGGCACGGGATTCCCGCGAGCCCGGCCGAGCCGCGTTTCGCCGGCCTTAAGCCCCAATTCCGCTGGCCCCAGAATCACTTCTGGGGCCTCTGGGGACTGAGGATTCCCATCCTCATTCACGCCGAATGTGGAAGGGATTCCACGAGGACACACGGCCCGGAACGGATTCCGGGCCGAGCGATATCAGAGATCTGAAACCTCAACCGCCAGTCGCCAGTTCGGATCGCCCAGTCCGCGTTCTTGCATGCCGGCCGATGTGTGTTTACCCTTTCGCCATCTGAGTATGATCCGGTCTCTCAGTCGAAAGGAAACGGACATGAACCGGCTGTGCAATCGGTGGAGTGTGATCGGCGGTCTGACGGCATCCATCCTGCTTTGCTCCTGCTCGCAGCAGGGCGGTCCCAAAGGAAAAAGCGACATGACCCGACCCAAGTGTGAGATGAAAGTGGACAAGGAACCCTTCGGCACCACGCTCGACGGCCAGAAGGTCGACCTCTATCACCTGGTCAACGCCGACGGCATGAAGGCGGACATCACCACCTACGGCGGCATCCTGGTTCGGCTGATGGTTCCCGATCGAGACGGCAACCTTGGTGACGTCGTCCTGGGCTTCGACACGCTGGCCGGCTATCTGAAAGGCCATCCGTACTTCGGGGCCCTCGTCGGGCGTTACGGTAACCGCATCGCCAAGGGCAAGTTCACCCTGGACGGAAGAGAATACACGCTTGCGGTCAATAACATGAACGCAAACCACCTGCACGGCGGCCTCAAGGGCTTCGACAAAGTCGTCTGGGATGCCGAGTCGGTGAAGACCGACGACGCCGTCGGCCTCAAGCTCTCCTATACGAGCAAGGACGGCGAGGAAGGTTACCCCGGCAACCTCAAGTGCATAGTGACCTATTGGCTGACCAACAAGAACGAACTGAAGCTCGACTACCAGGCCACTACCGACAAGCCCACGCCGGTCAACCTGACCAACCACAGCTACTTCCATCTCGCCGGCGCGGGCAGCGGAGACAACCTCGCCCACGTGATGATGCTCAACGCCGACCGCTTCCTGCCGGTGGATAAGACGCTGATCCCGACCGGCGAGCTCCGCCCGGTCAAGGGCACGCCGTTCGATTTCACTCAGCCCACGCCGATCGGCAAGAACATCAACGCCGACGACGAGCAGGTCAGGTTCGGCAACGGCTGGGACCACTGCTTTGTGCTGAACAAGGACAAGTCGGGCGAATTGACCCTGTGTGCTCGCGTGACCGAGCCGACCAGCGGCCGGGTGATGGAGATGCACACCACCGAGCCGGCCG
>CAZTQK010000554.1:0-3334 GCA_964615635.1 uncultured Planctomycetales bacterium
CCCTTCGCCGACCTCGGCGTGTTGCCGGCGTCGGAGGCGCTCAAGGCCGTCGCTCCGGTCCGGATTGAGGGCGAAGTCGGATGCGCCGTTGCCCGCGTTGCCAGCAGCGCCACGCTGGTGGTGGGCCTGTTCAATAACCTCGGGATCACAAAGAAGGAAGGCAGCGAAACCGCCGACCCCAAAGCGGCTCGACCGGCGACGATTCGCGGCTTGGCGGGCGAGGTCGACGCACGGTTGGGCAAGTCGTTCGTGGTGCGGCAAGACGCGGACGCAATCGAATTGCTGCTGCCGGCCGGCGAGGTCGCTATCCTCCTGGTGACCGATAGACCCAATCGTTGAGCGGGTGTTTGCCTCTGCACGCTACACGGCAGTCCGATAAGTATTGCCTGCCGCGGGCATCTCGAATTCTGTCGGATTTGTTCAAGAAATCGCGAGTTCCCGGTTATTGCCCGTAGATCGGTTCGGCGCGGATCGGTAGAATCCATCGACAGCGAGGAACTTCAGGAGGAGGAGTCCGATGGAGAAGCATGCGGCCCCTACGGAGAGCAAGGCGCCCGCTCCGCGCATCTTCTACGACGCCCCGGCCGAGATGTCGATGGCCGATAAACGGCGGGTTTTCAAGGGCATGGTCGTCTCAGAACTGGAAGCGGGTTTTCTCCGCTACTCGCGCCGTGAGGCGCTGCTCAAGTACGCGACCAAGCTCAAGATTCCTGAGTTCGAGGCCTGCTTGCTGATCGCCGAAGCGCAGTTCCACGCCGGCGACATCGAGCCGATCGAGTTCCAAAGCGCCGCGACACTGGAAACCATCACCCAGCCCGAGTCGTGGTCCATTTCCCTGCGCCTGGCCGTGGCCCTGGCCGTCGCGGCGGTGATCGATCTGATCGCGATCCATCTGCTGTTCGGGTGAGCTCTTCTTCTGTCTCCGTCCGAAGGGCGGTGGACGGCAGCCACGGGTGCAGCACACCGCAGGCCGACGGGACCCGTGTAATAGCTTTCGTGCATCTGCAGACGAGTTCGGCCCGTTGTTGACGCAAACAAGGCAAGGGCCTAGAATCGTTCTCGATCGGCCTGCTATCGTTTTCATTGCCGATCGATCGAGAATACGACGTGGAGGATCAATCATGGCCGGGCCGAATACCAAGACCTTTACCGAAGACAATTTCCAGCAGGAGGTCCTCGATGCCGCTGAACCGGTGCTGGTCGATTTCTGGGCTGAATGGTGCATGCCCTGCAAGGCCCTGGGACCAACCATCGACGAACTGGCCAACGAGAACGTCGGCAAGGCGAAGGTCGGCAAGGTGGACACCGACGCCAACCCGTCGCTAGCCACTCAATTTGGTATCAGCGCGATTCCTACGGTGATGCTCTTCAAGGGCGGCGAGGTGAAGGAGCGCTTCGTGGGCCTGAGAAGCAAGCGCGACCTCCAGGCCTCGCTGGACGCCGCGATGTGAGGTCGGACGTCTCTCTGCACGTCGGCAAGATCCGCCGGGCAACTGGATAAAGACAAAGCCGCAATCGAGTCAAGGGGTCTCGGGTGCGGCTTTTTCCACGGCCGGAACAGATGACGCGGGAGACGTTGCGGGGGCCGGTCCGAGCGGCAAGTCAACCGTGTCGCCCGAGGCGATCGTCCCACGTTCCACGCGACTTGCGATCCGGCAAACGCGCTGGTTCTCTTCAATGACGAACGCAACGGATGCAGACGCGGACATGCCGGCCGGAGCCAGCGAACCGACATCCAGAACGACACGGTCGGCTGGCGGGTTGCTCTTCCATTCGCTCAGATGCACCCTGGCATACGCTACGGCACTGTCGCTGATCGCGCGCGTCACTTGCCGCACCCGCTCGGACTGAACCTCGCGGTATCGATAGCTTGCCCACAAGCTCAGCATGGCCAGCAGACCTGCCGTCAGAGCGGTTAACACAACGACGACGATGAGCACGAACCCGTTGCGACTTGCCGGCGTTCTCATGAGGCACCACCTCCGCCCACTCGGACAGCGATCGCCAGATGTCGGTCAATGCTGAGACCCTCGCCCATCGGCACCTGGCAATCAAAGAGAACCCAGATTACGCCCTTTGACGAACCGATGCTCTCATGCTTGACATCGGTGAGAACGCGTTCGAGGTCCCATGCATAGCGGATCGGCTCCGCGCCGGCCGCATGCTCCGTCCGCTCAACATGATTCTCGGTGCAACGGTAGACGATCGTGTTGCCGACGTGGGTCAATTCGAGGACGGGTCCCTCGTTGCTGCGCCGAACGACGGCGCTCTCGGTGAGGCGGGCGTCGGCCTGCAGGCGCCGGACGATGTCCCGCATCATCGCCTGATTCGAGAGCATGCGGTTTTCGACCACCTGCGTCTGAACGATCCGGCGTTCGGCCCGCAGGCCGATCGCCATCAAGACCATCAGCACGGGCAGCATCCCGATCACTTGAATCAGCGAGAAGCCCTTGCGACGTCCGTTTCTCATGGCTTGCCCTCCGCAAGGACGAATCCGCTGATCTGCTCGCGGAGTTCCTTTCCACCGTGGGCGGTGACGGTGGCCGTGACGGTGACACGTGTGAAGCCTCTCCAATCACCTCTGCCGGGCTGAGCTTCCGCGTGCAACGAGATGCCCTCTTGCAGGAGGCCTCCTGGCGGCGGCGAGTCGAGCGCGGCTCCGGAGGCAATTCGCTCAAGCTGCGCCGAGGCGGCCCAGATGAGCGCCTGTCGGTCAATCAACTGATTGCGTGACTTCTGGTAACTGAATATCGCTTGAGAAGACAAGGCGACGATTAACCCCAGCAGGACGATGCCCGCCACCATCTCGATGAAGGTGAAACCTCGCGGTCGGCTTGTGATGTTGCAGCCTCGCATCAACCCATTCCTCCACCGGAGACCGACCGGATCAACTCGACCAGCGGCTCGAACAGGGCCCTCACGACAAACGCGACGATCAGGCCCAGGCCGATGGTGCAAGACGGCCAGGCGAACGAGCTGAGCAGAATCCACCACCGCGTCAACACCGCCTCATGATAGTCGGCGGCATACCGCAAGGCGGCATCCATGTCGCCCGACTTCGTGCCCGCGGCCAGCGCGGTCGACAACACCGATCCCAGCCCGGAAACACGACAGGCATCGGCAGGTCTGCTGCCGGCTTCGAGCAGATCCGCGAACTGCTTCATCCGGTCGCGCAGATAACCATTGACCTTGAGATCTGAAGACAGCCGGGCAGCCATCGCCAGATCCATTCCGCCGGCAACCGCCGTTCGCATCAGGCGCAGCATCTCGGCCATCCCTCGGCCGAACTCCACACGCCGGATGCCCGGCAGACTCGCCCGAACGAACTCGCCAA
>CAZTQK010000555.1:0-3325 GCA_964615635.1 uncultured Planctomycetales bacterium
GTCTCGACGTCCTGGGCGGAATCTGGGCTGCATTGTCGCCCGTTTTGCTGAAAACGCTGCTTGCGACCGTCGCGGCGGACCCGAACATGCCTCAATTCAACGAGCAGTGGGCGGTGATATCAGGTGTCGTTGCGATCGCTCTGGGCGTCTTCCTCATCATCGTGGGGGCGGGCATCGCGAAGCGTGCGCTGTGGAGTCCCAAGGCAGCTCGAACATGGTCGATTGTCAAGATCGTGTATGTTCTTGCAGGCGTCATTATCGGTTTTTCGATGCAGCAGCAGGTGGCATCGGCTGCGACTCAGACCAGTGGGCCTGGGATGGTTGTGAGCACGAACGCCATCATGATCCCCGGCCTCTGCTTTGGCCTGGTCTGGGGGTGGGCGCTGCCGGTCTTTCTGCTGATCTGGTTCAGCCGACCGAGTGTGAAAGAACAGGTATCCACGTGGACCTGATCAGTTGGGCGGCGCTGATGGATCGGGATCGGCGCCGGATGCCTCGAACGGGATAGGGCGCGAGGCCTCTGCTTCTCCAATTCCAATGCGATGCAAGACCTGTGATTACCGTCTGTGGAATCTGCCGGCACGGCGGTGTCCGGAGTGCGGAACGCCCTTTAAGCCGAGCGACTACGAGTTCACCATCAACAGCGTGCAGTTCCGCTGCCCGCACTGCGGCCAGTCGTACTACGGCACCGGCGAACGGGGTCATCTTGTCCCCATCGAGTTTGACTGCGTCGGCTGTGGTCGGCACATCCACATGGACGAGATGGTCCTGTTTCCGACCGAGGGTGTGGAGGAAGGCCAGACGAAGATCGAGAACGCTCCCTGGCTTGAACGTGCGGAGCGCGGTCGAGTCAGGGCCTGGTTCTCGACGGTCGGCATGGCTTTGGTCCGCCCCGGCCGGCTTATGGAGATGCTGCCCGAGGAGAACGCCACCGGACAGGCGATCCTGTTCGGTCTCATCACGACGGTTCTTCTGATGGCGTCGATGACTGGCCCGTACCTCCTCTTGTTACTCGGGTTCAGTGTTGGCGCTGCCGGGTGGGGCGAAATCGTCGGCTTTGTGATTGCAGTGACCGCGTTCTTGGCGCTTGTGCTGGCTCTGATGTTCCTGTGGGGTCTGATCATTCACGCCCTGCTTCGAATCACAGGTGAAACGGCAGGTGGCTTGGGACACACGTACCAGGCGGTGTTCTACGGCAGCGGTGCAAACGTTGGCTGTGCTCTGCCCTGCATGGGCATGTACGTCGGATGGATCTGGTACGTGATCAGCACGGTGATCATGGTCAAGTGGAGACAGCGGGTTTCGGGTTTGCGGGCGGCGTTCGCAGTGATCACGTTTCCTTTGCTCCTGATCGCGGCAGTCGGAGGGTTCTACGCTTGGCTGTTCTTGTCGTTCATCCCGACTATTCCCACCACGATGCCGGCGGCGGGTGCTCCTTCTGCCAGCTCACTGCTGGGGTTGCCGGAGGCCAGCCCGATACTCGAGGCGGTCTTGGTGTATGCGGGTGACCATGACGGGGTAGGGCCCAACCACGCCGCCGAGCTGGTGGCCCGCGGATATCTGCAGGCGTCCGACCTGATCGTCCCAGGATCGCAGACCAAAGCCGATCAGATTGCGATTGGCAAGACGACGCTGGCGGGTCTCGAATCGATGCGCCGCGAGCCGGCGAGAGAAGAGGCCGAGGCGGCAGCGGCGAAACTGCCGCCGAAAACGGTTGCCCATCGCTTGGCCGATTGGGTATTCACGTACCACGGCATCGCGCTGAACCCGCCGCCGGACGGTCAGCTTTGGCTCGTCGTTCAATGTCTCGACCCGGACGCCAATCCGGAAGACGCCTCGACCGATATTCTGGTGTGGCGCGCCGACGGGACGTCGCTGTCTTTTTCGGATTCGTCGTTCACCGAGGGACTTCGGCAGCAGAATGGCCTCAGGCGAGGGCTCGGACTGCCCATTCTTCCAGACCCACGACAGATCACTCACAGCCAACCGGCGGCGGACAGGTCGGGCGAATGATAATGGAACCGGCCTCCCGCGAGTCTCACTTCAGGCACGAAATTGGCGGCGTGGCTCCCTCCCCGCAGAGGCATTGCAGGAAGAGTGTGAGGTCGGGTGGCCCGATGCCATTGTCATTGTCCAGATCCACGGCGATGCAGGCCGACGGTATCGGGGTCCCGGCGGGGGTGTAACAGGCCTGGAATAGTCCAAAGTCTGCCTGGTCTACGTCCTCATCATCGTCCATATCGCCGCGATAGCCGGGAAAAACGCCCAGGACTTCGAACTCAGGGATCCGGGCGTGGTTGTCAACGCCGGGATCAGTGATGTGCAGGCGGACGTAGCGGACCTGGCTTGGATTGACGTAACTGCGGTTGATGATGCTCGCTCGGGCACTGTTGTCGATCGTCCCTTCTGTGAACCATGGGCCCGACAGACTGGTGGCCGTCTGAATCGCCAGGGCTTCGGCGTTGTAGGTCGTTGGCTCGCCGGCAGCGCCCGCCAATCGGATGATGTAGCCATTAACCGTCCGGTTGCCCCTCAGATCGAGAGCCAGCCAATGCGGCGGGGCAGTGTTGGCGCTCACCCACTTGCTGCTGACGGAGACAACGCCGTCGATTGCGTTGCTCCCCGACCAGTCGGGCCCATACACCGAGTCTGTCTGCACGGTCAGGGAGTAGGGAGCGAGGTTTGTCCCCGTCGGCGGGTTGCTATTGAAGATGCTGCTGTCCGGCCAGCGATACTGTTGAGCCACGGCCGCGTCAAGATCGGAGAGAATCTGCGCTTTCTGCGGGATGCCGTCGATTCTCCAAGGGTCCCCGGACCAGCGGTACATGTTCACGCAGCGGAAGACCGGCTTGCCCGCGGCCGGTGCGTCTATCGTGTTCCACCGGTTGATCTCGGCATAGATCTCCTGCATCCAGCCGGGTTTGTAGGGCTCGCGGCCAGGCTCGCTCTCGGGGTAGGTTCCATCCCAAGAGTAAATGCCGTTGCACTCGGTTGCGTAGAGCGGCAGGTCATACATGCTGCTGGGGATACCGTAGTTGATCCAGTCCTTGTAGACGTAGAAGCTGAAGTAGAGCATCTGGCCGGCGGCGCTGACCTGCTGGGTGCTGTGGATGTCCGCATAATCATAACCGCGGGAGTTGATGTGTAGGGCGATGCCGTCAGGGCCCGGGCCGCTGCCCTGAATCGTGGTCAGCATCTGGTTCATGTACTGACACCAGTTCAGCGGCTGAGCGTCGTGGGTGTAACCGCAGACGCTGCCGGCACCGTAAGGCCCGCCGAAGGGAGCAAGTGCCTGGGAACACACACGGTGCGCGGGCCGAATGGC
>CAZTQK010000556.1:0-3307 GCA_964615635.1 uncultured Planctomycetales bacterium
TGGCTTTTTCAGAACCGCGACCGTAAGGGAGCGGCCCCCGTGTGGTGTTGGCCGCGTCGCGGCCTGGCCTGCCCTTGACCGCTCATGAGAATCGGTCAAGGGCCCCTCGCTGACGCTCGGGGTTCTGAAAGAGCCGCCTAGACTGTCACGGACCCGAAATGGCCGGAGGATTTGTCGAAAACTCGCAGACATAATCCACCAGCAGTATCATGCCCTCATGATCGCCCCCGGCAGTCCGAGCGAGGAAGGCTTCTGCGCCAAGTGTCGATATCCCCTGCGCGGCCTGCCCAAACCGCGATGCCCGGAATGCGGGGAGGGATTTGATCCCGATGACCCCCACACGTTTCTTATCGCCGGGCAACGACCGATGGGGCCGGTCGCGAAAGAGCTATTTCGTCCGCCAGGAAGAGTCTTCAGCACATGCTGTGTGGTGTCGTTCTTCCTGGGCTTGGCCGGCAGCGCAGTTCCCGGCGAGCACTTCTTTGTAGGCCTTTCGGTTTTCCTACTCCTTGTTCTATTCGTGTTCTGGTTTCTGCGTCTCGTCGCCTATCTCATCGTGGGGTGGTGGCATGGACGTCCGCGAGAGGAGATGCAAGCCACAAGGGCTTGGAGACTGCTTCCAACTCTGTGCGCGCTGCTGGCTGTGCTTTGTCTTCTGCAGGTCCCCATTTATCTTGGCTTTTTTGTGAACAAGCCATTTCTGGACCGTGTAGCGGCCAAGGTCGCAGCGTCCTCAGACACCACGTTGAAGGAGACAAGAGTCGGGCTGTATCCGGTCAATCAGGTGCTCAAGGTGGGCAACGGTGCTCGCATCAAAGTGAAAGGAGGGGGTGGCGGTTTCGGCTACTTCCCCGATGGGACACCGTCTGGAAGCAGTATGATCTCCTATCGACATCTGTGGGGTCACTGGTATGCCTGGCAGTACTGAGGTATTTGAGCACGCCGGTGGTGCGCGAGTCGCTCCTCGCGCCACGCCTTTGGCGAACTCTCTTCGCCGCTAATGGCGGCAGATGCGAATCCGCGCCTGCGAGGGCCGGATGGAATCTTGATCGAGCGCGGGCCCATGCCCATACAGAGCCATGGGCATCGCACCCGACGTCACCCCGGCGGCCGGATTATCGCCTCTCCAGTACCAGCGAAGCGCTGGGGCATTTCTTGCCCTACACCTGCGGCCCTGAAGCTCGTATAGTGAACCCATGTCCCACGAGGTGACTGCAGATTCGCAGCCGATCATCCTCGCCTCGCAGAGCCCGCGGCGGGTTGATCTGCTGCGCGAGGCGGGGATTGCATTTGAGGCGGTTGCACCGACCTGTGTCGAGCCCGATGCGAATTCATGGGCGTCCGGCCCGGAGGAGTTTGCCCGGTTGGCGGCGTGCCGGAAGGCATCGAGCGTGGCCGAGAGATATCCCGATCGGGTTATCCTGGGGGCCGACACGGTGGTGGCCCTCGACGGGCGCATCTACGGCAAGCCGGCCGACCGGGACGACGCCCGCCGCATTCTTTCGGCGCTGGCCGGCGTGACCCAGGACGTGATCACCGGTGTGACCATCCTTCAGCCCGCCAAGGGCAGGCAGCTTGCCGAGTGCGACGTGACCCGGGTGACCATGCGGCCGATGTCCGACGAGGAAATCGAAGCCTATCTTGATAGTGGAGAGTGGGAGGGCAAGGCCGGGGCCTACGGCATCCAGGGCACGGCCGACCAGTACGTCGAGAAGGTGGAAGGCAGCTTCAGCAACGTCGTCGGCCTGCCGGTTGAGCGGGTGCTTCGGATGCTGGCCGAGTTCGACATCCGACCGACGTTGGGCCCCTCGCCGGCGCGGTGAGTGCGCCACACAAAGGAGTGTGAGTGATTCTCGCAACCTGGATTTTTGTCGCTGCTTCAAGCTTCGCTGCGAGCGATTCCTCGCTACTGACGGCCGACGACCTGCTGCTGGTCTACAACGACGCCGACGTCAGTTCGCGAGCGCTGGCCAAGCATTACGCCGAGATTCGCGGAGTGCCGGGCGATCAACTGTGTCCGCTGGTGATGATGAAAGCCGGCGAAGAGATCACCCCGGCCGATTTCGAGCGGATGATCCGCGAGCCGGTCCGCCGCTACCTCGAGGATCACGGCCTTCGGGACAAGGTGCGCTGCCTGGTCACCTTCTACGGCCTGCCGATTCGCGTGGGCCGGCAGAGACTGTCGGTGGCACATCAGCAGTTGCTGATCAAATGGCGGCTGCAACTCAAGAGCGGGATTCGCGAGTTCGAGCCGCTGGTCCGGGAACTGGAAAGCATGGCCAAGCTGACCACCCGCCCGGCCGATGTGAAGCCGCCCGACGAAAACGACCTTCCCGAGTTGTTGCAGCGATACGTCAGGGCCCGTGAGGCCGCAATCAGAGTCATGGCCGCGCTGCCGGCGCTGCCCGAGAGCCAGGAGCTTCGCCGCAAGTGGCTGGAGCTCATGCAGAAGACCGAGGGACTGGTGTTCCTGGCGACAAGTCTTCAGGTGCCGTCCGGGCAAAGCGACCCGAGCGCCGGCCGGCAGCTCGACCAGCTTCGCGAATCAATCGCGAAGGATGACGCTCGCGTCGAGAAGCTTCTCGCCGAGGGGATTGAGTCGCCTTCGCGCGAAGAAGCCTGGGAGGTGCTTCGTCGCAACCGCGGGCTGCTCGCCCTGCTGACCATCCTGCAGAAAGACCTTCAGTCCATTCAACCGGAGGAAACCGAGGCGTCCGTCGACAGCGAGCTGATGCTGCTCTGGTGGCGCGACTACCCGCGATATCGCTGGGTGGTCAACACACTCAACTGGCAGCAGCGGGCCGTGGCCGAGCAGCGCGTTGCGCAGTTCGAGCCGCCGTGGCTCTGGAAGACGCTGATGGTCAGCCGGATTGATGCCGGCAGCGCCGCCGTCGCCCGCCGGATGATCGACCAGGCGATCACAATCGAGAAAGCCGGCATGACCGGAAAATTCTACATCGACGCCCGGGGCATCAAGCCCGACGCCGGCTACGGCAACTACGATGAGGACCTTCGCAGGCTGGCGCGGATGCTCACCGGACGGCCGGGGCTCAGCGTCGTACTCGATGATCGCCCCGATGTCTTTCAGCCCGGCCAATGCCCGCAAGCCATCCTGTACTGCGGCTGGTACAGCCTGCGGAAGTACGTTCCCGCTTTCACGTTTGTCCCGGGAGCCGTGGGTTTTCACATCGGCAGCTTTGAGGCGGCGAGCCTCAAGCGCCCCAACGAAACCGGCTGGTGCAAGAACCTGCTCGACGACGGCGTGATCGCCACCATCGGCCCGGTCACCGAGCCGTATCTGAACTCG
>CAZTQK010000557.1:0-3301 GCA_964615635.1 uncultured Planctomycetales bacterium
GGCCGAGGCAAGGCGACGGTGACCGAATTGGGCGTGCGAGTGCCGTTCATCGTCTGGGGACCGGGGCAGATCCGCCCCACCAAAGAAGCCGTCGCGGCCTTGGGCGACCTCACCGACATCATGCCCACGCTGGCGGGTTTGTCGGGAGCGGAGTTGCCCAAAGACAAGGTATTCGACGGCAAGAGCATGGTGCCGCTGCTGCGCGGCGAGACTACCCGCCACCGCGATTGGATTTACAGCTTCCTGGATGACGGGCGGATCTTACGCAACGATCGCTGGCTGTTGGAGATTCCCGGCCGGGGCAAACCGGAGCGGTTCTTCGACTGCAGCCAATGTCGCGACGGCAGCGCATACACGCAGGTGACACAACTCGACAGTGCCGAGGCCAAATCGGCACGAGAGAAATTCGCTCAGATTCTCGGCGCCATGCCCGAACCCAAGCCTCGCCCCGGCGTTGCTGATGCCGCGCCGGTCAGGCAACGACAGCGGAACCGCAACTGAGCGCTTTGAAATGGCGATCACCCGGTCACAGGTGAGCTGCCCTTTCGGCAACGTACCGCTCGGCCCGGAATCCGTTCCGGGCCGCCTCGCCTGGCGGAATCCATTCCGCATTCGGTGAGAATGAGGATGCGAATCCTCCACGCGGAAGGCCCCAGAAGGGATTCTGGGGCCAGCGGAAAGAGATTCTGGGGCCGGCGAATAGACGGCCGCCTACTGCGGTTCGATTTCGACGGACACGTCGTCGATGTAGTAGGTCATCTCTGTTTCCCAGACGGCGCTGATGCCGAAAGCAACACGGATCTTGCCGTTGCTGGTGGCGGTCGCGTCCATGACGTAGGCGTATGTTTCCCACCCCGCGACTTCATTGGCGGCCATGTTGACGTCGAAATCCTCTTCGACATCGGGGGCTTTGCCGCCGGCGTATGCCGCGACCTTGGCCAAGGTGTTGAAGCTCTCCGATTCGCTCCACAGCGAGAACGAGAGGGTGACGGCATATGTCCGCCCGGCGGTGACGTCGAATTCGCGGACCAGCCAGATGGTCCCGTCATCCTGACGACCATCGAGGTAGAATCTGGCCGAATATTGCCCGTCGTCGGCCTGTTCGTCGCTCTGCTCGATCAACCAGGCAACCGGCTGCCCGGGATTGTTGGGGTCTTCGGGAACGTCTGAGCCCTGTGTCCAAGCCGCAAGACCATTCTCGAAGCTGTCGTTGAAGACGATCGGCTCTTCGCCGACGGGCAACTGGCAGTTGGCACCCGTTATGGCGACGAACCCCGCGGTCGCGATCAAGATTCGCCATGTGTTTCGCATTGCAGCCCCCTTCTGGCTATTGATTATCTGGGGTGTCCGGCGGACAGCCCTCTCTCATGCCTTACGCCTCTAGCAGCACCTGGCCATCAACCTCGATGCGCACCGGCCGGTGGAAACGCTTGACGGTATCCATGTCGATCTCGACGCCCAGGCCGGGGGCGTCGGTCAACCGAACCATTCCATCGGATCCAGGCTGCAGGCAGGGCTTGCACAGGTTCTCGGCCAGCGGCGAGCCCGACTGCGGGTACTCAAGGTAACCGAACCGCTCGACACCCGCGAACACATGCATCGCCGCGGCCAGGCTCAGTTTGCTCTTGAACGTGTGGTTAACGTAGACAGCCCCGTGCCTTTCGCCCAGCCTGCGGACGTCGTACGCGGGTGTGATGCCGCCGATCCGCCCGGCGTCGATCTGCACGAACGATACTCCGCCGTGCGAGATCAGATCCTCAGCGAAACGAACGGTATTAGAGCCCTCGCCCCCGGCCAGCCTGACCGGCGAGTGCTTGGCCAGGCGACCATAGGCTTCAATCGCGTGCGGATGAAACGGCTCTTCCAGCCAGGTGATCTTGTACTCGGCGAATCGCCGGGCCCGCAGCAGGGCGGCCTGATCGTCGTGGCCCCAGACACAGCCGGCGTCGATCATGACTTCGCTGTCCGGCCCCATGCCCTCACGGGCCGCCGCTACCAGGGCGACGTCGTCTTCGAGCGTTCCCTTGCCCATCGGCCCCCATCCGAACTTGGCGGCCTTAAACCCGGCAACGGCCAGCGACCCGGCGCGCTCGCGGGTCTGCTGGGGTGTGTCACCGAACAGAACCGACCCGTAGGGCCGCTTGGGATATGCCTTCTGGTCGCCGAGCAGGCGGTACACCGGTTGGCCGTGCTTCTTACCCAGGATGTCCCACAAAGCGATGTCCGCCCCGGCGTAAGCGTGGTGGATCTGCTCGATGTCCAGACCGCGGGCCCAGACCTTGGCCTGGATCCGCCGGATGTCCTCCGGTGTGTCGATCGTCTCGCCGAGGATTGTCTCGCGGATGTTGACGATGTTGCTGTGCGAGGGCGGGCAGCAGTAGACGGCCATCGAGACCAGCGGCGAGGCGTCACATTCTCCAAAGCCCTCGATCCCGGTGTCGGTGCCGATGCGGACCAGCAGGCTGTCCTGCGTCCCGTCGGCCGCGTCGGTGATATCGGGCAGAGCCAGGTAGTACAGGTCAATGTCGGTGATCTTCATGCCAATGCCCTTTTCGGTTGGCGACTTTCGCCGACTCGGCGGGTGCCACTGGCGGCTTGCCCCGAGCCACGTCGAGGGGCTTGCCCGCCAGTGTATGACTGACCTACCGAAAGCGGCTCTAATACTCTGCCCGTGCGGCGGTCTTCTGGCAAGGGCGCTGCGGTGTCATCGCGCTTGATTCCATGACCATTGCCCGCTATATCCATGGGCGATTGGATGGGCAATTCCTCGCTGGAGTCGGCCCGCTCGCGGTGCGGGTCGCAAAGAAAGGAGAGGCGCGCGATGGCAAAGACCTGTAACGTCGCCCTGATCGGCCAGGGTTTCATGGGCCGCACGCACAGTAATGCATACCTGAAAGTTGCCAAGTTTTTCAAGCTGCCGGTCAAGCCGGTGATGCACACGGTCTTCGGCATGAAGGAAGAGGATCCCCAGGCGTTCGCCGACCGCTGGGGCTGGCAGAACTCGTCGACCGACTGGAAGAGCGTCATCCATAACGAGAACATCGATTACGTCGATATCGTTACCCCGAACTACATGCACATGCCGCCGGCGATGGAGGCCCTCGAGGCCGGCAAGCCGGTCGGCTGCGAAAAACCGATCGCCGGCACCCTCGCCGACGCGCGGGTGATGGTCGAGGCCGCCAAGAAAGCCAAGGCCAAGGCCTTCGTCTGGTACAACTACCGTCGCTGCGCGGCTGTCCCCCTGGCCCACCCGTTGGTCAAGGAAGGCAAGATCGGACGGATCGATCACGTACGCTGCATC
>CAZTQK010000558.1:0-3287 GCA_964615635.1 uncultured Planctomycetales bacterium
ATCCAAGCCAATCGCGGCCCGTTCCCGGGGACCAACACCATCGAGGCAACCGGGAACTGGATGATTGTCGGACTCAAGATTGGGTCAGGGGACGATCCGGAGGGGGTTGACGATGGTGCGTGGGTCCAGTTCTCGAACATCCCCGAGCCTGCTACGGCGCTGCTGCTGCTGGCCGGTCTGCCAATGCTGCGTCGTCGTCGTGCATGAGTCACACTGACTGACGCGGACAACAAGCTGTTAATGCAGCGGACCCCGGAGACCGCCGTGTCGATGGATACGGCGGTCTCTGATTTCTCAAGCAGTGGCGTCCGCGGGGGCAATCTCCGTGCATTTCGTGAGCTCGTGGGCACAGGTCTTGCTGCATCAAGGTTCACGGAGAACCGCGACGAGACAGAAGGCTATCACAAGTCTTGACCGAGACCAGGCTTTTTGTATGATGGATAACAGCGGAGAGACAGTTTCACTCTGTCTGAGGAGCGGGATACTATCTGCAGCATCAGTCGTGGGCCGGAGTTTCGTTGGGGCGCCGCGCAAGGCAGTGTGTATCCATATAGTTTTTGAGAGTCGTTTGACCACTGGTCCAGGCCGCGCGATCTTCCGGGAGAGCGGGCGAATGCGCCGGGAGCGGGCAGTGACAACGCGCATTATCGGTGAATTGTCCACTCCCGCATGCGGTGGCACTGCTCATCAGCGTGTATGATCCGGGTCACCCAAGCATGGGAGCATCTTCGCGGCTGACGTGACCGGCTACGCTGGACACAGGTGGCACACGAGTCCTTGTCGCGCGGATGTCGCGCGGCCGGGTAAGGGCCTCAGGATCGGGGAGAATGGAATGAAGGAGGTAGACATGAGAAATCGACTTTGGTTGGGGCCAATCCTGGCGGTTGTTGTCGTGACGCCGGTATTGGGACAGGAAAATCTGTTGCTCAACGGCAGTTTTGCAGAGCCAGGCGAGGTGGCCAATCAAGTCTGCCCGTGCGCTCAACTCCCCCCGTGTGGATTGACGGGCACGCCGGACTTCTGGCTCAAGGACACCAATCCACTCTATGCAAACGGCTACCTTGACCGCAACGGCACCGTCTACGTGCCGACGGAAGGCAGCGGATGCCCGCGGGCGGAAGACGACCTCGATTTCACATACGCCTATTGGTCGGACGGCAGTATGAGTGGAAAGATGCGTTACTACCAGACCTACACCTTCCCCGCAGGTGAACAAACCAACGGCGTCGATTCGTACCGATTCAGGGGTTGGTACTCAGGCGCGGCCGCCAGCGACAGAGTCAAACTCAAGTTCGGCATCCGCGCGGGTGATAACACGGGCATTACCGGTTTCAATCAGGCTGGTCTAGAGGGAGTCCTGAATAAGACGCTCTATTCCACTCCAGTGGGATGGACGGAGTTCGCCTTCACTTTTGTACCGGCCGCAGGCCACTCTCAGCTTACCGCCTACTTCCAGGCGGAGAACACGTCAGCCGGATTCAACGGAGTCTGGTGGGATGCTTTTGTTCTTGAGAAGGCCGTTACCTGCCCGAACCAGCCGGAGATCAACGACATCTCGCCCAAGATGGGCCTGCGAGGCACGACTGTTAACGTGGACCTGCAGGGTGCAAACTTCAGCGGCACGCCCACGGCCCGACTTGTCGGTCCGCAGATCATCAATGCCGACAGCGTCACGCTGGACAGTGTGACCCCGGATACGCTCGCGCATGCCGTCTTCACCATTCCGGCCGGGGCCTGGAACGGCAGATACACGCTGGAGTATCAGCAGGGTGACTGTACCCTCGTGTCGGTCCCGGCGGTCTTCATGGTCTATCTCGAAGGCTTCCAGAACGGCGGCTTTGAGCAGCCGGGCGCATCACAGGCATGCCTGGCGGAAGCCGGCGGCTCGGACTACTGGCTGTGGCAGTCCATCGGCACAACGGGCTGGCGCGACGGCCTCGTCCGGAACGGCTGGGTGGCGAACACCACGCTGCCATTTCTGCCGACCTGCCCGGTCGCCAACGGTGGAAACACGTACGGCACGTTGGCCTCAACTACCGCCGGCAATGCGATCGTCTACTACCAGACGATAGAAGCACAGCCTAGCACCCATTACGTCTTTTCCGGGCAGTTTGCCGGGAACGGTACGATCAATTCGGCGATTCAGATTTATGACGGTCCCATCACAGGGGCCCAGTTGGCCGACAACAGAGTTATTTCGCAGCCGGCCGTGCCGTTTGACTGGCGAACGGACTTTGTCGAGGCGACAACCCCCGCAGGTACCGACATGATGACCCTCGCGTGGATGGCGGATACAACCGGAGGCGACACGGTAAAGGCCGTTCACGCCGACCAGCTCAAACTGGAGGTGTGCGAAGCGCCGTTCACCCTCACCGATATGACGCCTGACGTTGCCCCCAATACGGGTGTTCTTCATGTCACGAACCTCGCCGGCACGGGCTTCGCGGGCACGCCGGTCATTGAACTGCAGGGCGGCGGGAAGACTTATCTCGCGACGAACGTCCAGATCGTCAGTTCGGAGCAGATCACCTGCGACTTCGACCTGACCAACGCTGTGCCCGGAATCTACCGGGTTGTCATGATCCAGGGCACCTGCATGGCCAAGCTGGCCGATGCACTGGCCGTTGGAACTCCGGCGCTGGTCAACGGCAGTTTCGAATTGCCGGATCCCGGCACGGGGCCGTGCCTGAATCCGATCACGGGCCTGAGCGACGGCTGGTATACGAGCACCCCCGAGGTTTTCAGCCGCGACGGCAACGCCCCGGCACCAGCGGCCTGTCCGTCACCCGACGGAGGCCACTACGCAACACTGGCCTCTTACGCCGCGGGCACCTACAGGATCTGGCAGACACTCCTTCCGATACCCGGCGCTCTCTACGAGTTCAAAGGCTCTTTCTCCGCTCCGGCTGAGACGGTCATGAGATTGACGCTGCTGGACGGAGACGAGAACGGAACCCTAATTGCCTCACAAGTCATCGATCACACGTCGGATGGCTGGATTTCGGCTTCGTTGCAGGCAGTCGTTCCAGAGACCGCCAAAATCATCACGGTCGTCTGGGAAGTCGACAGCACCGGCACAGAGCCAGCGATCGGCGGCAATGCCGACGGATTCACGTTCGGGCTGGCCTGCGAGAACCCGTTTGCCGACTTCGACGGCGACAGTGACGTCGACCAGTTGGACTTCGCCTTCCTTCAGGCATGTTTCTCGGGCAGCGGCGAGCGTACTGCGGAATGCATCTGCGCCGACCCTGACCTGAGCGGGAAGGTTGACCAGGCCGACGTCAACG
>CAZTQK010000559.1:0-3222 GCA_964615635.1 uncultured Planctomycetales bacterium
TTCACGAAGTCGGCCGGGGCGTTGTCCAGCAGCGCCTGGCGGAAGTCGAGGATTCCTTGCCCGGCGATTGCCGCCGTCCGGACCATCGGGATCTTGCGCGCGGAGAGCCGTTCGACCACCGCTGCGTCCGGCGTCGCCTCATCGCATTTGTTGAAGACAACGAGCCGGGGGATCTGCCGCGAAGCCAGCTCCTCCAGGATTCGCTCCTCGAAATCACTCCAGACCGACGGCTCGGCAACAACCACACCCAGATCCGTGCGGTCGAACACTTGGCGGGTCTTGCCCACGCGCAGTTCGCCGAGGGCCCCGATGTCATCAATGCCGGCCGTGTCGATGAACAGCACCGGTCCCAGCGGCAGCAACTCCATGGGCTTCTCCACCGGATCGGTCGTGGTCCCGGCGAATTCGGAGACGATGGACACATTCTGCCGGGTGATGGCGTTGAGCAGGCTGGACTTGCCGACGTTTCGGCGTCCGAAGATGCCGATATGAAGCCGAAATCCTTTGGGCGTCGAAGTGGTCATGGCGTCCCGCCTTGGCCGATGAGCTCATCTTGAGCGTCCGGCCGGTTGATCATAGGCGAGCCGAGGCGGCAAACAGCCTCCGGGCTGACCATCTCATCGAACGCCTGATCTGTCAACAGCCCTTCTTCGACAACGATATCGTGAATAGTACGTCCGGTCTGACTGGCTTTCAGGGCAATCCGGCAGGCTTGCTCGTAGCCCAGAGCCGGCAGCAGGGCAGTGGCCGTGGCCGTCGATGCTTCCGTATGGCGACGGCAACGGGCCTCGTCTGCTTCGATGCCTTCGACACAATGCTTGCGGAGGATATCGCAGCTTCGTTCAAGCAGTTCGATGCTCTCCAGCAGGCAGCAGGCCACCAGCGGCAGAAATGGATTCAGTTCCAGGCTCCCCGCGGCGCAGGCCATTGTCAGGGTCACGTCATGCCCCATCACCAGCAGTGCTGCCTGGCTGACGGCCTCGGGAATGACCGGGTTGACCTTGCCGGGCATGATCGAAGAGCCTGCCTGAAGCTGAGGCAGGCGAATCTCGCCGATGCCCGCGTCCGGCCCGGACGACATAAACCGAAGATCAGTACACACCTTGAGCAGGGATGCCGCGCAGGCCTTCAGGATTCCTGAGACTTCGACGAAGATGTCGGCATTCTGCGTGGCCTCGACAAGACTCTCGGCTCGTGCAAAGCCGATGCCGGTCAAGTCGCGCAAGGTCTCTGTGACCCGAAAAACGTATTCACGGGGGGCCGCCAGCCCCGTGCCGATGGCCGTTCCGCCGAGGTTCACGACGCGCAGCCGTTCCTGGCACTTGTAGATACGCCAGCGGTCGCGGTTGAAAGCTTCGGCGTATGCGGCCATCTCCCGCCCCAACGTAATCAGCACCGCATCCTGCATCTGTGTCCGCCCGACCTTGACCACGTGGGCGAATCGCTTTTCCGCTGCCTGGAATGCCTCCTGCAGTCCGACGACACGCTCTTCCAGCCGGTTGAGCATGCGGATGGCGGCCAGTCTCAGAGCGGTCGGATAGGTGTCGTTCGTGGACTGATGCAAATTGATGTCGTCCAGCGGACTGACTCGATCGTATTTGCCGAGCGGCTCGCCCAGGATTTGAAGAGCTCGATTGGCCAGGACCTCATTGACGTTCATGTTGGTGCTGGTGCCGGCCCCCCCCTGCAGCAGATCGACCTGAATGTGCTCGTCGAGCAGGCCGTCGCCCAGCTCGCGGCATGCCCGTTCGATCGCATCGGCCTTGGATGGGTCATCGGCCCAGAATCCCAGCGAGCGGTTGGTCATCGCGCACGCAAGCTTCACAGTTCCGTAGGCCCGGACCAGTTGTGGGTGCACCGGCTGGCCGCCCAGCTCGAAATGCCGCAGTGCCCGGGCGGTGTGAATGCCGCACAAGGCATCGGCAGGCACGGGCAGGCTGCCGATCAGATCGTGCTCGGTGCGGTGGGTGCTGGTCATGACCGACGTTTCCCTTTGTGTCGGTGCGAGCATTGCGTCAGACAAAGACGTCGCGTTCTCCCGCTCGGACCTGTGCCACGAGCTTCTCCGCCGTTCGCCTCGGGCGGTCGTCCATCTCGGCCAATGCCGCTGCAATTCGCCGCTCGCCGACCTCGCGGGTCGCGGGTGAGGCGTAGTCCAGCAGGTACTCCATAAACGTCGAAAGCCCGTTCGGGTCGCAATGATGCTTGATCTCGCCCGGTTTGGCCAGATCCATGAAATCCTGGCCCGTTCGGCCCAGGCGGTAGCACGCCGTGCAGAAAGACGGAATGAATCCGAGTTCCGCGACGTCTCTTATGACTTCGTCCAGAGGCCGATGGTCGCCCAGACTGAACTGTGAAGAGTCGATATCCTCATCCTCCGCGTAGCCGCCGGGGTTCGTCCGGCTGCCGGCCGAGATTTGCGATACACCCAGGGCGAATGTTTCTCGACGCAGGTTCGGCGTCTCGCGGGTTGACATGATGATTCCGGTGTACGGGACCGCCAGTCGCAGGATGGCGACGATCTTGCGGAAATCGACGTCCGACACGGGGTGGGGCGGGTGGCTGGCCAAGTCCGCCCCCGTCGCCGGCTCGAGGCGCGGTACGCTGATGGTGTGCGGGCCGACACCAAATTTCGCTTCAAGGTGCTGAATGTGCTGCAACAGGGCGAGAATCTCGAACCGCCAGTCAAACAGCCCGAACAGCACACCGATGCCGACGTCGTCGATATGGGCTTCCATCGCCCGGTCCATGGCCGTGACCCGCCAGTCGTAATCCCTCTTGCGGCCGGTCGTATGCACGCGGGCGTAGGTCTCGCGGTGATACGTTTCCTGAAAAAGCTGGTAGGTGCCGATGCCCGAGTCCTTCAACTGACGGAATTGGTCGAGTTCCAGCGGCGCGATGTTCACATTGATCCGCCGAATCTCGCCCCGTCCGCTGCGGATCGAGTAGACCGTCTCGATCGCCTTGAGAATGTAGTCGAAACCTTCATTGGGATAGGACTCGCCGGCCACCAGGAGGATACGCTTGTGACCTTGGTCAACGAGGATCTTGGTCTCTTGCGCGATTTCTTCCTGAGTCAGCGCTCGGCGTTTGACCGCCTTGTTCCCGGCGCGGAACGCGCAGTACAGGCAGTTGTTGCCGCACAGGTTGGACACGTAGAGCGGGGCGAAGAGCACGAGGCGCATGCCGTAGATGTCCTGCTTCACCTGCCGGGCGGTCGCG
>CAZTQK010000560.1:0-3201 GCA_964615635.1 uncultured Planctomycetales bacterium
TTCAGTACGTCATCCACCGGGTCGAGCAGGACCGCGAATACGGCTACCGGGCCCGAGCGGTCTGGAAGAAGTTCATCAGTCCGGAGGATTGTCTTGCCGAATATGAGAGTTGGGCTCGATCGATGGCTGGCCCTTCAGTGACCGGTCAGATACAATCGCCTGACGCCCCAGCAACCGCCCCGGCCGGCAAGGAATAGGCCGGACCGCGCGTGCCGACAAGGAGGTCACATGCTCCCGCAAACGAACAGATCTGTCCGCACAGTCCGGCGATCACGGATCGCTGCTGCCTGTTTCATCGGCTGTCTGGCCGGCCAGTCTGCCATCGCCCAGGACAGCGAATCGAGCCTCCGGCGGAGTATCGCGTGGCAAGTGGCGCTGGAAACCGTAGGTTTCTCCCCCGGGCTGATCGACGGCAATCCGGGGCGGAAAACGAAGATCGCCACGTGGGAGTTCCAGCGGGTCAAGGGACTGCCGAAAACCGGTGAACTGGACAAGGCAACCGCCGAGGCGCTCAAGGTCGATCCCGACGGGGCGCTGATGCTTTACACCGTCGAATCGGCCGATCTCAAGGAGGTTGACCCGGTACCCCATAGCTGGGTGGCCAAGAGCAAGAAGAACCTGTTGGGCTATAGCGATCTGGAGGAGGCCCTGGCCGAGAAGTGCCACTGCACGCGCGGACTGCTCCAGCGGCTCAACCCGAACAAGAAGCTGAGCAACCTCAAACCCGGCGACAAGTACATCGGCCCGGCCATCGCAGACTCCGCTCGACTGCCGCAGGCGGCACAACTCGAGGTCAACCTTAACGACAAGATCATCCGTGTCATCGATCGTGACAAGCAGCTCGCGGGGCTCTTCCACTGCTCCATCGCGGCCAGCAAGGCCAAGCTGCCGTCGGGCAATGCCAAGGTCGAGTTCATCGCTACCGACCCGGAGTACACGTTCGATCCCAAGATGTGGCCCGAGGTGACCGAGAAGATCACCAGCAAGCTGACCATCCCGCCGGGGCCGCGGAATCCGGTCGGCCGATGCTGGATTCAGTTGACCCTTCCCGGTGTGGGCATGCACGGCTCGCCAAACCCTGAGATGATCGGCAAGACGGGCTCACACGGCTGCTTTCGGCTCACCAACTGGGACGCGCTGCGGCTGGCCAAGATGGTCGGGGCCGGAACACCGGTAAGGTTCGTTGACACACCGAGCGAGGCGGCACAGAGGAATCCGTGAGCATGAAGGGCGTCGTTTTCGACCTTGACGGCACGCTGGCCGACACGCTGCCGGCGATCGCCGACGCGATCAACTGCGGGCTGGCGGCGGTCGGAAGACCTGAGGCTTCTCACGCCGAAGTGCGTCGCTGGATCGGCGAGGGTCTGCCGACGCTGTGCCGGCGGGCATTGCCGGACGCCGACGAGCCAACTTTCGAACGCATGATGATGGCCGTCTCGCAGCATTACCGCGAGCACCAGATGGACAAGACGGTGCCGTTCCCCGGCATCACGGAACTGATGGATGAGCTGGCCGGGCGAGGCGTGCTGATGGCCGTCCTGTCGAACAAGCCGCACGTGTACACCGTCCCGATGACACAGGGGCTCTTCAGTCGTTGGCCGCTGGTGGCCGTCGAGGGGTACAAGGAAGAAGACCGCCGCAAGCCCGATCCAAGGACACTCTTGGACATCGTGGCCAGGATGGAGGCGAAGCCAAGTCAGGTGATGCTCGTCGGCGACTCGAACACCGACATTGCCACCGCCCGAAACGCCGGCGTGGTCGCCGTCGCGGCCACCTGGGGCTACCGCGATCGCGAGGAACTCATCGCCGCGGGGGCAGCTCAGTTGATCGACGCGCCGGGACAATTGCTCGGTCTGATCTGACAGCCAAACGGCAGGTCTCGCTCCGCTCGACGCTGCCCTACCGCCGAGTCAGTGGCCCCTCTCACAACCATCTTGGACAATTGCGGCCGAATGCAGTCTCGGATAGTGTGGCTCGATTAACCTGCGCAGAGTCTCGGCGAGGGCAGAACTGAAATAAGGAGATATGACATGAGGGTGACAGGCGTCTGCTCGAAACGTGACAGTGCAACGAGACACATCCATGCTCGTGAGAGCTTCAGTCGACTGGCCGTGGTCGGTTTGCTGTTGATCGCAAGCGGCATCGGTTGTTTGAACGTCAAGAACCCCAAGCCCACCATGCCCGCCGGAACGCCGGTTCAAGCCATCTTTGTGTCTCCAGACGGCAGGCCCGGATGGTCCGGAACGCTCGTCCAGCCTAACGCCGACAAGACCGACGGCCCCCTGCCGACGCTCCAGGCGGCCCGCGACGCCATCCGTGCCCGGCGGGCCAAGGGCGAGTTGACCGGCGAAGTAGCCGTCGTCGTGGTTCCGGGAACCTATTATCTCGACGAACCGCTGACCTTCGGTCCCGAAGACTCAAACGTCTTCTACTCGTCTCTCTCCAACCTCGCAGAAGAACGAGCGATCATCAGCGGCGGCAGACGGATCACCGGCTGGAAGACCGCCGAAGTGAACGGCAAGAAGGTCTGGGCCGCCGAATTGGCGGACGTCAAGAGCGGGAAATGGTACCCGCGGCAACTGTTCGTCAACAATGAGCGTCGGCCGCGAACGCAGCTTCCGAAGGATGGTTACTTCGAGCTCACCGGCCTGCCTCAGATGACTGACAAAACCGCGTGGGGTGAGGGCCAAACCGAGGCCACATTCAAGCCCGGTGATATCAGGAATTGGCGGAACCTCGGTGACGTCGAGGTCGTCGCTCTGCACTTCTGGATCGAGTCGCGTCTGCCGTTGGCCGAGGTCAACGAAGCCGAGAACCTCGCCAAGTTCACGCGCAAGAGCACCTTCCGTCTGACCGACGCCCACAGTCCCAAGCAGTTCGCCCGCTACTACGTCGAAAACGTCTTCGAGGCCCTGGACACGCCCGGGCAATGGTACGTCGACCGCTCCACCGGCATGCTCTACTACATGCCCAAACCCGGCGAGACGCCCGAAAACACGACTGTGATCGCCCCGCGGTTGCCCCAACTGATCCGCGTGGCGGGTGACCGCAAGGCCGGCAAACCCGTCCACGACCTGCACCTGTGTCAACTGACATTCAGCCATGCCGACTGGTCACTACCCGCCGAGAAAGCCTGTTCGGTACAGACCTCCTTCAACCTGCCGGGCGCTGTCTCCTTCGTAGACGCCTATACCTGCATCG
>CAZTQK010000561.1:0-3165 GCA_964615635.1 uncultured Planctomycetales bacterium
CTGGATGTCCACGGTGCTGTCGTACTTGTTCACCCCGATGCGCCGGCAAAAGGTCTGGATCGCCTCGGGTGTGTAGCCTCGGCGGCGTAATCCGGAGATCGTCGGCATTCGCGGATCATCCCAGCTACGCACGAGGCCTTCCTTGACCAATTGCAGCAGCTTGCGCTTGCTCATCACCGTGTAGGTCAGGTTCAGGCGTGCAAACTCGATCTGCTGCGGGTGGTAGATGCCGAGTTGGTCGAGGAACCAGTCGTACAGCGGCCGGTGGTTCTCGAACTCCAGCGTGCAGATCGAGTGTGTGATCTTCTCGATGGAGTCTTCCAGCCCATGCGCCCAGTCATACATCGGATAGACGCACCACTCGTCGCCGGTGTGGGGGTGGGTCGCGTGGAGGATGCGGTACATCACCGGGTCGCGCATGTTGAAGTTCGGCGAGGCCATGTCGATCTTGGCCCGCAGCGTCTTTGAGCCGTCGGGGAACTCGCCTTTCTTCATCCGCTCGAACAGGTCGAGGTTTTCTTCGACGCTGCGATTGCGATTGGGACTTTCCGTGCCCGGCACGGTCGCAGTTCCTCGCGTGGCCGCCACCTGATCAGCGTTCAGGTCGCAGACGTAGGCCTTGCCGGCCTTGATGAGCTGAACCGCCCACTCGTACATCTGCCCGAAGTAGTCGGACCCGAAAAACAGCCGGTCTTCCCAGTCGGCTCCGAGCCAACGGACGTCGTCCTCGATCGAATCAATGTACTCCTGTTCTTCCTTGATCGGGTTGGTGTCGTCGAAGCGGAGGTTGAACTTGCCGCCGTAGTCGCGGGCCAGGCCGTAGTTGAGGCAGATGCTCTTGGCATGCCCGATGTGCAGGTAACCGTTCGGCTCAGGGGGAAAGCGGGTCACCACCCGGCCGTCCCAGCGGCCGGTCTTCATGTCTTCGTCGATGATGTCGTGGATGAAGGTGCGAAACGACTCGCCTTCGGTGGTGGACATGACCCGGCTACCTCCGCCCATGTTGAATACAAATGCTGCGTTCGTGTTGCCTCTGCCGCTCTCAGGCGACGCTCGCCCCGGCGCTGACAGAGGTCGGCATTATACCTGGTTGTCGGCGGCAAGCACCTTCGCCGACCAAGCTGCCGAGGCCGACACCCCGGAGGCATGACCAGTCACCGCCCGTGGCCGCGATCGGATCGTACCGACATGGATGTGGGTTCTCGCCGGTCAGTGTGTGACTGCGGCGATGTCTGCCTCGGAGGTCGACTGGTGGGGCGGCTTGGCCTCGGTTCGCGTCTTGGGAGGTACGGGCGCTTCACGATACAGCTCGCCCAGATCCGCCCTGGTGATGATCGACAGGGTCCTGCCGGCGGCCAGTTGCGCCTGCACATATCCGCAGGGCTTCCCGCGGAGGCACGCCTTGAAGACCTTGCCGGTCAGCAGCAGATTCTTGACCCGGAGGTACTTGGGGTTGTCCAGGAGCGGGCCGTCGTAGATGTTGCCCATGTCGCACACGCCGGCGACCGCGCAGCAGGGGCTCAGCGTGCCGTCCTTGTTGACCCACACGGCCCGCAGCCAGTCGCAGCAATCAAGCGGGTTTGCGGTTAGCGGCGCCATCGGTGAGGCTTGTCCGGGAATGCTGTCTGCGATATTCGATGGCCCGTCACCGGCCCTTTCAGAAAACGAGTCGGGAAGCCAGGTGGGTGACAGGATGCCTTGCGGCGGCAGCGACACGCGGACCCTCTCCGGCTCTTTCAAGGCCGGCTTGAGCAGTTGTCCAGGCAGAACCAGTCTCAGATCGGCGTTGTCCGCGAGTCGCCGAGCCTCTTGGACGTACTCATAACAACCAGGATTGTCGGCAGGGGGGCAGTTCCCGCCGGCGCCGTTTTCCCAGCCGCCGAGATGCTCGACGTAGACCCGGTCGGTACCGAGCCTTGCGGCGAGCACGACAAACGCTGGCAGCTCCTGGATGTTGTCGGCCATGGCCACGAACGACATCGACAGGTTCGGCAACGGCCGGTTCTTCTCGGCCTTCATGGCCTGGAGCATCTCGATCTTGCCGATCACCCGCTCGAAGTCCGCGCCTCGAATCCGGCGGTAGGTCTCCGGCGTCGCGGCATCCAGCGAGAAATTCATCATCAGCACGACCTGCGACTCGACGATTCGTCGGCAAATGCGAGAGGTCAGAGCATGGCCGTTGGTATACAGATCGAACGTAACCTTTCGGCGATTGGCGGTTTCGATGATCCTGTCCAGTTCGGGGTGCAGCAGGGGGTCGCTGTCGCCCGAGCTCATGGTCACGGAGAACGCTGTCGGGGCTGCGTCGAGGATCCTCTCAAATTCGCCGCTGGTCAGGTACACAAGTCTGTTGGTGTGGTTGGGGCTCTTGGTTCCCATGCACATCCGGCAATTGAGATTGCATTTGCCGCCGACGAACTGAATGTTCAGGAATCGCGGGGCGAAAACCAGATTGCGATACTCAGTGAGCCAAGGGAACTTCCGGGAGAAGTGAAGGATATAGTGCACCACAACGTCGAGCATTTCAGTTCGGAGCTGATTGTGTCGCAAGAAGGCGCTGACGAAATTGTGAAACACCCAGCGGCTGGTCGGGCAAATCTGGAACGCCTGCCAGAGGCGATCGAGACCGCGGTCGACCTCGCCACGGGCCAGGAGGGCGAGGCCGAAGTCCGACAGGCTTGCCGCCGCCCGAGCACCGGCCATTCCCGCGGCATCGGCCGTCCGGCCGCTGTTGAGATGGCCGGCGACGTCCTGATGGATCACTCGGAATCGATTGAAGTCCGCGACGGACATTGCAGCCCCCTGGCACACAAGATCAGAAACACCCGGTTGTGTTTCGGGCTCAGCGTTGCGTCCGTGCGGCCTCGCTCCTCGTACCCCATCATGTTCGGTTGTTATGGGCTGGTCCGAAAGCAAAACCTCTCCGATAACCCGCCTGATTTCCCGCGGTTGGCGTTATCGGCCGACGTGAAAGACCGATAGCTGAACGCGTCGATGATTATCGGCTCGATCGAGAAGAGCGCTGTCCCATAACGTCGGAGTCAGCCCTTCAAGCCCGTCGTCGCGATGCCCTTGATGAAAGTCTTCTGAGTGAAGAAGAACAGCACGATGATCGGCAGGCAGATGAGCGTGCTGGCGGCCATGAGACTGGTCCAGTCGGTGCCG
>CAZTQK010000562.1:0-3165 GCA_964615635.1 uncultured Planctomycetales bacterium
CACGGCGGCAAGTTGCTCGTCACGGAGTCGCTGGATGTGAAAGAGGCTTCTCCAGATCACATCGTCAACGACTTTGGGGTCGGGCTGGTTGCACAGTTCGACCAGACGGTCGAGCGCGCGGTCCGAGGTCTTAGCAGCAGCGGATAGGAGATACAGCACAGGATCGCGCTGACGCACGCGGTTCTGGGTAAGGATCGGTTCGACGCCCGTCAGCAGGAGCCGCTCTTCCCATGGCCAGAATCCGAATCGATTGACACGTGCCTCGACACAATCAACGTCTGACGTCACCCCTTTGGGCAGTCTGAGAAGGAGATAGCTCGTAGGCTGCAGGGCACCCGCGACCGACTCCTTCAACTCAACCACCCGGATTCTAACCAGCCAAGAGTAACAGCAGCAGGCCGCCATGAGGATTGCCGCAGCTATCGCCCATCGCCGCCGACGAGTGCGGTGGAGCCTGCTCTGATGCCGGGCATCATGGCCGCATTCCGGGCAAACGAGGCTGGGAGCGCCAGTCATGTTGTACCAGCACTTCGGGCATCGCGGCCGTCCCCGGCTGCGGTCCTGGAAGAGCCCCAGATAGAGCAGCGAGGCTGTGAGGCCTGCGGTCATTCCAATGGCCGCCCAGATGATCGGAACGGTCAAGCCCATTGACAGCATTATGCGGCGAGGCAGGGGATATTCACAATGCGCGGAGCTTCTGAAATGATCAGGGGCAGATGACTCGCAGGGCCGATCGAGCCTGGGCGAGAACGCGTGGTGACATCCAAAGTGAGGAGCGGCTGAGCCGATCAACCTGCAGCAGATCGAGGGCGTCGATCTCTGATAGGTGCAGAATCGGCCCGGTGTTTGAGACAATTTGTCTCACGGATTGGCCGTCCTCTGGTGCAGGGTCCAGTCGATGTCCTCTCGCTGGAAGGCTTCGGTCAGTTCCAGCCGCCGGTGCCGTAGGAACTCCAGGAGCGCGGTGCGTACGAGCTCATCCTGGCTATGGAACCAGCCGGCTTGGACAAGGGCTGCGACCTCACCGGCGATCTTGTCAGGCAGTTCAATCTGGAGTTGTTTCATGGCAACATTCCTTCCTAGCAGCATATGATAAACCCTTACCTCGGGCTGGGCAATCTGTTCTTGACCATTGGTCGGTTGCAGGCCAGACAATGACGACCCTCACCGAACCACAGCGACACTCTCCGCGTCGGCGTGGACCTTGCCCAAAGGTGTATCGATCTCGGCGGGCTTGTCGCCGAAATTCACCGCCACCGAACACTTCGCATCCGGAAGGTGAACCACGATGCAGGGGAATTCGCCGCTCACGGTGCCGGTCGGCCTGGCCGGTGTGTTCGCCGGGTCGCAATACATCGCCAGCACCGTCTTGCGGAACCACTCCTGCGGGCTGACGATTCGCGGGCGGTCGTAGGACGGCGGGCCGAAGTACAGTTCGTGGGCCAGCAGCGACTCGTCCACGGCAAACCTGTCCTCCGGATACACCATCTGGCTGCGATCGGCATACCGCTGCCGTTTCTGCATCAACTGGAACGAGCCCTCGCCGGCCAGTGCGTGAATCGTCATCTGCTTCTCGATGGTGATCGAGCGGGCCTGCAAGTCATGCCACGTGTCGTTGCACTCGGCCGGTTTGAAGACATACTCCTTGCCGTCGACTGCCAGGCTGACCTGGTGGTTGTTGTAGATGTCGCATGCCAGTCGCAGCCCCAGACTCCCTTCGCGGAGCAGCCAGATCTGGTCCTCAGCCTTGCACCAGTCGAACAGCAGTGTTGGCCCGCCCGCCAACGCGACGAGTGCCTGGTGCTGGCGGACCATTGGGAAGACCTGGTTGTCCGGCCGCCCGTGGATGACCTTCTTGCTCTCCCGCCCGGTCCGTCCGGTCGTCCAGAACCCGCCCTCGTCGAACGTCCCGACCTTGAACGACTCCAGGCCATACTGCGGCGTAACGCCCGTCGCCTGGATCATCCCCATGCCGTTGCCGTTGTACCGCAGCAAGTGAGGCAGGCCCACCGGCTGAACGAGCATCTGCCACCACCCGAACGCCGACCGCCACGCGACGCTCGAAAAGCCGTGCGAATCGCGATGCCAGGCCATCCGCACGTTCGGCTCGTAATAGGTGCCGACATTCCGTTCGTTGAACTCCTTCACGCCGGCCGGCGGCGCCATCGGCTCGTGCTTCATGTGCTCCAGCAGCCACAGCGCCTGGGCCAGCACGCAACCTTCCTGCCCTTCGTACCACGAGAAGTCGTTCAGGCGGAACCGCAGCAGCGACGACAACCTGGCCGCCAGGACGCTGCCGCCGCCGAGCTTCTGCTGCAGCTCGATCATCTTGATCCACTCGTCGGCCATGCGCGTCGCGTCAGGGTCCTTGAAATGAGCGGCCGCGAACAGATACGCCGGCATCATCTGCGTGTTGCCGTAGCCGTAGGTGATCCAGTCGTCGCCGGCGCAGTGGATGAACCGCCCCGTGTACAACGTGGCCTGCTTGAGCCGGTCGTAGGCGTACTTCCAGTTGTGCAGATAGACGTCTGGATCTCGCTGCGACTCGGGCAATTGCTGATCCATGACATGAGCGTATGCCTGGTAGGCCAACGGCCAGCCCATGTAACCGGGATGGTAGAAACCGTGATGCTCCTGAATTCCGCCCGGCTCGAAATTGGCCGCCTTCACCCGGTCCTTGAGTGGCCTGCCGCCGACCACCTTGTCCGAGGTGATATCCGCGGGCATGCAAATGGCGTTGAGGCTGTACTCCATGGCCGATTCTCGCCACGCAGCCTGCCTTGGTGAGTCGGGCATCGCCACGCGTGCCATTTGCAGGATGGTTGCCGACCACGCGTTGGACTCGCCGCAGGAGTGGGCCGGCCATATTCCCGGCCAAGTCCGCCACTTCTTGCTGATGCCGTACTCGACCTGCTTGTCTGCTTCCCAGACTAGAATCTTGAGCATCTGCTCCTTCTGATCGGGCGGCAGCGAGTCGAGCAACAGCATCGCATCGGCCACCGCGAACAGATCGGCGTGCCAGTCGTCAGCCATCGACAACGTCGCTCCCCATTTCTGGATGTCCGGCCGATCGACCGCGTTGATCGCGATGTGCGTGCCGAGAACCAGTTTGACCAGGCCTCTGAGCGGGCGTGCGACGTCTTCCGGCGGGTTGGCCCGTTTGAG
>CAZTQK010000563.1:0-3164 GCA_964615635.1 uncultured Planctomycetales bacterium
CCGATGCGAGCGATGAGCGTACCGTTGATCGCCGTCATCTCGAAGCAGTGGACCCCGCGCGGGATCGTCCGCAGCTTGCGCCATTTGCCCTGATCCTTGACGTAGAGGTTGCCCAGTTCCCATGACTCACGCGGGTCGTTGCCCGGAACCACGAGCTTGTCGTCGAAAACGTAGAACTTCGAGACCATCTCGTCCGGGGCAGTGTATTCGAGCGCAAAGTCCTTCTCGCCCGGCTTGAACGAGTAGATCTCGACCGGACCGGTGTTTGCCCAGAAATCGCCGCTGCCGATGTAGATGCGGCCCTGGTAGACGGCCAGGTCCCAGACGTTGCGGGAGAACACCTGCTTGCCGTCATCGGGGTAACGCTTTCTGAGCGGGCTGCCCACCAGCGACACCTCCCGGGCCGGCGCGCTGGCGGGGCCGACGATGAGGGACTTGTATACGGGATTCAGGATCCGCTGGGGTTCGCGCTTGCTTTCCTGTTTCCATTTTGGGTCGTTGGGCCCCCACACGTACTTGCCAGTCTTGTCGATCCAGCCCCGGAGTCGTCCGCCTTCAAGGGCCACTTCCGCCACACCTCCGCTGAAGGGCTTCGCCCGGTCATACTTCGGCTCTACGACGGTCTTGCCGGCCGTGTCCACATACCCCCACTTGTAGTCCACATTCACGCAGGCCAGCCCCTCAGAGAACGGGCGGGCCATGTCAAATCTGGGCTTGTCCACCACCTTCCCGGCCTTGTCGATCAGGCCGAACCTGTCACCAGCATCGAGCAGAACCCAGGCAAGACCGTCGGAAAACGGCGTCGCGTCCCAGAAACGCCTCGCGATGACCAGTTGCCCGGTTTTGTCGATGAAGCCCTCCTTGCCCGAACCGCCCTCGACCCAGGCCAGGCCCTCGGAGAAGTTGTCCACCCAGTAATACTGTGGCAGGATCGCAAAGCTCCCGGCCTTGTCGATGAAGCCCCATTTGCCGTCGGCCTTTGCAGGGGCCAAGCCCTCGGTAAAGTCCCATGCCCCGGCCAGCCGGGGCGGGATGAACATCTTCAGTTGACGATCGACGTAACCCCACTGCTTGCCAACTCGGACGGAAGCCAGACCCTCGGAGAACGAGTGGACCTCGTCGAACCACTCGCTGCCCACCTTGCCCTTACGGTTCACGAACGTCCACCGCTCACCCTGGCGGACCGCCGCGAGCCCCTCAGAGAAATGCCTGAATTCGTCGAATTCGGCCGGGATGACCAGCTTACCGGCAACGTCAATGAAGCCGACCTTCTTGTCCACCCTGACCGCCGCCAACCCCTCCGAGAACTCCCAGCCCGTTCTGAACTGCGGTTCAATGACCACCCTGCCGTCCGCGTCGATGTAGCCGGCCATCGAGTCCTGAAAGATGACGTAGCGGCCGGGGTACTCAGACTCCGCCCAAGACTGCGGAGGAAACAGAATCAACAGAAAGAAGACCGGCACCCAGCCAGCGATCTTGGTACACATCTCAATCGCAATCTCCAGACGGTTGCTCAAGTGACGGCGAAAAGGGCATCGTATCCAGCATCACACGGCTGGTTGGCCGAGGTGCCCCTCTACGACATACCGCCATTCCTTGATGCCCAACTCAGGGATTCGTATGTGTGTGCTTCATAACGCTCTTGCGAAAAGAGCGACAACAGCAGGCAAGAAGACAACATTCCTTCCAACGGACCAACAGACCAACGGATTAACAGACCAACAGACCAATAGACCAACAGACCAATACCCTACTCCAACAGGTGCCCCATCTTCTCCTGCTTGGTGCGGAGATAGGCCCGGTTGACCTCATTGGGCGGGATGATAATCGGCACCTGCTCCACGATCTCGATGCCATAGAGTTCGAGACGACTGATCTTCTTGGGATTGTTTGTCATGATCCGCAGCCGCCGCAGGCCGAGGTCGCGGAGGATCTGAGCACCGATGCCGTAGTCGCGTTTGTCGGCCGGGAAGCCCAGATGCTCGTTGGCCTCGACCGTGTCCAGCCCCTGCTCCTGCAAACGGTAGGCCTTGAGCTTGTTGTGCAAGCCGATGCCTCGGCCCTCCTGGCGCAAATAGATGATCGCCCCCTTGCCTTGTTCTTGGATCATCTGCATGGCCTGGTGAAGCTGCTCGCCGCAGTCGCACCGCCACGAATGAAACACGTCCCCCGTCAGGCACTCCGAGTGAACGCGAACCAGCACCGGTTCCTCGTGCAGAACGGGGCGGCCCGTGGCATCGCGCTCACCTACACCCCCGCAGCACAAGGCCAGATGTGGTTCTGAGTCCACCAGCGACTTGTATGCGTGCAATGTGAACCGGCCGTAAGGCGTCGGGAAATGAACCGTCTCGACCCGTTCGATCAGTGTCTCGCGCTGGTGTCGATACTCGATCAGATCGGCGATCGTGCACATCTTGAGCTTGTGCCGCCCGCAGAACCGCACCAGATCGGGCACGCGGGCCATTGTGCCGTCTTCGTTCATCACTTCGATCAGCGCCCCGATCGGACACATGCCCGCCAAACGCAGCAGATCCACCGTGCCTTCAGTCTGGCCGGCTCGGACGAGCACACCCCCATCGCGGGCCATCAGAGGATTGACGTGGCCCGGACGGCAGAAGTCGTCACCCGTGACATCCGGTTCGGTCAGCCGACGGATGGTTGCCGCCCGATCCGCGGCGGAAACGCCGGTGGTCACTCCGAACCGGGGGTGCGCGTCAATCGTGACGGTGAAGGCCGTTCCCAGGCTTGCCGTGTTCTCCGTTGTCTGCGGTTGAAGGTCGAGCTCATGGCAGAGGTCACGAGGCAGAGCTACGCACAACACGCCGCGAGCTTCCCTCAGCATGAAGTTGATCATCTCAGGGGTGATCATCTCGGCCGCACAAATCAGATCGCCCTCGTTCTCGCGGCGCTCGTCATCAATCAACACGACAAAGCGACCCGCCCTGAGTTCGTCCATCGCTTCGGGAATGGTACAGAATGGCGTGCCCATCAAGCGTCTTCTCCGTTGCCCCCGCCCCTGCCTGCAAACTTTCTATTCTATGCGACCGGCCTTCAGGCCCCAACTGAATCAGTTTGCCGGCTCCCACCCGCGGGTGCATCCGCCATACTGTGGCGGCCGACGGGGTGGGCAGGTAACGCAGTGTGCCACTGCTGTGTCAGCAGTG
>CAZTQK010000564.1:0-3154 GCA_964615635.1 uncultured Planctomycetales bacterium
AGACCATCACCCGCCCGCTGTCGAACGATTCGAGCCGAACGCTCCGCCAGATGCCGAGAGCCGGCAGGTGCGGGGCCCAGTCCCAACTGAACTGGCATTGGGCCTTGCGGGCGAAAACGCGAGGCGTATTGAAGCACGCGAAGTACTTCTGGTACGGGTTGGCCTCCAGAATCTGGAGCGTCGCCCCCACGCGGACGACCAGCGTGTTGCGCTGACCGGGCAGAATTGCCTCGGTGACGTCCATGCGGTAGGCACGGTGGCTGTTGCGGGTCTGGCCGACCATGTGGCCGTTGAGCCACACAGTGCCGAACAGGTCGATGCCCTCGAACACCAGCTCAGATCGTTGCCGGATGAAGTCGACCGGCACGTCAAAGTCACGGCGGAACCACCATTCGCGCTCACCCGTCCAGCGGCACTGCTCGACGTTGGTGCCCATGAACAGGTCCGAAGGCAGCCGGCCTGCCCCCACCAACGTCGGGTGAATGTCGCCCGGCACCGGCGTGGTCAGCCAGTCGTCGGTCGCGCCGCCCGGTTCGAACAGCCGCGCCGCCTCGCCCTGCTGGTGGGCGGATTCCTTGAGTAACCAGTCTCCGTCGAGTGTGATTGTGTTGACAGGCATCGGTGGCTCCGGAGGAGCCAAGCTCTTAGCTGTTAGCTATTAGCTGTTAGCTCCAAGAGACAAAGGGTATACGATCTCTTCTTTCTGGCTAACAGCTAAAAGCTAAGAGCTAATAGCTAGTGCCACTTCCTCAAACGTCTCACAGCAACTCATGCACAGTGCCTTCGTCCCGCTCTCCACAATATTACCCCCCGCCAGGCCGATCGTCGCAAAGCCCGCCAGGCGAATCGAGCAGACGCCGGCGCCGCTGTCCTCGATGCCGACAACGTGATGCCGCCGCTCGAAGGGGATGCCCAGGCCGACTCGGCAGGCTTCGGCATACAGCCACGGATGCGGTTTGGGCGAAAGCTCGCCGAGCGTGCCGACCTCGCCGCGGCGAAGCGGGAAGCCGGCGGTGATGATCGCGTCGTAGAAGTCCTTCGGGTCGCCCAGGCCCATGGTCCGGAAAGCCGACACGATCTCCGGCCAGGCCTTCTCGTAAAGCCCCGACGACACAACTGCGATCTTCACACCGGTTGCCTTGAGTTCCAGCAGGAACTCCTTGAGCCCCGGCGTCGGGGTGAACGCGTTCTCCCTGCCACGGCCGGCGAGGATCTCGGCCATCTCGCGGTGTGTGTGTTCGAAGTAGTGGCGGCGTGCTTCCTCAACGGTCTTGTCCGGACAGTACTTGCGGATGCAGTACTGCAGGTGCTCGGAGACACTGTGCCCCGAGACGAACGGCAGATCGGCCTCCTCCAGTTCAAACCGCGGGTTGCCCAGCAGGCCGGCCGTGGTCTGCTGGATGATCCAGATCCAGAAATCCTCGCTCCGCACGCTGGTGCCGTCGAGGTCCATCAGCACGGCCTCAACCGGCTTGTCGAGTCGAACGGGGTGCAGAGGGTAATAGGCGGGGTAGCCCATCGCGGATTTCACGTGTGCAAGCGTGTGGTCGGCGAAGGCGACGAACTCGACCTTGCGGTCGCCGGTGGCGGCAATCGCGACAACACTATCGTGTCCGACGTGGAAACGGCCGTCAGCGGTTGCCTGCAGCGCAACGAACCCCGATCCCTCCGAGATTGCCCCAATGGCCGGTATGTCAGCAATGACACTCATGTCGGCTCACTCAACAGCAGATGCGAGCAGTGTACCGGATCGGGCCGATTCCACAACGGTTGCGATTGACAGCCTCTCGGTGAAATCAGCATAATGCCGGCGGCTTCCTCGTGGGCGCCCGGCGGAGTCATTTCCCGGAGGACCGACCATGACCATCAAGACCGGCTTGGGGATCGTGATTCTGTGCCAGTTCGGGTGGATTGCGGGTTGTGCGGGCAGCAAGCCGGTTACGCCCGGCTTGCGGCGAGAGGTGCCTGTAGCGGTGCTACGGCCGGCAGCGCCCATGGTTTTGCCCGGCGCGGCCATCCCGGAGAAGAACCAGGCGGGCCTGGTTGACTGCAATAACCCGGTTCACTGGGACGGCGACACGATGTATGTCTTCTCGTCCATCGGATACGCCGATCGCAGCGAGGGGGCCGATCTCTTTTCCTTGAAGCGACCGTCGATCCGAACGCACTACGACAATGAGGCCGACCCGTCCATCGGCGGGAGATGGATCGAAGCCACATACAAGCATGAGAGCGGCGTTCTGTATGGCTGGTACCACAATGAGCCGCCGGCGGTCTGCGGCCCGGACAAGCCCCTGACCGCCCCTCGAATCGGGGCAGTGGTCTCCATGGACAACGGCCTCAACTGGAAGGACCTCGGCATCATCCTGACCGCCCCTCCGGATTCGCTCAACTGTGAGACTGCCAACCGATATTTTGCGGGGGGCAACGGCGACTTCTCGGTGATTCTCGATCGGCAGCAGCGATGGTTCTATTTTCTGATCAGCACCTACAACCGGGATGTGGCCGAGCAGGGTGTGGCCATTGCTCGGATGGCGTTCGCAGACCGCGATCAGCCGGTCGGCAAGGTGTACAAGTGGTGCAAGGGGGCGTGGAACGAGCCGGGATTGGGTGGGCACGTGACACCGATCTTCTCCGCCACGTCCGACTGGCACCAGGCAAAGCTCGACGCGTTCTGGGGCCCGTCGATTCACTACAACGCGCACCTTGGCCAGTACGTCATTCTGATGAATCGAGCGATTGACAAGGAATGGACCCAGGAAGGCGTCTACGTGACCTTCTGCCCAGATCTGGCCGACCCGAACGGCTGGGCGACACCGGTCAAGGTGTTCGACGGCCGGGGCTTCGCGCCCGCTCAGCACGATTGGTGGTACCCCCAGGTCATCGGCATCGACGCGTCTCATAAGGAAACCGACAAACTGGCCGGCCGTATTGCCCGCTTCTTCATCCGCGGCAAGTCCGCCTGGGAGATCGTCTTCCTGCGGCCGGGGGAGAAGCTGTAACCCCAGCGTCGCATACCGCAACGCCGGGGAATGGCGAATGTAGAATTGAGAATGAGGCGGGCTGGCTCATCGCCTCAGCATCCAGTTGGCCTATCGCTTCAGGGCCTGTCGATTTAATCGCAACCAAGAGGCAGGTGTGGGGCATCCCTTCA
>CAZTQK010000565.1:0-3154 GCA_964615635.1 uncultured Planctomycetales bacterium
CCCGCCGCCCGTGTGCCCACGACCGCTTCACCCGTGACGTGGCCTCCGAGAAGCCTGACGTCGTCGTTGCCTGTTTCGGCATGAACGACGGCAACTATCATCCGTTTGACCAGGAGCGTTTCGACAAGTTCAAGGACGGCATCCGCCGACTGATCGATCGCACGCGAAAGGAAACACAGTCGCGTCTCGTGATCCTCACGCCTCCGCCGTTTGACCCGTACCGCCGTCTGGTGCTCGATCCCGAGGCCAAGACCTACGGCTACAAATACGCGGCCATCGACTATGACACGACCCTTGAACAGTACAGCCGTTGGCTCGTGGGACTCAAGGAGCCGAACGTTCGGGTGGTCGACTTGCACTCAACCATGAACGAGCACCTGAAAACACGTCGGGGAGCCCAGGTCAGTTTCAGCTTCCAACGAGACGGCATCCATCCCGACTCTACCGGCCACTGGCTGATCGCCCAGACACTCCTGACTGCCTGGAAGGCTCCGAATGCGGCCGGGGATGTGCAGATCGATGCCGGGCAAGGAACAGTGCTTGCCGGCCAAGTCACCAATCTCAAGAAGGAAGGCCCATCGCTATTCTTCGGATGGCAGAGTCCCCTCCCGATGTCGATGGATCCGAAGTGGGATGATGAGTCGATTCGCACCGAGGACGTACATGAGCGGATGAACAAGTATCGGTTAACGGTCATCGGGCTGTCGCCCGGACGCTACCGGCTCACGGCCGACGATGAGGAATTCGCCACAGGTAGCGCGGAAGAGTTGGCCGCTGGTCTTAACCTTCTCGATTGCGACAAGTTTCCTGCCAACCGAAGGGCCGCCAAGCTGCTGTCGCTGGTCCACGACCGGCAACGCCTCCTGTACGCCGCCTGGCGCCGCAGCGTGGGCAAATGGACCTCGACCGAAAACGACTCACTGAACCGGGCTTCCGTGGAAGACCTCAAACAGCAAGCCTACGAGCTTGACCGGCAGATCGATGTTCTCAGGCAGCCCCGGCCGATCCGATTGCGTATCGAGCTGATTCCCGCAGGCTCGCGGCCCGTTTAGAAACGCCGCTGGTTTCAACGGACGCCCGCCCCGGGGCGGCTGAGCACAAGTCGAATGTGGCCGGGTTCGACGCCCGGCTCGCTGCCCGTGAAGCCGAGTTTGTGCAGAAGCCGCATTGAGGCGATGTTCCCTTCGGTTGTCTCCGCGATGATCCGAGAAACGCCGGGTTGAGCGAATGCCCAGCCGAGTACTGAAGCCCGGTGGACAGTTCCTCCTCCGCGACGTCGTATTCTCGTCAAAGGACCGCGATCCTGGGTCACAATTCACCACCTTTGTCGACGCCATGCCGGAAGCCATGCGTGAGAACGCTGGCAACCACATTGCCAGGGAGTTCAGCACCTTCGATTGGATCATGGAAGGACTCCTCACCCGAGCCTATTTTGCGATCCAACACGTTGTGGACTCCCAAGCCCCGCTGGTTGAGTATCTGGTCAAGACCGTGGGCGTCGCACCCACGATCCAAATAGCCTGTTGGACCGTCACGTAGTCAGGCGGTTATAATCCCGGCCATGAGTCTCGATCAGTCTATTCATGGAGAACAATCATGAGCGAGAACCCGTCGAGCAAAACGTCGCGTCGCGAATTCCTCAAGACGTCCGGCCGTATGGCCGCTGTGTCGGCCCTGGCGGGGACAGCCGTGCCCGCCGTCCATGCCGCCGGCAGCGACACCATCCGGTTGGCCCTGATCGGCTGCGGCGGCCGGGGCGGCGGGGCGGTCAACAATGCCTTTTCCGTCAAGGGCGTGGCTGTCAAACTGGTGGCCATGGCTGACGTCTTCGAGAACCGGCTCAAGGGCTCGTATGACGGCCTAAGCAAGGGGCACGCCGACAAGGTCGACGTTCCCGCAGATCGCCGGTTCCTCGGCTTCGACGGCTACAAGAAGGCGATGGATTGCCTCAAAACAGGCGATGTGGCCATCCTTGCCACGCCACCCGCCTTCCGCTGGCCTCATCTCACCTATGCGATCGAGAAGGGGCTGAACGTTTTCATGGAGAAGCCGGTGACCGTCGATGGTCCCACTTCCAAGCGGATGTTCGCGCTGGGTGAGGCGGCGAAAAAGAAGAACCTCAAGGTGGGCGTGGGGCTGATGTCCCGGCACAGCCGGCATCTGGAGCAACTGGCCAAACGGGTGCATGACGGCGAGATCGGAGACATCGTGCTTCAGCGGGGCTACCGCATGGCCGGGCTGATCGGCAGCTTTGCGTCGACGCCCAAGCCCGCCGGCATCAGCGACCTGATGTATCAGATTCAGCGATTCCACAGTTTCCTCTGGTCGGGAGGCGGATGCTTCAGCGACTTCAACATCCACATCATCGATCACCTGGGATGGATGAAGAACGCTTGGCCGGTCAAGGCCCAGGCAGTGGGCGGCCGCCACCACAAGACCAACGACAAGGGCGTGCCGTACGTGGATCAGAACTTTGACAGCTACGGTGTGGAATACACGTACGCCGACGGAACCAAGTTCTTTTTCGACGGCCGCTGCATGCCCGGCTGCAGCGATTTCTACGCGAGTTATCTGCACGGTACGAAAGGGTCGGGAATCGCCTCCAAGGGTGGCGACTGCGGAGCACCCTCCAGCCTTTACAAGGGCCTCAGCATCCAAGACTCCGACAGGATCTGGGAGTCCAAGAACCTGCCGGGCGATGAAGGTCCCTACCAGAATGAATGGAACGATCTGGTAGACGCCATCCGCAATGACAAACCGTACAACGAAGTGAAGAGCGGTGTCGAAGCAAGCCTGGTCACTTCCATGGGCCGCATGGCCGCCCACACGGGCCTGGAAATCACCTACGACCAGATTCTGAATGGCGATCACGAGTTTGCCCCCGACGTGGACAAGCTGACCGACGATTCCCCTGCGCCCCTGCAACCGGACGCTGACGGCAAGTATCCCGTCCCGATGCCGGGCCAGAAGAAGAACCGCGAGTACTGACATGTGAACGGAGACCAAGGAGTTCCGACCTGACTTGGGGGACCGGTTCTTGGCCCGTCGGCTGGACCGGCAGGAGTACATGTTCGGCGTGCAAGACAGCGGGTCAGGCACTTTTTGCCGTCTTCTTCGCGCCGCCGAGCCCCCGCCTGACTGAGCCAACCACTCC
>CAZTQK010000566.1:0-3149 GCA_964615635.1 uncultured Planctomycetales bacterium
TGCGCTTGGGAGGATAGCCGAGGCCCAATCGGGACGTGGACCCGCGCGACGGACCTCACGAGCGCCCGGCGCACCATCCTCAGCCGTCTCGAACTGCCCGAGCCGGCCCGCATCGCGGAGTTGGCGCCGGCTTCCTGAACGGCGTCACAGGCCCCCCCTCGGCTTGGATACACGCCGTGTTTGCGCTACTCGGCGCTTTCTTCCTGCAAAGGCCCAGCGTTTCGAGGACTGCCAGGCGGATCAGCTGCGGAACGGCAGCGACACAGTTGCCGCTGCGCGATGACTCTTGGTTAGGACTCTGAATCCTGGGGCCTGATTGTGAGGCGCCCAGGCGACTCCAGTCTATCCAGCGACTCAAGAACCATGGCTAGGTCCCGGTGCGAGAGTGAGACGCCTCGCTTTGTAGGACGCCACTCGCCCGATTCTGGGTCCACGTACCACGTGCGGAGGTTGAGCCTCCAGCTCCCGCTGAAGTCACTCCAGTAGAGCCGTAGCTCCTGCTTCTTGCTGGCGCGAATCGTAATCATTTCCCCAAGCTCAAGCTTCTCCACCACATCCCCTCCTCCGCGCTGCGAGTGCTCCATGTGGGCAGTGTCATTCTTCATCGTGAATCCTTGGGAGTAGCAGTGCGCTTTGGCTGCGACTTGCGCGTGGCCGCCTTGACCCTCATCAGGTCGGCAAGCTCCCTCGGACTCAGCGGCGGGCTCATCCTGTGTACCATGGCGTGGCAATTCGGGCACAGCGGGACTAGGTCGATGAGTGGATCAAACGCGTAGTCGGGTCCGAGCTTAGACACCGGCACAACATGATGCACCTCGATGAAGCTGCGACCGAGCTCGCCGTAGGTCGCCTCAAAGTCCATACCGCATGCTTCGCATTGCGTACCTCTCGCTGCTATGCAAATCGCCCTGTTCCGTGCACTGCGCTCATACCTGTTTACGGAGACTCTGGTGCAGGCTCCTTCCGGGAGGCCTGCTTCCACCGCGTCTCCGATAGGGCTATCCGCCTCCTCCAGTGGCAAGAGGCTGATCACCATTCCTAGGATCGGCCTGCTCCACTTCAGGGCCACCTCGCCTGCGACTTGCGGGTTGCCCTCGCCCGTGTCTAGAGGAGCCTTCAACAAGGCGAGTGCACACTCGTCCCACGAGCTCGTCCACAGTTCATCGGATAGAGGGGAGATCTTGGTTCCATTGATGCTGAGCGTCAACACTGCACCAGACCCTACGGCCACTCGAGAGAATGACCGGAACGCAGCTCGCTGCTCGGCGTTGGACTTCTCCATCGTGTGGAGCAATCCCGCAGCGTAGGGTCCAAACTCCACGCTTGAGGCCACGCTCTGCCAGCCTACGACTGTCCTCACGGTGAATCCGTCGAGTGGGTCTACTCCGTCGGGTGTGAACTGATATACGGGCCCGTCGGGGGACTCTGCGCGAGTCACGTCGAACGCGACGCCAGTCTCCGCAACCACGGCTGCAGCAATCTCACTCGTCAGCATCGTCCATCGGCTTCTCATCCAGCTCCGGCTCAGGGAGTTCGGCTACGAGGTGACGCAGAATGCTCGATACCTTGAATCGTAACTCGGTGAAATGGGTCTTGACGCTTTCGCTCCACGTGGCGTGTTCCGCTTCGCATAGCGCCCAGAGTAGGGAGTCCATTCCCTGCACGGCCACGCCGGATGTGATGTTGGGCAGGTACACCTTTCTGTAGTAGGGATGTCCCGTGTTGATTCTCACTGCCGGATGACCCTCGATAATCAAGGGCTCCCAAAGCAGGCCGTCGTCGATTGACTCGGCTGTCTGGACGTAGCATTCGCCCGGAGTCCTTGCTTCAGTTACCGGGATCTTGATCTTGAACTTGCCTTGCGGGTTCGACAGGTCCGCCGTGTTCGAAGCGGCGTCGGGGTTGCTCAGGGTCGCCTCTTTCACCTCTTCGGCATGGCGGCCGATGGTGATGTTGGAGGCGCGATGTGCTTCCTTGCCCGCCTTCGTGACGTCGCTCCTTAGGCCCTTCCGGTATCGCTGGTCGGCTGCTCGCCGGGGAGCATTCAGAAAGTCCTTCCGCAGCCACTCCGCCAGATCCTCGTCAAGCAGAATACGGGACTTCTTGATGTCAACATGAAATGCATCATCGAGTCGGTGGTCGAATGAGAAGTCCACTCTGAGCAGAGTGAGATGTGGCTCTCTCTGGAACATGCCCAGCCAGTCGCCGCTGTGAATGAGGCGATTCTGACGATAGATGTAGAGACCCTGAGTGCTAGCACCCAAACGCGCCTTCTTCACGTTCTCGCGGGTCAGCTCGGCTGTACGGGGCATCACCACAGCCCGCACTTCGAAGGGCGCCTTCTTGCCGTCCGGGGTCTCCGCCTCCATTCTCTCTTCTGCCACGACTTCGGCGTCAGCACCAATTGCGGTGAACGGGTCCCACGGCTGAATGGCGACGCCGTTGACGAAGAGGTCGACGTTGGGTGCACGCCCGTCTGTATGGTCAAGGAAGCGTTGATAGACCATGGCAGTATGGTCCACGAAGTTCTCTCGTAGCTTCTTGAAGGCATTCTGTGCCGCGCCGCCGCCCGGGTACTTATAGTCAGTCTTGAAGATTCGGTCGACCTTCTCCCAAAGGACCAAGGTCCCGGGGCCCTCCCCGGCTACCTCGTCTAGACAAGCGACCTGCTCTTCACTGGGGGGCTCGATGAGGAGTTCCCATGAGTCGCACTCTGCGATGTGGTCAAGGTCCCAGGTCGCCTTGACGGCCTCGGACGAGTCTGGTCCGCGTGAGACCACGGACAGCCGCCGGCAGAACGCCGTCGACGCCGTCTTCAGGCCCATGCCGAACTTGCCCAGACTTGCCGGATCGTCGCGTCGCCGTGATCCGTAGCGCATCGCGTCGACCAGATCCTCGCGGTTCATTCCGCAACCGTTGTCAGCCACGGACACGATGACGTCGCCTGAGTAGTCCATGTCGATGGTGACGTGTACCTTGTTCGCGTTCGCCGCAATTGAGTTGTCGATGATGTCTGCCAGCGCTGTATTGAACTCGTAGCCTGTGTCTCTCAGCCCTTCCACCAGCCTTGATGCACTTGGCTGGATGACCTCCTTGACCATCTTGCCACCGTGGTCCGTCATTGTGCCCCTTTCCTCGGCCTCCTCTAG
>CAZTQK010000567.1:0-3125 GCA_964615635.1 uncultured Planctomycetales bacterium
GACCATCGGTCTGCTGGCCGCATTCGTCAACGTGTTGAGCGTCGGGGCGACTATGCACTTCGGCGGCCTGACCAAGGTGTTCGCCAACGCCGAGGCGCCCGTTCAGTTCCCCGCCTCGACTTTGCCGATCATCGTGTTTTCAATGATCCCGTTCGCGATGCTGTCTTCGGCGATTCTCGTGGCGGTCTGCAGTTTCGCCCGCTCCTACAAAGAGGCCCAGACCTACGTCACCCCGGTGATCATCCTCGCCCTGGTGCCGGCGATCGCTGCGACGCTGCCAAGTATCCAGCTCAAGGGCATTTTTCTCGTCGTTCCGGTGGGCAACATGGTCCTGCTTGCCCGCGAGCTGTTCCAGCAGACCTGCACCTGGCCGCAGGTGCTGATTGTTCTCTTATCGACAACGCTCTACGCCGCGGCAGCGGTCGGCGTCGCCGCGCGCCTTTTCGGCCAGGAGGCCGTGTTATTTGCCGACGCCGGTTCGTATCGTACGCTGATGCAGCGGCGGCTCATGCAGCCGTCGCCCGCACCGACTGTGGCTCAGGCCGTTGTGTTGGCAGCGCTGCTGTTTCCAGCGGTATTCTTCGTCAGCTCGCTGTTCTCCGACCTTCTGCTGGAGCATCTCATCAGCGGATTGAGTTGGCTGGCAATCGTCCAGTCCGGCGGACTGTTTTTCCTGTTGCCGTTGGCAGTGGCGGCTTTCTTCAAGATCGATCTGGTCAGCACCTTCCGCCTGCGGTTGCCGCCGGCGCGGGCCTGGCTTGCGGCAGTGTTGATCGGAGCTTCAAGCTGGGTCGTCGCCACCGAGTTCTTCGCCTTGCAGACTCGCGTCGTACCGCCTTCGGAGGCCCTTGCGGAGTTGAATCGCGTGTTGTCAGAGGGAGCAAAGGACGTCTCTCTCTGGACCATCGTGTTCTTGCTGGCGGTGATCCCGGGTATCAGCGAAGAATTCCTGTTCCGCGGTTTTCTCTTGAGCGGCCTGGGCCGAGAATCGGGCAAATGGACGGCCATCATCGGCGCCGGCCTGATGTTCGGGGCCTTCCACTTCGTCGTGGACAAGATCCCGGTGACTGCGCTGATGGGCGTGTTGCTCGGGTACCTGTGCTGGCAGTCGCGGTCACTGTGGCCTGGAATCCTCGCTCACGTCATGCACAACTCCGCACTCATGGTGCTACCCAGTGTACCGCGCGCGGCCGACTGGCTGGGACTGTCAAACATCGAGAGCGAGCCGGACAGGCTTCTGCCGATTCACGTCGTCGTTCTCGCCGTGCTTCTCCTGCTGACGGGCCTGGCCATCCTGGCAACGCTGAAAGAACGCCAGTCCGGAACCGCCAGTGGTTTTTCGGGGTAGGGCATGGTCGAGGTCGCTACGGCGGCTGCTGGCCCCAGAATCTTCTGGGGCATTCTCAAGCGAGGATTCCCATCTTCATTATCCCCGAATGTGGAATGGATTCCGCCGGAAGCGGCGGCCCGGAACGGATTCCGGGCCGAGCGAGACCGAGACCTGCCGAAGATCTCATCGAGCCGAGGATACCTTTGATGCAGAGAGCAGAAACACGGCCACGGACCGCGGCCCGATTGTGCCGTGGATCGTCGCTTGTCCTTCATTGCGCCGGGAGTCGGCCTCCCCGCGAGGCAGGAGACTGACCACCGACCACTCCGGAGGGAGTGGCACCTGTATCAATTCACCGGCCACTGACGAGCAGCCGGCGTTGTACAGGGTGATGATCGTTCGGTCACGGCCGTCGAAACGGTTCGCATAGAGATCCTCTTGCAGTGTCGGAATCAACGGCTCGCACCGCCGGGAACGGAAGATGTCCGCGTGATCACGGAAGATCGGGTATGCCTGCCGGGCGAGTTCGCGGAACTGCGGTGTGTACCAGGAATCAGCCCTGCCCTTGAGCCAGATTCCCAATCCGTGAAAGACGCAGCGATGCAGGTCGTCAACCTCGACGGGAATGGGTCGGATCCCGTGTCCGACCATCTCGAATGATGCGAGCTTGGGAAACACATACCGGTACAAGGGCAGCGATGCCGGATGCCGGCCGGCCTCGCCGTCCCACAGACCATAGTCGAACGCGGCGTCCACAAGATCCATCAGGCCGTCGACCGGTGTGTACTCGATGTATATCGCGGTTCCCGGGGCCTGCCGGTCCAGCGCTTCGCGAATGGTCTGCAGCATCGCCCGTTCTTCCAGAATCGGGTTCGACGGCACCGGGTGTCCGTGGTTCGGAGACCAGCAGGCTTTGCCCGACCCGAGCAGGCCGAACTGATCAACGTAGACGGCATCCGCGCCCGTTTCGTGCGCCACCTTGGCGATCCTGCCGGCCAGTTCATGCCGCCACGCCTCGACACCCGGACATGCAAAGAACTCCATGTCCCCTGACCACCAGCGAGGCTTGCCCGTCTTGTCGACCGACTGCCAGTCCGGCAAGGCTTTCTCGGCGAGGCTCGACCGTCGGTCGATGAGGTAGCCCTCGAAGTACAGGCCCACCTTGATCCCGTCGGCGTGTGATCGCTCCACCATCCGACGAAGCTCGCTCAGCCCGCCAAGATCGTTGGAGAGATAGTCGCCGACGCGCCCGGTCGCGCGGCTGTAGGCCCATCCGGAGATGTCGATCATGTGAATCCCGCCGAACGCTTCGCTGGATTCGGCGATCAGGCGCTGCGGGGTGTACTGCAACGACAGAGGGGTGAACAGGTGTCCGGTCCCTCCCAAGGGGTAGTCGCGCCGACAGTAGAATGAACCCTCGAGCCGCTTGTCGTCCGGCGGCGTCCGGGCGGTTGCCTCGGTGCGATACGCGTTGAACAGCTCGTGCCAGTCTCCGGTGTGCGCCACGAGCGTTACCGGTGGCAGAACAAGATCGCCATGCGGTGGAACCACCAAATCGTGAACCTCGACGGCAATGTCGGCCCCGCTATCCGTCTGCTTGAACTCGAGCACCTTGGGCAACAGGTTCGAGTCGATCACGAACAAGCCCAACCCGCCTTCCGCCTGTTCGGCGAACAGATCGACAAGGGGCAAGGGCCATACGCCGCTGTAGTCTTTTCGGATGAAAGTGGGCACACGACTCATTAGGGCGTTTCGTGTTCAGACCAGATAGCAGTTGTCGGCCGGGATGGGGGAA
>CAZTQK010000568.1:0-3094 GCA_964615635.1 uncultured Planctomycetales bacterium
CGTGGCGATCGACGTGCGAGCCGAGCACCTTCTTTGAGTCGTTCAGGTGAAAGCACAGGAGCCGATCCAGCCCGATGACCTGGTCGAATGCCGCGAATGTGGCCGCATAGCCGTCATCGCTCGTCAGGTCGTAACCGGCTGCGTGGAGGTGGCAGGTATCGGCACAGACCGCCACGCGTTGGCTCACCTCCGTCTGCGAAATGATCCCGGCCAAGTGCTCGAATAGCGAGCCGATCCCTGTTCCCTGCCCGGCCGTGGTCTCAAGCACTGTTGTAACGTTAAAACCGTCGGTCCGGTCGTGGATGACGTTCAGGGCCTCAGCGATCCGCCTAATGCCCCACTCTTCGCCACGCCCGTTGTGCGACCCCGGATGCACCACCAGCCCGACGATCCCCAACCGCTCACACCGCCGCAACTCGTCGACAAAGGTCGCAATGCTTCGTCGCCACAACACCTTGTCCGGCGACGCCAGATTGATCAGATAGGTCGCATGGGCCACCACCGGCCCGAGCCCCATCCTGCTCCGCGCCGCCTCCCACAGCCGAACCCCCTCGGCCGTCATTGCCGGCGCACTCCACTGCCGTTGGTTCTTGACGAACACCTGAAAGCAATCGCACCCAACCTCCGCCGCCCTCGCAAAGGCCTCATGCAGCCCGCCGGCAATTGACATATGGGCTCCGAATCGCCGCTGAGCTGCCGGTATGTCGGCTTTTCTCTTTGCCATTCGGCTCACGTTCCTCGCCGGGCATCCATTGTGGTGCCAACCCGGCTACGACTCGGGGCTTCGCCGAGGCGAGCGCCCCCGTCGGCACATCTTCCTGGCAGCCTGACCGCTCAATGGCGCCGAGAGGTCGTGGGGCATGCTCTGAGCAGTGCTTTACTCACACAGAGCAGGAGAACAGGAGACAACTGTCGGGCGAAGCCCGACTACGGAGGAACAGCTAAGAGCTAAAAGCTAACAGCTTATTACTCCCCAATAATCTTGACCAGCACACGCTTTTTCCTCCGCCCGTCGAACTCGGCATAGTGGATCTGTTCCCACGGGCCGAGGTCGAGCTTGCCGGCGGTGACGGCCACGACGACCTCGCGGCCCATGATCTGGCGCTTGAGGTGGGCGTCGCCGTTGTCTTCGCCGGTCCGGTTGTGGCGGTACTGCGAAATGGGCTCGTGCGGGGCGAGCTTCTCGAGCCAGTCGTCGTAGTCGGCGATCAAGCCAGGCTCGGCGTCGTTGATGTAGACACTGGCGGTGATGTGCATCGCGTTGACCAGGCAGAGGCCCTCACGCACGTCGCTTTCCCGGACGGCCTCGGACACCTCGTCGGTGATGTTGATGTAGTCCCGACGCCGGGGGATGTTGAACCACAATTCCTTACGATGAGATTTCATTGCTGCGAATCCTTTTGAGCTGTTAGCTATCAGCTCTTAGTTATTAGCTCTTAGCTGTTAGCCCTTGGTGCTTGCCCACGGACGGTGCTCTGTTCATCCTTCATCCTTTCGCCTTCAGTCTTCCATCTTGCCGACTGAACGGACAGGGCAGCCGATGAAGCTCTGAGCTATTAGCTCTTAGCTCTCAGTGCCGCTTCCGGGAGGTCAGTTATGCACTGGCGGGCAAGCCGCCAGTGGCACCCGCCGAGTCGGCGAAAGTCGCCAACCGAAAAGAGCATTAGCTCTTGTCTGTCAGCCTTGAGCATCTGAACCCTGAACCCTGAACCCTTTGTCTGTCCCGGCCTTCCCGCTTAGACTGTCTGACCGCCGGGGATTGTATGATCCGGCCGCAAGGTTGGCTACCGGGCAGGGCAAGACGTGGCACTGAAGCACAAGCTGGCGGGCAAGTTCATTGTTTTTGACGGGCCGGACGGTTCGGGCAAGGGCACGCAGATCGATCTGCTGGCCCGTGCGCTGACGACCGAGGGGCTGCCCGTTGTCAGCACTCGCGATCCGGGCGGGACGGCCATCGGTGACCAGATCCGCGAGATCCTGCTGCACAAGAACCTGCTGGCCGCGATGGACGTGCGGTGCGAGACGCTGCTGTTCATGGCGTCGCGAGCCCAGCTTGTCGGCGAGGTCATCGGTCCGGCGATTCGAGAGGGGAAGACCGTCATCTGCGACCGGTTCATATCAGCGACCTGTGCCTATCAGGGAGCGGCCGGCTACGACGTTGCGAGGATCATCGAGCTGGGCCGGTTTGCCGTGGGCGATCTGTGGCCTCAGCTCACACTGGTTCTGGATGTGCCGGCCGACGAGGGCCTCACGCGGGCAGGTCGGCGGCAAGGACAGGCCGTCGGTGCCCGCCACGACGCGATGGAAGCCCGGCCGATCGATTTCCATCGCCGCGTGCGCGACATCTTCCTGCAACTGCCGGGCGTGTATCCGGGACGCGTTGAGGTGGTGGACGGCGGCGGGTCACCGGACGATGTTCACGGACGAGTCATGGAGGTGCTGAAGCGTGTCGATTTTTGACGTTCAGCACCAGAACCGAGCACACCGCGTTATTCAGCGGGCACTGAGCTGCGGGCGCATGCCGCACGCGTATTTGTTCGCCGGGCCCGAAGGCGTCGGCAAAGAGATGCTCGCGATGAGGCTGGCGAAGTTGCTGCTCTGCCAATCACCGCAGAGGGTGGTCATGCCGGAGGCGATCTTCGACGATTCGGCCACCTCGGAGGTCGGCCGCTACGGCATGCCCACGCAAAGCCGTGGGCATGGCACCCCGTTGACACGGGGGGGTGGGCATGGCACCCCGTTGACACAGGGGGGTGGACATGGCACCCCATTGACACAGGGGGATGGGCATAGCGTGCCGGGAGAAGCGCTGGATGCCTGCGGCAAGTGTGAAGACTGTATTCTGGTGGATGCGGGGACGCATCCCGACCTGTACCTGATCTACCGCCAGTTGAACAAGGAGCACCCGGACAGCACGATCCGCAAGCAGAAAGCTCTTTTCCTCGGTGTCGAGATCATCCGCCATTTCCTCGTTGATCGGGTCGGCATGAAGCCGAGTCGCGGCCGGGCCAAGGTGTTTGTCCTCCGCGAGGCCGAGCGGCTCAACGAGTCGGCGCAGAATGCACTGCTCAAGACACTCGAAGAGCCGCCGCCG
>CAZTQK010000569.1:0-3066 GCA_964615635.1 uncultured Planctomycetales bacterium
GGAATCTGCTTGGCGACCAGAGCACCCTGCGTGTTATCCGTGGAGTTGGAGGTTCGATGACTCTGCGGCCGGTTCATGAAAGGAGGCACCATGACAAGCGGCGCAAGCAGCGGCAGAATGCGAAATAAACCCAAGCACACAAGCGATCAGTCATCGGCGATCGGCGTTCATCCAGATGAGACTCCACTCGGCCTCTCTGGCTAACAGCCAAGAGCTAACAGCTAAGAGCTTCCTTTGCCAAACAAAGCCAAACTTGGGCAAGCCAGTGAAGATCGGCAAGCTGTTGGGAGAAAAACCATGTGAATCTGGACTGACCGTGAACACAGGATTCTTCTGGGCGCCCTTTGCGGTCGGGTCGCTTTGTGGTCTGGTTGTTTGCCTGCCCGGCCTGCCCTGGTGAGCCGGCGTCGCCTTGGCGAGCGCTGGACGCAAGGCTGTTTGGGGTGTCGTACCCCTCACCAACGGCTGAACACAAAAGGGGGAACACAAAAGGGGTCAGAAGCCATTTTTCGTTTTTTCCGGCCTCTTCTTTGGTCGTCCGACGGGGCGCAGGCTGCTTTGCAGGCCCAGCCTTGCCGCCGTTCGCCTCACCCACGCATCGCCTCCGTAGGGTGTGCCCCGTCGCACGCATCGCCGCAGCCACTCCAGCTCGCGTTCATCCTCCGGCCGGTTCACCCCCCGCCGCCAGCCTCGCGGCCAATCCACCGGCCAATCATCCAGCAGCTTGCCTCGCTTGTCCAGCTTCTTCTCCCGGCAGGCCAGCGAGCACCACACCCAGTCCTCCGCCCGCTCCGCCAGCCGCGCCCGCAGAGCATTCCGCTCCAAGTATCGGCACACCTTCAGGAAATGCCCGTCCGTCTGGATCGGAAAGCTCTTGAACCGCGATTGGTACAGGTGCCCGTGGCCGGTGTTGTGACGATGCGCATGCCACCGCTGCGTGTGCGTCATCGTCAGCTACTGCATGAATCGCGACAAGTCGCCATCACCACGAGGCCACAGAACCAGGTGAAAGTGGTTGGGCATCATCGCGTACGCGCACACCCGCATACTTTCCCGTTCCCGGGCTTGCCCCAATACCCGCTCGAACGCTTCGTAATCTCCGCTGTCCTCGAACAGATCCTGTTTGCCCGATACCCGGTTCATCACATGGTACGCCTGCCCGCCCAATGCCGTCCGAGGTCGTCTTGCCATCAAACCATCCTATCACGAGCCGCCAGGCTGTAAATGGCTTCTGACCCCTTTCTCTTCTCCTTTCTCTTCTCGGGATCAGCAGTGATTGCGATCAAAGCGGCGTGCCCGACGAATGCGAAAGCAATGCCGATTCGTTTTTTGACTTTGATGGCGATTGCGACGTTGACCAATCCGACTTCAACCATGCCCAGGAATGCTGGACCGGAGGTTCGATCTCATTGGATTGCCAAGAGGTCTACGTCACCTGGAAGGACTTGGATGAAGAAGTAATCGGCCATGGAGACGTGGTCCTCCTCGATCGATGCGCCTCCGGGCCTGGGATTCTGGCAGACCCTTCCTGCGGTGACTGCAACAGCAATGGGATCATCGATGCCCTGGAGGATTTCGACACTGACACATTCCCCGACGGCGATGCCGATGGAGACGGAGTCGACGTGCGAGGTCGGTCGCCGTGCGTGAATGGCGATACGGGAACGTGCGATGACAACTGCCCTTGCCAAAAGAACTCAAATCAGGCTGACAACAACGGTCGTTCTGATGGCGATGGCGTGGGCGATGCTTGCGAACCCCCTCCACCGGCCCCGCCGGTCACCATTCAGGTTCTGGCGTGGCGAAGCATGCGCGAGCATGGGACGGGCAATTGGCTGGGGGTGGCACTGGACCCGACGCTGACCGCCGACTCGGCGACCATCGAGCCTCGGCAAGGCAGCGTGCAGGTTATCGAGGCCGATCTGAGCGATGCGGCGGGTGCCTCGTCGGACCTGGGGGCGGTTCTGGTTTTCGATGATGAGTTCAACCTGATCACCCCGAACGACGTCTATCTCGATAGCGGCAATACCAAGGTCGTGATCACGTTCATCGATGATCCATTGGTCAACGATGACTTCCTGCTCGACCAGAAGTGCTATCTGATCGACCTGTCGCTGGCAATCGTGGACACCGAAGGCGATCCACCGATCGGCGACGCCAATTGCGCGATTCGCATGCTGGCGGCCGACGTAGACGGCGACGGCATTGTGGAGGAGGTCGACGACGAGGGGGCCATCGAGGCCGCCAACGGCCAGGCCGCCGGGGCATCGACCCTGCGCATGGACATCGATACCGACGGCACGATCGCCGGCACCGAAAACACCGGCGCTGACTGGCTCATCGTCCACGCGCTCCTCGGTAACACCGTCACCTGCTCGGGTGGCGGCATGATGATGATGGGCATGGGCGGCGGCGTTGGCCTTGCCGGTGGTGCCGACGCCCTCGTCGGCACTTCTGACGCATCGGACCTGTTGACCCTGCTACGGCAGCAGCAAGCGACGACGCCGAGCGCCAACGTCTCGGCTCAGTGGGTGGTCCACGGAACCGGCGCCACGACGGTGACCCTCCCGGCCGGGGGTGGGACCGTGGCTGTTGACCTGGTGGTCACCACTGATGCCCCGATCTGGGGCTTTGAGGGCAAGCCGGCGGTCGATGCGGCCAATGTGATCTCGATCGACTCGGCCGACTGGACCGAACTGGACAACGTGCTCTTCTCGCACGACGTGGACGGCCACAACCAAAGCAGCTACTACGATCTGACGGTGATGGACTGGCTATGGGTGCGTCTCACGCCCGACAGCTCGGACGTCACGGCGTGGGGCGTGGATGTGGATTCCCTGCTCGGGGTCGACCCGCCGACGGTCTGGACGCTGACGCAGGACCTGACGGCCGTCAACGGTTCCATCGCCACCCCAACGGCCGAGCCTCCGATTGAGTCGCAGGAGTCGGCCCAGTGGTTCACAACAACGACCGGCATCGGCGGCGTGACAAGAGAACCGCTACCCACCGGTCAGACAGTCCTGGCCACGCTGTCGCTGACCATCTCAGCCCAGCCCGGAACGTACC
>CAZTQK010000570.1:0-3064 GCA_964615635.1 uncultured Planctomycetales bacterium
CCAGCAAGGAGGCTGTGACGATGGAAGAACAAGGACGTTGCGTACTTCAGGCAGATGAGAACGGTCGCGTCTTGGACCGGCTGGCAACGCTCGAACAGGTTATCACGCAGACCGACGTTCGGCAAGTCTTAATTGAAACCGGGCGAATCAACAGACGAGCCTGCAAGTTGACTCATGAGGTCATGTTGTGGGTGGTATTGGCGATGGGAATTCTTACTGACCTGCCGATTCGGCAGGTGTTCAAGCATGCCAGGCGTTTGCGAATGGGTGAGGTGTCTCCCCATCGTTCCAGTCTGTGCCTCGCGCGGCAGCGGCTTGGGCTGGAGCCGCTGCTTCGACTGCATGAACGCGTGGTGCGGCCGCTGGGGACTCCCGGGACGCCCGGCGCGTACTATCGGCATTGGCACATGGTGGCGATCGACGGGACGGTGCTGAACGTTCCCGACACCCCGCCGAATGCCGCTTACTTCGGCCGCCCTTCCGGCGGCGATCGGGGGGAAGGCGCGTTTCCCCAAGTCCGCAAGCTGAGCTTGGTTGAAATCGGCACGCATGTGGAACTGGCTTTCCAGGTCGCGGGGTGTTACACGAGTGAGGAGGCAATGTTTCCGTCGTTGCTGGGACATCTCCAGCCAGGCATGTTGCTGATGTTTGACCGCAATTTTTTCAGCTACAAGCTCTGGAACTCGGTGATTTCTCGGGGCGTAGACATCCTTGCCAGGCTGCAAAAGGGGATCATCCTCAATCCGATCCGACACCTCGGTGACGGCTCTTACCTCGCCAAGATTTATCCCTCCCAATGGGCTCGCAAGAAAGACCGCAACGGGATCATCGTCCGCGTGATCAAATACACGCTCAACGATCCCCAGCGTGTCGGTCATGGCGAAGAGCATACGTTGCTTACGAGCATCCTCGACGAAGAAGCCGCTCCGGCGTTAGAACTCATCGAAGCATACCATGAGCGGTGGGAACACGAGCTGACCTATGACGAACAGAAAACGCACCTCGATCCTCCGCGAGTCACCAAACCGACGCATCTGCGGAGTGAGACTCCCGGAGGCGTGGTCCAGGAGTTGTACGCGAACTCACTGGGTCATTTTGTGATCCGCTCTTTCATGTTCGAGGCGGCAAAACGCGAGCAACTCGATCCGGATCGGCTCTCCTTCACCGGCTGCTTCCAAATCCTGAAGTGCCGTTTGCCGGAATGCAATACGACGACCCCGCAGTCCTTCCAGAAATGGTACGAGACCCTCCTTTGGGAAATGAGCCAAGAAAAAATCGAGCCTCGCCGTAACCGTGTTAACCCCAGGGTCGTCAGGCAAACGCTGCGAAAATGGCCCAGGAAGCGTGCCGAGCACCGCTCCCGCCCACCCTTGAAGAAAACCTTTATAGAGACAGTGGTTATGCGTATTTGAGCGGTCTTGGGGTATAAATCCAACCCTGCCAAAGCGCTATTGCCGCCCCGAGCACCTTTTCGATACGATCTTCCGAAAGCAATGCGGCGAAGTACAAATTCTCGTGAGACCGAGCCTCTGCCACCGCAGCGCGGAACGAGTGAACCATTTTTGGCCTCCTTGCCATTGGGGAATTGGGTTTTCACGATCCCACCCTTATGACAAGAGAGGCCTTTTTTGTCCATATCATCTTTCCGTGTAACAACTTAGAAAAGTTCACGTGCCATTCAGGTCTGCTCCCATTTTGGCTGCGGCCCCTCCGCGGCGGTCACCTGCCGGGCGGCGGCTGCCACCGTACCCACGCCCAGGGCGCCCAGCCCCAGCGTCTCGAAGAATTCCCGACGCGCGATTTCCGTGTTGCGGCTCTCTGACATTGGATTCTCCTTGGTCGGCTAGGGGGTCCGCAGCATTTGCCAAGGCCACCGGGACCCCACGGCGGTAGCCTGACAAGGCCCAGTTTTGTTCTCCCACAACGGAATGTCAATCGCCCTCGTCCCTGGACGAGACTTGGCGTGGAGTTGGACTTGGGTTAACTTAATTCCGTCGCGAGCAGGAGAGATTGGCAGTCGAGTGCCAGCTCACGACCCTCCATGATGCGCGCCTGCTGGATTTGTTCGATCAAGACACGACGCTCGACGTTCGCAGCGGCCCCGGTGCGGTCGCTTTGCCAGCCAGAATAGCCAGGAGTCGATGTTGACCCTGAAGCGCGGCGGCCGCTAAGCGGCCTGCTTTGAAAGGTAAGGGAACCCGCCGTGACCGATCCACCTGGACCGAACATGTCTTCGGCCGGGGGTAGGCGCGCGGGGCTATCGAGCGCGGCTGGCGATCGTCGTCACCTGCTCCATGATCCAGCGATCCACGTCGCGGAGCATCTGCTCGATCAGTTGGTGCCCGCAGGGATATTGCCTCAGCGTGACCGAGATGCCGGCGGTGTGAAGCAGGCGGAGATCCTTGCAGGCGTCTTCCGGACCATAGGTCGGGCTGTCTCGCCCGATCGCCAGGAACGCAGGCATACTCCGCGCAGAGACCAGGCGCGCGAGCGGCTGGTGACCGGAGGGGAAGGCCCCGCAGAGCGACAGAACGCCGGCGAAAGCCTCCGGGTGATTCATGGCGATCCGGAGGGCCATCGAGCCGCCGGCATCGAAGCCGGCAAGAAAGACCCGCGCTCGGGAGACATGGAACCGCTTGGCCGCCGACTCGATGCAGTCGAATACGCGGTGCGCGGCAGCCTCGATCATCTCGGGCGTCTGCGGCCAGCCGAGCCTGGCGGCGTCGGCGCAGCGAAATCCGCGCGGAGCCGCCGCGGCGTAGTTCCGCATGCTGATCAGCGGCATGATCCGGATCAACTGCCGCTCGTCGTCGTGGCCGGGGCCATGAAGCCAGATCAACAGCGGGTAGGCATACTTCCGTTCGTAATGCAGCGGCGCGAAGAACGCATGCGTGTGCTCTTCCGACGCGGCGGAAAACAACGCCGTGTCGATCTCGAAGGGGACCTTCAGAGCGGATGCCGGCTTGGATTCTGTCCTGGATTTTATCGGATTCATTTCAATCGGAAGGGGCGATTGCCATCGATTTCGGCGTGACTGTACTTGATCCTCGCCGCCGCTGTCAAG
>CAZTQK010000571.1:0-3059 GCA_964615635.1 uncultured Planctomycetales bacterium
TGGCCGCCGCCGCGACCCCGGGAGCCGAGGCGCACGTTGCCCACTCCGCCAGGTCAAACGCATCAACATCTTCGTCGCGATCGTAGTCACCGGTGATCACCGCGGAGACACCGCTGACCAACAAAGCATAGTGTTGCTGGCCATTGGTAAGACTGCCCTTGTGCGAAACCGTTACGGTGTACAACCCCGCAACAGCGGAGGAGACCAGGATCTGTTCAACGTTGTCCCGCGTGTTGTCGCCGGCAGCGGCCGGCGATGTCGGCGATGCAGGATCCAGGATGTACGGCATGTGCATCGTCACGCCGTCGGGGGCGATCACTCTGAGGTCGAGATCGTTCACCAGGCAAGGGGACGCATTGTCCAGACCGGTCTGCGCCGTCCCCGGGGGGTCTGTCCAACAAAGAGTGACCTTGAGGGTTCGTGTGCCGTCGGACACGCAGGAGTACGATGCGGATGGTTGAGTCGGATTCAGCAGGCCGCTGACCATCCGCTGCGTGGCCGGCGCTCTCTGGTGCAGCAGCAACTGCTCGGCCGCGGCCTCCACGTTGAGAAGCCCCCAGCCGGTCTGGTAGTCCGGACCGTCCGCTTCCAGGTCGTCGGCCGTGTGAATCATAAGCCCCCTGAGCATGTCAGACCGCATGTGCTGACCCGGGAACAGTCTCCCGTAATATTCGACCAGAAGAGCGGCCGAGCCGGACACCACCGCCGTCGCCATGCTCGTGCCGCTGTAGCTCGCATATGAGGCATCGCCGATGGCCGTGCAGGAATACAAAGACATGCCGGAAGTCACGAGATCTGGCTTGATCCGCCCATCGTCGGTCGGCCCCCAGGACGTGAACGGCGTCATGGTCGCCAAGGCCAACTGCCGCTGTCCTCCATAAACGGCATCGGAAACGGCTCCAACAACTATCACGTTCTTGGCCGTGCTCGGGGTCGCCAGGGTGTCGTAGCCTCCTGCGTCCCAGTTGTCCGGGATTGGGTCGGTGTCCGGAACGTATGACTTCTGCTGCCACTGATCATTGAACCAGTACTCAAAGGTGCCTCCGGCCGCAGGCACTGGGTCGTCCCTCTCGTTTCCCGCGGCCTTCACCGGCAGGTAGTACGGCGCGTCGTAGCAAAGCTGGTCCCACTGCTCGGCCAGATCGTCATACTGGCCAAAAGCGCTGGACTCTCGCTCGCCCCACGTCCCGTACCACCGGAAACCGCCCGAACTGTTGTCCCAGCCGGCCGCATAGACGTATGAATGGTTTGAGAGCTGGATCGTCCCTGACTGCCCCGGCACTGCCATCGCCCGGACGGTCATCTCGCCCAGATCGCTGGTCCAATCGTAGGAGTCGACGCTCGCGCTTGGAGCCATCCCGATCGCACTGGCAACCACTCCCGTCGCGCCAACGGTCCCCCCTACGTGGGTGGCATGGTCTAACAGAGAGCTGCCGTCCTGTATTGACACCCGACCCGTGAGCTCCTGGTGTGTGGTGAGAACCGCGCCGCCGTCCCACACCCCGACGATGACGCCCAGGCCATTGAGGTTATAGGGGGATGTGTTTCGCACCAGATTCGCCGCCGCCGTGATGCCCGCATTACTGTTGGCCGTCTGACAGACGTAGACTCGGCCTCCTCGAATGGCCATGAGCTCACTGACGACAACACCCTGCTGCGTCCGGGGGGACCATCCATGTCGGCGCGCGGACGCCCACGCGGCCGTCTTGGCATCAAGAGCCTTCTCGGTCAGTAGCCGTGCCTTTTCGGCCCTGATCTTCAGTGGCTCATCGTCCGGCAGCGGCCGGAACTGCGCCCGTACGCCACCTGGTCCCAGAAGGCAAAGCCCGATCGCAACGAAGGGGATGGTCAGAGTTCGCATTTCTCCCTCACGCTGAGCCGTGCCTCTTCAGGCGGGATCATCTCCGCGCGATTTCTGGCGTGTTCGGTCTTGGCAAGCACGCCCGCCTCAGAGAGAGGCAGTCAAGTTCTGCCTGTTCTCAATTATAGCAGGTGCTGTGTCGGGGGATGGACTTGGAAAGCACGGGGCCGCCATCACCACATAGTTTCAGGTTGTATCAGCTCTGGAAAACGTGAAATGGACACGCCACTTGCAGCACCCCCTGAGACCCTCACGGCACCGGCCCCTCGCCAGTGCGAGCCCTGGATCTCGGGACGCACAGTTCTTGCCGTGCCTCTCCTTTGCGCTTCCTTTGCGGGCCGTCTGACGGATCCCTCTCGCTCAGGGCTGGGCGAACCCGCGTTTCCGGACCCTGGGGCCCTGGACGCCTCACGGTGTCCGCCCTCACAGTCAGCAGCCTCGCCGCCGCCGGACCAGCCGCAGCACACAGAGTCCGATCAACCCCGCGGCCATCAATTGGGCCGCGCCTGCCCCGCACGGAATGGTACGCCCGGATGGATTCACATCCAGTGCCGAGTCTCCGTTGGCCGGGCTTGCGGTTGGGTCATCGGACGCCCCTGAACCGTCGAGCGGCACGATCGGATCGTTCTTGCCGGTCGGCAGCGCGGCCACATCACAAACGTCGCCGAGCCCATCTCCGTCTTGATCCGACTGATCGGCGTTCGAGAGATTCGGGCAGTTGTCGCAGGCATTCCCGATGCCGTCTTTGTCTGAATCCGCCTGGTCTTCGTTGGACACACCGACACAGTTGTCGCACATATCCCCGATGCCGTCGTCATCGGCATCATCCTGAGTAGGGTCGTAGATGTTCGGGCACTTGTCACAAGCGTCGCCTACACCGTCCTTGTCGCTGTCTTTCTGGTTGGCGTTGGCGACCGTCGGGCAGTTGTCCAGACAGTTAAGCTTGCCGTCCTTGTCATCGTCCGCATCCGGCACACCACAGCCACAAACGCCCGGTTGAACCTTCTTCGGGTCCACATCACAGACGTCCTGGCAGTCGGGCGTGCCGTCGCCGTCCCGGTCCCGATCGAGCACACCGCAACCGCACTTGCCGGGCACGCTCTTGTAAGGGTCATTGGGGCATTCGTCGACACAGTCGATCTTGCCGTCGAAGTCCACGTCCTTCTCGAGCAGGCCGCAGCCACAGAACCCCGGATCC
>CAZTQK010000572.1:0-3058 GCA_964615635.1 uncultured Planctomycetales bacterium
CGTGCACCGAATGTCGCCGGGAGCGAACGGACCCGCCTGCGGCGTGATCGTCGTCAGAAGGGCGCCCGAGATCAGATCGAACACCTTGTAGTTGTTCAGGAACGAACAGACCACCTTACCATCGTACACCACCGGGCCGGCAAAGCCAACCGGGGTGGCCGCGGGGTAGGCCCAATTCAATGTCAGATCGCACCAGGCATCCGACATCTGAACAAACGAGGCGTTCGAGCGATTGTACCCGTAGCCGCGCGTAAACCAGTCGGTCGGCGTGGTGCAGGTACGCTCGCTGTACGGAATGCAGCAATGCTCGGACTCAATGACCATCGCCAGGTCTTCGTACCCGGCGCCGAAGCCCCAGTCAACATACATGAGGCCCCAGTCGCCCCAGTACTCCGCATAGCCTTCCATGCAGCCGCCGCCGCCGGCGTCGGACAGCACGGAAATACCGGTCAGTGTGTCCGCAGCATCCGAAATCACGCCCACCCAGTAGTCGCCGACGACGGTGATGCCGCCCATGTCATACGTGGCCCAGTGCGTGACTGAAGCCGTCGGAGTCGGGGTGGCGATGCCGTAATCGGCCGGGTTGACGGTGAGGGAGCCGAGTTCAGCGCCCGGCGCGCCGCCCGCATCCGCCCACACCTTGATGTAAGACGGAGTCGTGTAGCGCGGCCAGCTGTACTGCGCGCGGTTCCAGTACCAGGCGATCGTCACTGCATCGACCCGGCACTCCTCGCCAACCGAGGAGAACTTCTGCGCCTCTCCGTAATCGCCGTAGCGATCCGGCAGCTGCCAGTAGTACGCAGTGCCGTTGTAGCAGTAGTTGATCGAGCAGTCGGAGTACTCGTCCTTGCAGAGGTTCGCAACCCAGTAGAACTGGGCGTCCATACCCCAGCCATCGAGGAACGAGAACCATTCGTACCCGGTTCCTCCATCGAAGTAGGACGAAGACCGCCCGCTTCCATCCGTACCATCAGACGACAAGCAGGACTCCCAGCTCGTGGCAAAGACGCCGTTGGTCCCGAAGGACACGTGGAAGTCGTTGGTCAGTACGAAGTTGGCCGGCATCGGGACATTCTGCAGAGCCGGGTACAAGGCATAGGTGCCGGCCGGCAGAGTCACCGTCGTCAGCAGATCGCCGGGAAAGCCGGCGTTGTCGTCGTAGACGCGGATGTAAATGTCATTGTTACCAACGGGATCGGTGACCGAGCCCCAGGTCGCGCCGCCACCATAGATGGCGATGTCGATCGAGGTAAGGGTCTCCGGCCCGCCCACGTCGAACTTCTCAGCGTACTGCTCGTCCCCGTAGACCGGGTGCGGCGCGCGCCAGAAGTACGCGACGTTCTCAATGTAAGCTTGTGAATAGCAATCGGTAAAGGGTATTTCGGCGCAACAACGTTCCGCTTGGATAAAGAACGAAACGTCGAGGCCCCAGTCGCCTAACATCGTCCCCCAGGAAGTCCCGTAGTACTCGCTGGCGCGTTCTTCACCGGCAAACGGACCATCAGCAGCGTCCGAAATGACGGCGACGACCGAACCGGCCTGATCGAGCTGCGTGAACCCGAGGTGATAGTTCACACCATCGGAGAACACCCAGTCCGCAGCGGAGAAGTCCGCTGAGAGCCAGTACAGACCGCTGCCGCCGGCCGGCGGAGTCGCAATATCCACCGAGTCGAGTTTGTTTCCTGGAAAGCCAAAACCATCGTCGTCCCAGAGGTAGACTCTCAGTGTCGGCGACCCAACCTGTGCGTCGGCGTACATAAGAAGCCAGGCCACCTTCAGAGTACAGTCATACCCGGCGTCGGCCGTGAAGCGCATGTTGAACAGGTCGTCCCCGTACGCATCCGGAATCGTCCAGAAGTAAGCGGGCGAACCGCTCGTGTAATCCTGGACGTCGCAGAAGTAATCCAGCTTGAGAGCCGGAACCTGCAGACCGGGCGGCAGGAGATGCTGCTCGAGAGCTTCTGCCGGTTTCTTGAACGCCGAATGCGCCGGCCCGGCCGTCGTGACATCATCCAAACGCGGATGGTTGGGCACGATCTTCTCGACCGGATTCAGAGCAGACGACGGCTTGGCTACGTCAGAAAGTGCTGTACCGCTAAGGCCTACGACCAGACCCAAGACGAATACTGCTATGAACAGTCTTTTTAACATTTATTTCCTCCTTAAGCAAGGAAACTGGATGATTTGTTTGCCAAAGACTGACGGCTTGCCGAGCATACCGATTCTAGTATCGGCAGCCATGAGGCATTCCGCCATGTTCCCGCCGGTTGGTCTAGGGAAACTCGGGAACAAATCTTTGACACTCAGCATCATCTTCTTCCTTCCTATCTCTTGGAGTCGGAGCTTGGGGCTCCGGTGGAGTTGTGTTAAAAAGAACTTATGCTTCTGGGCTCGCGAACTAATCTGGTCTGTGTATCAGTATGTCACCTCCTGTTGCCCTGCCACGTCAACAACGGTTGCCCGCCGCCTCGTGGAGATGTCAAGGTAAAGGAAATAGTGAGAAGACGATTGGACGCTGGCCCGCAGTAGTGTCGTAAACAGCTGTCCGGGAAGCTCCGCCCGAAAAGAACAGAACCACCCAAACAAGCATGACGGGACCACCGAAGTAGGCCCGAGGTGCGTTAACTACTGCAAATCCGGTAAAGAGGTTTCGCGCGGTTTGCCAAGCGACGAATTCATAGTGTGGCTCTCGAACTCACCACCGGGCGTGACACACGCTCGATGCCAAAATACGAAATCCTCCCGTTTTGTCAAGGCCTAAAACCCGCTCCGGGAGCCCAAAAACTGCACAGCCGGGAAGAAACGGGATACTTTTTGTGGTATCTCCCGCCAGATGTCCCCCGACCCCCCGTCGATTGCCATTTCCATTTCAGCGTCCCCCCCCCCCGCCCCCCCACCAAAAAATTTACTTTACCCCGCCCCCCGTCTTCCCTCTCCCCATTCCCCCGAGCTCGCCTAAAATCCCAAAATTCCCGGTCCTTAAAACTGTCGACCAGACTTTTCCGGACGAAGTGATCGGCATCACCCGCGGCCACCGCGCCCGCAAATCCCCCCTCGG
>CAZTQK010000573.1:0-3030 GCA_964615635.1 uncultured Planctomycetales bacterium
CGTGGTTTGTCCCCCGATCGGCAACCCGGGTCTTGGCAAGCCTTGGATCATACTGGTATCGCCGCGTATGGGTGTGCCGATCAGCCGTAGCAGTGTTGATGAGGGGCAGCCTCGATCTGAGGTGGCGTGCCATGTCATATCGGCCGGGTATGCGCCTGGCAGTGATGAATGGAATGTCGAATGCGCAACCCTGGATCCGGCTATCCTGAAGCTGTTGCGAGAGGCGAGTCATCCCAGTCAGGGGCAAGCGGCCATGGCCCGGCACGTCTTGGCTGCTGTACGCGAGAACAACCTGCCGGGCGTGGCGATTATATGGAATGCGACGCCGTTTCCGCCTCCGGCTCAGGCGATCACCACCTCACCGGATGTGTATCTTTCTCCGCCTGCGGCATGGGCCGTCTCTTTCGAACCGGTCGAGCTTGACGAGGCTGACCCGACCGTACAGCAGATATGCGACTTCGACCCCATCCTGCAAACGCGGATCGGCAAATCATCGCGTGTCGGATACTTGCATCCAGCCCGCTGGGGCATGTCGTATCTGCTCGCAGTCTTGCTTGTTCCCTTGGCAATGATTCTCTCCTGCTGCGGTCTTCCCTCGCTATTCTATCTGGAAAGGCCGGTGACGTTGCTGACGATCATCCTGCTTATCGGTGTGGCCTGCGCCCTTATCCGCCGGATCGCTACAGCCGCGAAATGGTTGCTTGTTCCCGGCGGCGTGGTCCTGAGGAAAGAGCAAGTGTGGTCTCGCAGGGCGGAAGTGCGACTGTTCACACCGGCAGATGCGCTGCTGCTGCTCACTCCCGAACCGCCGGCCTGGCGAGCAAGTCTGTCCGACGGGTCCCGGCGCATCTCCAGGCTTTTGACTCGCGTGGAGGCGACTGCGCTGCTGCGGGCCTGGCAGAGCCCGTATTCTCCTCCGGACGTCGACCAACTCACGGACATGGCCTGATTCCTTTGACGAGACGCAGGTGTCGTGAGCTCGCTTCCTCCTGCCGGCTACCCAGTTCGGGTGCCAGGCCGGTTGCCGGCATCCTTGCATATCGCTTATGATCGGCGAGAACTACTATCTGTCCTGCTAATGGCTACGAGGAGCCCACATGGCCCGGATCGCGGTTCTGCAACATTTCTGGTGCGAGAATGCCGGTGTTTTCGAGCCGGCGCTGCAACGCCTTGGGCACAGCCTCGTGAACATCGAGTTGTTCAATGGGATTCCGGTCCCGGGCAAGCGTGATTTCGACGCTTGGATCGTTATGGGCGGCCCGATGAACGTGGATGAGACAGACCGGTACGCCTTTCTCGGTCCGGAGCGGGCTCTGCTTGCGGAGCTGATGGCCGAAGATCGACCCGTTCTGGGGATCTGCCTCGGCTCTCAGCTTATTGCCAGGGCCGCCGGTGCAAAGGTGTATCCGAAGCGACCCAAGGAGATAGGTTTGTTCGCAATCAGCCTGCTGTCGGCGGCGGCCACCGATCCTCTGTTGTGCTTGTTTGACGATCCTCAGGAAGTCTTCCAGTGGCATGGTGACACGTTCGACCTGCCGGCCGGTGCCGTGCATCTGGCCCGGTCGCCTCGCTTCGAGAACCAGGCGTTTCGCCTCGGGCGCCGCGTGTATGCCCTCCAATTCCACCTGGAGTCGACCGGTAAGATGATCGATGAGCTCAGCGAGGCTTGTTCCAAGGAACTCGTGGAGCTGCCGCCGGGCGAAGGGTTCGAGCAACACCGCCCCAAGCTGCAGAACGCGCTGGCAGCCCAGAACCGCTTGGCGACTGCAGTGATCGAAAGATGGGCTGGACTCTTCGACGGAGCGGCTCAATAACGGGACAGACTTAAGGTTATATCGGACAATATGTTGCGCTAGCCGGATGCCGGTCGCTGGCGTTCGTCAGCGACAACGGCGTCGGGGCAGGCAGAGGCAGAGTTGACAACCTGCCGAGACGGTGTACACTAACTGACAGGAAAGAGCCGATAGCTGTCTGTTGTTGGCAGATGTCGAGGCTGGCCCTTATAGAGAAAGGGAAGAGGCCTTTTGCGCAAACAAGCTAAACGCGACGGGCGTATTGGAGGGGTGACCTAGCTGGCCGCAGTCGGTATCGTCAGGCGGTGATGACGGGCCGTCAGCAGCGAGCTGGCGGTTTTTTTGTCGCCGGTTTTTTAGGGGACCGACGGCCGAGAGGCAACCAGTGCGGGCGAGTCCGCAGGGTGTGGCCAGAAGCGTTCCAGGCAGGCAAGGTTTTGCCGGGAAGCCAAGCGATGCTCAGGCCGTCATGTTTGCGGGCTCGTAGCTCAGTTGGTTAGAGCGCGTCCCTGATAAGGACGAGGTCCGAGGTTCGAATCCTCGCGGGCCCATTGAGCTGTTAGCCATTAGCTTTTAGCTCTTAGCTTTCAGGAACGAGCTGGAAGTTGATGGGAAGTTTGCGGGTGCTGACGGCACGAGAAAGCGGCGGGCGGAGTTGCGTTACCCTCCGCCGCGAGCGGCTAATAGCTAACAGCTAAGAGCTAATAGCTTTCTCGGGGCCGTAGCTCAATGGGAGAGCGCCTGGTTTGCAACCAGGAGGTTGCCGGTTCGATCCCGGTCGGCTCCAGTCTTCGTTCGCCGCAAGCGAATGAAGACGGCCAAGCCGCTGGACGGGCTCTCGACGGCCGTCAAAAAAAGTTGAAAATCGCCGGCCCCGTGGGCTTTACAGGGTCGGGATTTGCGGTATACTAACTGGGCTCCGGGATTGAGCGGGGTCGGGCCGTCTCGGCCGAGCAGGTCGAAGCGAATCGGGCCTCCGGGAGATTTCGGAAGCAGGTTCTTTGACAATCGGATAAGTGTGCGAGACATCTGGCGGCGTCCGCCGCGGGGCGGCGTCGGGCAGATGCGCAGGTAGTGGCGATTCACATCACCAAGTTCAATCTTCGAGCGACGAGAGATTATTTCTCGTTTCAAAGACGCAACCGATGCGTCGAAGGTGTCTTGATTGGGTGGGTGCCGGGCGACAGCCTGTCATTCATACGATCAAGCTATTAAGGGTGCATGGTGGATGCCTTGG
>CAZTQK010000574.1:0-2969 GCA_964615635.1 uncultured Planctomycetales bacterium
ACTCGTCGGCGACAAGAAGACGGCAAAAAGTGCCTGACCCGCTGTCTTGCACGCTCAACACGTACCCGGACCGTCATTGGCCGGCGAGATACCGGTCTCACACCGTGATTATTTCGGCGTTCGGACCTGGGTTGTGGACAAGATCGTCCGGTTTCTTGTTCCCGGCGAGAGAGGCGCGAGGATTGCGGTGCAGTTCTGCTTGGCGGATCAGGCTCACCAGTCTCCGGTGCGGCGGGCTTCCCAGGCGCATCCGGCAGCTCCGACGAAGCCGGCATTGTTGCCCAGCGTCGCGAAGCAGATTTCAGGACCATCGTCGAGCAGTTTCCAGGCCAATTCGGCGGCATATTTGCGGATAGGGGCAAGGAGGAAATCGCCGGCCGCGATCAGTCCGCCGGCCAGGACCACGCGCTGGGGGTTCGTCACGTGACGCATGCCGACGATGGCCACGGCCAGGTAGTAGCACGCCTTGTCCCACACTTCCCGCGCGAGGGCATCGCCCGCCTTGGCCGCCTCGACGATGTGCTCGGCTCGCAGCAACTCGCCCGCGTCCATGCGGGCCTTGAGGGAGCTTGGCCTTCCCTGCCTGATCAGTTCTTCGGCGTGGCGGGCGAGGAAGTAGGCCGAGGAGTAGGCCTCGACGCAACCGTTTTGGCCGCACGAGCAGAGCCGGCCGCCGGGGTTGACGATGACGTGGCCGAGTTCGGCCCCGTTCTCGAAGTAGCCGCGGAGCAGCTTGCCCTCGACGATGACCCCGCCGCCCACACCGGTTCCGAGTGTGTACATGACCAGATCGTTGACGTCCTTGCCCGCCCCGGCCCAGAACTCACCCCACGCGGCGGCGTTGGCGTCGTTTTCGATCGTCGTCGGGATTCCGGTCTTGTCCTTCATGATCTGTCGTAGCGGGACGTTCTGCATGCAAGACAGGTTGCCGGGGTTGATCACCATTCCCTGACGATGGCTCATGGGCCCGGGCGAGCCGACGCCGATCCCGAGGACTTCCTTGCGGTCGACGCCGGCTTGTGAAACAACCTTCTCAGCGGCGGCGATGATGTTGGAGACCACCTGGTCCCGCCCCTTGTCGACCTCGGTTGGTATGCTGAGACTCGACTTGACGTTGCCTTTGCTGTCCAGCAGACCTGAAGCGATGTTCGTGCCGCCGAGGTCCACACCCACGCAATAGCCGCTCGCCATGACAGATCCACCTCTGTGCTGTGTGCCACCCAGTACCTCCGCCGCGCCGACGGCGGATCGCCGGTCATCAAGCCCGGCCGTGGGCGGTGATGGTAGGGCAGATCCGCGCCGGACTCAATGGGTTGGTCGCCGCAGCGTCTGTCAGGGGGTGTGACAGTAAGGGCGGTTGTCTCAGAACCCGAGCGTGAGCGAGGGGCAGGCCGCGAAGCGGCCAACGCCACACGTGGGCCGCTCCCTCCCCGCCTTCGCCGGGCTTCGGTGTGGCGAGTACGGTCGCGGTTCTGAAGAAGCCATGACGTTTGCCCACCTAACCTGTCATGCACCCCGTCTGTCATGTTCAGTGCGGGCTCGTCGGGCCGGGGCAGGAGTGTGACCGACGCCGTCAAAAAACGTGGCTGAGTTCAGTGCGGCTGGACGGCCGCTGAAGTGCGGGTCGAACTGACAGGCCGCGGGGATTCAGGAACAGACAGTCGGTGCAGCCGAGAGATGCGGAAAGCCGTTGCCATCCGTCATCGCAGCTTGACCGGGCGTTGAGTCATACCATATCCGAGATTCAACAGAAGTCTCCCAGCGTCTGACTGGGCTGTCTTCAGCGCCTTGCAGGGAAGTCGTCAAGATCGCGAACAGTCCCGAAGACAACTTGACGGCTGCTGATCTGTCGTCTACATTCCCTGCATCTGTAGGATAGAGCAGGAGACGAGAGGAGAACTGAGCGAGAGGAGAACGGCGTCAAGGTGGTTGGTCAAATAAATCATCCTGACACCTTTTCTTGTCCGACTTCGCATCAATCCTCTCCTTAATCCATCAACAGAAGCTGGACATGGCAAATGAGTCGTCGCTAACCATAAAGCGAACTAGTGTTTAAGAGTGGGTTATACTCTCTATAGGTTATTCCGTCTGATACAGGTCATGCCAAGACTCGCAGTTACAAGCAGCAGAGTTTCCGGTTCCGGGACCCCCACGAAATCGTAGCGGACATAAATGCCGTCGAACACCGTGCCGGACCCATCGGCCCGTTCCACGTCAACCACGTCAAGCAGTACACCTGTGACCTGCAGCGGAGCCAGATCGACGTACGAATTTCGGTTCCTCCCGAACAACATCGCCTCGGGATCATAAAGGGCGTAGGCATTCTGATATCCCCGAGAGTCCGCCACGGTGACAATCAGCGTGTCAACCAGGCCATCGCTTGCGTGCTCGATGAATCCCGCTAAGCCAGGATCATTGGCCAGGTTGTATACCCCTGGGCCAGTGTGCCAGAGCCCGCCGCCGATCGTATTCGACGGGTCCCCATAGCCGAGCGTGACCTGGAGAACCAACTCACCCGGGGCGTACGGCGGGTGCGGGGCCAGATACCCGAACGGCAGCCCCGATGACACGATCGTGTCTGCTGAGACTGCACTTGTCAGAACAAACATCATCATCGCACAACGGAGTACCATTGCACTACCTCCTTGAACTGCGGAGACGCGATTGAACACCCAGCCCGCCTGCTTCTGCGGCAGCCTCAACTGCTCCATCATACATGATCGCACCAGCAATTCAACGGCACCAGAACAACCCGAAGTCCGAACGCTGACGGGATCGCTTCTCAATGACTGGGCAGATCGGAAAACGCAATCGGAAAACGGGTTCGTTTTTTGACACGCGATTCTGGTGACGGTATGGTGTGGGGATGCCTCGCAGTGCTCGTCAAGCTCCTGGGGGGATGGTTTTCCACGTTTTGAACCGTGGCGTGGGGCGGATGCGTCTGTTCGCCAAGGTTGGGGACTACGAGG
>CAZTQK010000575.1:0-2960 GCA_964615635.1 uncultured Planctomycetales bacterium
CGCTCTATCGCTCGGACTTCATCAATCCGGATAAGCTGCCCAGAAGTTGGACCTATAGCGGCAAGCGCCTGGATTCGACGCCGAGCCGGCTCGCAATGATGTACGAGGAATTCCAGAACTACGATGATCCGGCCACCTGGGCGCCCAGCCCTCCCAACCTGGAGAGCATGCTCAACGACGGGTACAGCGGCTTCATCACCGGCGACATGGGCCTCAATTGGCAGGATTACATCAGCGTCTGGCACCAGAACCGCTCACACCTGCTGTTCTTTGACGGACACACCAGCCTGGTGGATGCGATCAGGTTCAACAAGAAGGCGAACAAGGCCGCATATGCCCAGTGGCTCGCCTCGGGCGGGCCCAAGCCCTGAAAGTCGGCAGCTTCAGTGTCAGCTTCGCTCAGCGCGTTCCATTCGGCAATCAGGTTTGCAGCTATTCCTTGGGCGGGGGACGCTCCCGGTGGCCGCTTCCACCTTGGCCTCGAACGTCACATGGGAGCGGGCCGGGAGACCGGACGCATGAGTTTGCCCGGCAGTCGGCGGACCATGATCTCGGCGACGCTGAGCTCCTGTTTCCCGCCCACGGCTGCGATGCGGAAGTCGGCGCCGTTGGCCCGGTTGCAGAACCGCACATCGGGCAGGTGCAGCGAGATCATCCTCCAACGGTTCGTTTTCCCGAGCGGAATGTCGCGAGTCGGCCGAAACGCGCCTTCGAACACACTGGACGTCGGGTCTCCGCTGTCGTAGTCGATGCGGATCGCCTCACAGCCGTCGTCGTCACGCAGGATGACACTCAACTCGGCAACCGAGTCGATCCGGTCGAACATGAATGAATCGTCGATATCGAAGTAAAGACACCGTTGAGGTGGTGAATCCGGACCGGGGACGGTGGTTACACACCGACGGCCGTCAAATGTCGAGGCTGTCCAATGTCCGTCGCCGAGGCTGGCCTGCAGTGTCAGGCCGGCCGTGCTTTGCAGAGACCATTTGACCAGATCGGCATTGACGTAGGAGCCTTCGGGGAGCACGCGTGTGCCGTCGCGGAACAGGCGGGCATATCGCGAGGTCATCTCGATGTATCGCACGCCCCAATCCTGTGAGCGGGCGATATCGGTGCCTTCGTGCCATTCGTTCCATGTCTCGACATGGACGATCCACGGGCGTCGTCCGGGCTGCATGCGCAGGAGCCTCTCCCATTGTTCCCGATAGAACGCTCCGCCGCGACGCGATACGATGAGAGGGGAGCGGCCGGGGACGGCCGAATGGTCGTAGCCCGGGCCCAGGCCTGCCACGACGTCGCCCAGGGTCAGGCCCAGGGCGCCACCCCAGCGGTACCAGGCATCAGCCCGCCCGGGCCAGTCGACGTGGCGGACGAGAAAGAAATCGGTCGCGAAATCCTTCTTGAACCGGGCCCGAGCGTCTTCGAACAGCTTCTCATCAATGGCGGCGGCGGAGCTCGCGCTGTAAAGGAAGATGATCGGTCTGCCATCAATTCTGGCCCACTTGTCGGGCGGAATCATGCTGAAGAAGTCGCGGATGCCGACGTAGAACCAGTCGCGGCCCTCGGGTGTGGTCAGGTCGATCCGGACATTCAGCCGGCCGTCAGGCAGGACGTTTGTCTGTAGGGTGGTCGTATCGTAGAAGAGCCCGATCATGGGCGGAGCGGGGACGGTCGGATCCTGTTTGTGCTCGGCCAGCACACGATCGTGAGCCTGCACCAGCGGCGGCAGACCGGCAAAGCTCCATCCCTGATAATCTGATTCGCGGTATTGGCCCGGCGTGCCCCAGTACACCGGCATCAGAAAATCAAGCCCGGCCTCGGCCATATCGCGAAGCTGAGAGCAGTGCCATTCGGGTGACTTGTAGCTCAGATCCGCCATGGACGACTCGGGTGGGTGCGTGGTCAGGGCGTCTGAGCCGTCCGGGTTGCGGAGATGGGCTCCGGAGTAGACGTCATACCAGTAGAAGTAGGTCGTTCCGACAACCGGACGGCCGCTCTTGAATGTCGGTGCCTTCACATGCGCAGTGCTCTTGAGCCTGAAATGCTTGCCCGGCGGCGGCTGATCCATGGGAGAGCTTGCTGATGCGCGATTGGCGAACGAGGGAACCAGAACAGCCAGAAGCCCGAGCACGAGCCGCGGATGCATCAGGAGTCTCCCTACTTGGCTCTTGAATCCGCCAGCAGCATCATCACCTCGCCGCGGGTGCGAGCGTCGGACTTGCACAGGCCGCGAAGAGCCGACGTGACCATGAGCGAACCGGGTTTCTTCACGCCACGGCAGGTCATGCACAAGTGAGTGGCCCTGAGAATGACCGCCACGCCCTTGGCGTGTAGTTCCTCCATGAGCAGATCGGCGATCTGGCTGGTCATGCGTTCCTGCACCTGCGGCCGCCGGGCATAGGCCTCGACCACGCGGGCGAGCTTCGAGACTCCCACGATCCGGCCGTCAGGCAGATAGGCGATGTGGGCGTCGCCGGCGAACGGCAGCAGGTGGTGCTCACACATGGAGTGGAACGGAATGTCGCGCAATACGACGAGCTCATCGTATTGCTCCGTGAAGAAGGTCTTCAGGTGCTGGCGCGGGCTCTCGTGCAGGCCGCCGAAGACTTCCGCGTACATTCGTGCGACACGCAGGGGCGTTTGCTTGAGACCCTCGCGGTCAGGGTTTTCGCCGACCGCCAGGAGGATCTCCTGGACGGCCGCCGCTATCCGGTCGAGATCCACCGGGTGTTGCGGATCGCTGGATTCGGACACAGGTATCCTCCCGGCTCGCGGCCGAATTCACTCCGTGGGCGACGTCTCGGGCCGAAAGGCCTCCTCGATTGTCGCCAGGATCTCCAGCTCCAATTGGCGATCGCGCTTGCCGGAAACCCACTCTTCACGGTTGTCGGCGGACGTAGCCCCCAGGCGATCGATCGGGGTATCGGTGGGGCGGTCATCACCGCGTTACGAACTGAACG
>CAZTQK010000576.1:0-2947 GCA_964615635.1 uncultured Planctomycetales bacterium
CGCTGCGGCACAAGCAGCCGGGGGCAGGGCCGTCGTGTAGATGAAGGAACGGGCGGTGTTGAGCAGCCAATCGATGATCTCGCGCGACGCAGCGATGAAACCCCCCAGGCCACCGAGGGCCTTGCTGAGCGTCCCGACCACCACGTCGATGTCAGCCTCCGCGCCCATGGCCTCGGCGAGGCCCCGGCCGTGTTCGCCCCACACACCTGTTGCGTGTGCCTCGTCAACGATCAGAAAGGCGTTGTAGCGGCTTTTTAATTCAGTCAGCATTGAAAGATCTGCTGCATCTCCATCCATGCTGAAGATCGAATCGGTCACAATGATCCTGCGTCGGGCCCCAGTTGTCCTCGCGAGAAGGTGCTCCAACCTGGTGTAGTCGCGGTGCGGGAAGATACGAACCACTGGTGCCGCAGCACGATCCGGTCTTTCTGCGAATGAAGCATCGATGATGCTCGCATGATTCAATTTGTCTAGAAATATCACATCACCTCGACCAGCCAGACCGCGGATGGCAGCAAGATTGGCTTGGTAGCCGGTCGAGCAGACCAAGGCGGCTTCAGTACGCTTGAAGGTCGCAAGGCGTGCTTCGAGATCGGCATGAAGCTGCGTCGTTCCCAAGACCAGCCGGGATGCCCCCGCCCCCCACCCCCACCGATCGACCGCCTGTTTGACTGTTTGGAGCAGATGGGGATGGGTGGTCAGCCCGAGATAGTCGTTGCTCGACAGGTTCATCAGGCTGCCGCCGTTGATGGTCACATATGGACCCTGCGGTGATTCCAGGATTCGAAGCGATCGCCGAAGACCCTTGCCCTCCAGATCTGCCAACCGATCTGACCAGCTGTGCGGAGTTGGGTCTGGGTTCATTCGGGGCATCCCGACTCTGGGTTTGAATTGTCTGATGGGGCCGTTGGTGGGGCCGCTTGCTGTTTGTCCCCGGGCTCATCGGCGTCACGAGGTGGACAAATCATTCTGCTGCACGAACAGCCGCAACCGGACCCGCTTCGCTGCCGGAGCAGGATAGCGATGAACCCGCCTGCCGCAGCCAGAAGGAGAATGATCCCGATGATTGACACGGCGTCGCCCAGCATCACATTCATTCTGACCAGACCGAGGCCTCCCGACAAGCAGGCTGGTTTTCGAGGCACCAGTTATCCATAAATGATTATATACTAGAACTTTATGCTCATCTGTGGCGAATACGCGGAACCTCACATGTGGTTTGCAGCCGGAATCCCGCGCCCCAAGTGGAAAGCTGAACAACGCGGCTGCGCGCGTCAGAGCTCGCGACCGGGCTTGCCACCTGGCACCTGGTCTGGCATAGAATTAGCGGACAGTCGTGAGTCTAGAGACAGGGGTTGACGATGGCCGGCGTAGCTGAGGAGGATCGTTGCCGTCTGGCCGCTATCCTCTGTATAGGCGGACTACTCTTCGTTCTCCTGGGCGTTTTCTTGACGCTCCAGTACCAGTATGAGATCTACGAAACAACTGCCTCGGGTCCCGGCCCGCTGCCAGACAACAAGGCCACAGCTCGGATGCTGCAAGCCGTCTTGTTCTGGCTACTGGTTTTGATCGGCATCTTCATGATATCCACCGTGGCTTTCCTCCGCTGGAGTCGAAGGTTCCGCAAGTATCTGCTGGCCCGCCCTCATCCTCCGACCCCGGTGGACGATGTGTGGTCAATGCACCGGTTGCCGGAGGAGGCAGCCGGTTCCGCATCACCCCCTGACCAGGGCGGTAAGCCCGGCTGAGAGGCCGGCAAGGTTGGAGTTCTCGTGGCCTCCACCTGGGGAGGTGCCGATATAACCGCTGGCCGGGCCGGCGCGGCTCGTTCCAACCCTGCTGCATGAGGCAAATACGCCGGAGGTGTCGGCATGAGTTTGACTCCGATTGGTCCGGTCGATCTATTCAGCCGCTCCAACCGTTGGCTTCCGCACGCGATCATCTCCATTCTGATCGCTGTCGGGGCGCTGACTATCCTGGCGTTGCTGGCGGTGGTGCTGGTCGCCCGGCAAGGCGTGGTCACGGGGATGGAGATATTGGCGATCGCCGGGCTTCTCATCGGCGTGCTGACCACGTGCGGGCTACTGATCGTCGGGGTCATCATCTATCGCCAACTTGACTCGCTTGTCGAGAAGCTGACTGCCATCGACCAGCAAACGGCCATTCTTGCCGAGCAGAGCATGGCCCGAACCCAGGCTCACACCTACGCTCAGAGCACCACCGTCAACCCGGTGGAGCTTCGCACGTTGCTGGAGCGGATCTACGAGGTCCTCCTGCTGCCCGAGCAGGAGCGAGCGGGCCGGTACCGTGCGATGGTCGATCGCGAATTCGGCCGGCGTCTGGCGGTGATTGACCATCTGATCAGCACCCACGAGTTTCACCAAGCCCGCGAGGAGCTGACCGCTCTATCAGAGCGTTTTGGTCAAGACCGCCGTCTGGCTGAGGTTGCTGATCGTCTGGAGAAAACAGCGAATGCGGCACTGACAAACGATGTGACCCGCGTCACGCAGTTCGTCAAGGACGTCATCGTCCAGGGGCGGTGGGACGAGGCCGAGCGGACCGTGCTGGAACTGGCCCGGAAGTACCCGTCGGCGACCGAGCCGAATGCTCTCCTGGAAAGACTGCGGCAAGAGAAGAAGAAGTTCGAGCTGCTCAATCGCCAACGGATGCACGACGAGATCCAGCAGTTCGTGAACCAGAAGCGCTGGCAGGAGGCCCACACGGCAGCCCGGAAGTTCATCGAAACCTTCCCCGCCGGACCCGATACCGATGCTCTCAAGGGCCAACTGCCGACGCTTGAGGCTAACTCCGAGATCCAAGCCCGCCAGACGCTCGAGCGGTACATCAAACAGTACATTCAGAAACAGCAGTACTGGGACGCGCTGGCCTTGGCGCGGCGCATCCTTAACGAATACCCCCTCAGTCCGCAGGCCAACGCCCTCCGCGG
>CAZTQK010000577.1:0-2930 GCA_964615635.1 uncultured Planctomycetales bacterium
CACAACGACGTGCCTGCCCAACAAAGGCCTGCGGTTCGGATCTCAAGGAGCGATAAGATGTTACGCAAATCTGTGATGACGCTAGCGACCGGGGTCGTCCTATTGCTTGGTGCCGACCGCACCCATGCCCTACTCATTACGGAGGACTTCCAGGCTGCCGGCAACCCCGCCGTACCCGGCTTCGACCCGGTCTTCAACCACCGAATTGGACTCGATGAGTTCGGTTGGAACAGCGTCTTCTACACCTCGTTCAGCACTGGTCGTTTCACCTCGGAAGCCCATTCCTTGTTTCTTGCTCCCGGAACAGATTACGTGACCTTCAATCTCGGGGCCGGCCAGTATGTCGACCATGTGGAGGTCTGGATGACGAGCAACCAGAGCAGCCCTGAGGCGTATTTCCACGTAATTGGAACCGAAGGTGAGATGATCAAGCACGTCGGGGGTGGTTTCTCGACACCCCTATCTCGCTTCGACACTCTGTCGGCAAACCTGGGCGTAATCACGGAAATCAGACTAACAGGGTATGAAGGGTACTTTGATGATCTGACAATCAGTGTCGTCCCAGAACCGACTGCAATCTGCCTGTTGGCGATAGGTATTCTCCTGTTGCTGAGACAAGGGTGGCGGTCTCGGCTTCTCGCGGGGCTAGCGCCCCTTTTTTTTATTTGCGCTGACCGGCGAGTTATCGGCCGATCCCATCTACCAACCCGGTGAAAGTCCTTCAAGCGGCGGTTCCCAGTATCAGCAGCAATCTCAGCCCTTGTCTTCGCCCGGCAACGAGACGTTCGATGTCGTGTTCGTGCTTGACGGGTCGGGAAGCATCAGAGGTTGGTCATGGGAACTGGAGAAATGGGGAGTCGCGAACTGCTTCTACGGCCCCAATGCGTTTCTTCCTGCCGACGAGTATGAGACCGTGGCCATCGCTGTTGTGCAGTTCGCGTCTGACGGTGCCGGAGCCTGGGCAGAGAGCCCCCGCGGTGTTCCTTTGAACACCCTCGACAGTCCAGCCACTGCGGCCGATCTTGCCACCGCTGTAAAGGGGCTCTCCCAGGCTGGCGGCGGAACCAACCTCGAAGCCGGCTTGAAGAAGGCTGTCGATGTCCTGCGTACCGGTTTCGGGAGCGAGCGGTTGATCGTCGTGGCGACTGACGTGAGTGATGACGGCGCGCCAAGTTGGCTGGATCTTGGTCGCGATATCAGGAGGGGCGAGGGTTACGCTGCCGGCCTCGGCCCAACGAGAATCTGCACAGTATTCATCAGAAACGACAGTCCCTGCGCCGATCCACCGGAGAACACAACGAACGATTTCTTGCGCAAGCTCGCCAACACGCTGGACGCACCCGCTCCCCAGCCGTACCTCGATGAGCCGATCGGCCACTTCTCATGTGCCTATAGCACCGCGCAGCCGCCGGATGCGGACGCGATCGAGGACTTCGTCATGCTCTGCAGCGACTGCTCCTGCTCGATTCTGTATGCCGGTTGGCCCGACTGTGACAATAACGGAGTTCCGAATATTTGTGATCCCGACTGTAATCATAACGACAACCCGGATGGCTGCGACGTTCCCAGCGGCGGCGGCACGAGCAGCGATTGCGACAGCGATGGCGTGCCGGATGAATGTCAAAACGCCGACTGCAACGAGAACCAGGTTTACGACCCGTGCGACGTCGCTACGGGCTCCAGTCTCGACTGCAACGAGAACTGGATCCCCGATGAATGCGAGATGGACTGCAACAACAACGACGTGCCGGACGACTGTGATGTCGACCCCGCCGATCCGGATGGCAACGGGCTGGTGAGCCCGGACTGCAACGACAACGGCGTTCCGGACGAGTGCGAACCTGACTGCAACGAGAACAACGTGCCGGACGACTGTGACGTCGATCCGACCGATCCGGACGGTAACGGGCAGGTGAGCCCCGACTCCAACCACAACGGCGTTCCTGACGAGTGCGAAGGGGCCTTGCACGTCGATCGGGATGCGCCAGGTCCAGAGCACGACGGCACGAACTGGGAGAGGGCATTTCTGACCTTGCAGGAAGCCCTGACCGCCGCCGCGGGCTCGGGTGGAACAGTGCAGTTCATCTTTGTAGCCGAGGGCACTTACGAACCCTCGACGGCCGGTCTCACCGACTCGCGCGATGCCACCTTTGCGCTTCTGAACAACTGGACAATCGGCGGCGGGTTCGCAGGTTACGGAGCTGCCGAACCCTACCGTCGCCACTTGAAGCAACATGCAAGCATTCTCTCGGGTGACATCGGCGCCGCCGGCAACGCCGCCGACAACTCCTATCACGTGTTGACCGGCAGCGGAACGAACAGCACGGCCATCCTGGACGGCTTCACCATCATCGGGGGTAACGCCAACGGAAGCTCGGCAGGAAACAAGGACCGAGGCGGCGGGATGCTCAATCTCGGCGGCAGCCCGACGGTCCGCAACTGCCGGTTCGTCGGCAACAGCGCCACCACGACCGGCGGGGCGATGTACAACGGCCTCGCCGGAACCTCAACGCACAGCATGCCATCGCTGGTGAACTGTGCGTTCAGCGGAAACGGGGCGACTAACGGTGGGGCCATATACAATCGGCAGGACTCAGCCTGCACGTTGACCAACTGCACGATCGTGGGCAACAGCGCCGCGACGCTCACCGGAGGGGTACGTTGTGAGATCGGCTCCGTCAAGACCGTTCTGACCAACTGCATCGCCTGGGGGAATGCCGACTCAGGGAGCACGGATGTCTTGCGGAAACAAATCAGCGCTGGCTCCTACACGGCAGCCAGCTTTGAGGTTACCTACAGTTCCATTGCCGATGGAACCCCTGGCAACGGGCTCGATCTGTTTGGCGACCCGGCCAATCACAATATTGACCTCGATCCGACATTGGCGCTCAACAATGGCGCGGGGGCCGACAGCACCTTCGGGACGCTGG
>CAZTQK010000578.1:0-2911 GCA_964615635.1 uncultured Planctomycetales bacterium
GCAAACTGGTGAACCAGGCCCTCGACCGCCTGGTCGAGATGCGTCGGACGGAAGGGCAGGCCCTGCGGAAAGATCTGCTGCTTCACTGCGAGCGCATTCGGGAGAATCTCGCCGCCGTTGCGGACCAGGCCCCGCAGGTGATGAAGGATTACCATCAACGGCTGCTTCAGCGGGCGAACGAGTTACTGGCCGGCTCCTCGCTTCAGCTTCAGCTTGACGATGTGCGGCGCGAGGTGGCCGTCTACGCGGAACGCTGCGATGTCCACGAGGAGATCTCGCGGCTTCGCTCGCACCTCGACCAGTTCGAGAGATTGTGCGACAAGGGCGAGCACGCGGGGCGCAAGCTGGATTTCCTGGCGCAGGAGATGCTCCGGGAGGCGAATACGATCGGCAGCAAGGCCAACGACGCCCTGATCGCTCACCACGTGGTCGAGATCAAGAGCGCCATCGATCGCCTGAAAGAGCAGGTGCAGAACGTGGAATAACGGCTATTTCCGGCGCCTGGAGCGAGTCGACTGCCGGTTTGCTCCGACTGCCGGGCATGCGGCTCGATAGACACATGGCGGGAACGCTGTTGATTGTCAGTGGCCCGAGCGGCGTCGGCAAATCGACGGTCTGCAGGGAATTGGTGAAACGCCTGGATGCGTTCCTGAGCGTCTCGGCCACGACGCGGCCGCGACGGGAAAACGAAGTCGACGGCGTGGACTACCACTTCCTGTCGACCGAGGAGTTTGAGAAACGGCTCCAGCGGGGCGAGTTTCTGGAGTACGCCAAGGTGTACGGGGGGCGGTATTACGGCACGCCGGCCAAACCGGTGACCGATGCCCTGGCTGCCGGCCGGCCGGTCATCCTGGAGATCGAGATTGACGGAACGCTCCAGGTGGTCAAGCGCATGCCGCAGGCGATCGCCGTCTACATCCTGGCCCCGACCCCCGAAGACCAGAAGGGGCGGCTCGAGGGGCGGCAGAAAGACTCGGCGGAGGCCATGCGGGAGCGTTTGAGCAAAGCGGATGGCGAGATTCGCTGGGCCCAGGATTGTGGGGCCTATCGGCGTTTTCTGGTGAATGAGACCGTCGAAGGGACGGTCGAGGAGATTATCCGCATAGTGCGGGAGAGTGTTTCCACATGATCGATTGTTTGAAGGACGACAAAATCATCAGAATGGTGGGTGGCCGGTTCAAACTGACGGCCCTGATGCAGAAACGCTGGCTCCAGTTGATGAACGGGGCCCGCCCCATGATCGACCCTGCGGGCAAGACGGATCTGGAGATCATCACGCAGGAGATTCTTGAGGGCAAGATTGTCCCCGACTTCGCTCCACCCGCGCCTGAGGCGGCTGCGGAGGAGACGGCCAGTGACACCGACGCCGAGTGATCAGCCTGCCGCAGGGAAGGACCTCGCCGGCTACGAGGTACTTGTCGGCATCGGAGGGGGCATCGCCGCATACAAGGTCTGCCAGGTGGTTTCGCGCTTGGTCCAGCGGGGTTGCGGCGTGACCGTGGCGATGACCGACGCGGGGACGCGCTTTGTTACTCCGCTGACTTTCCAATCGCTCACCCATCGGCAGGTCTTCACCTCGATGTGGCAGACTGAGGGGTACTACGATCCCCAGCATCTGGCCCTGACCGAACGGGCCGACTTGTTCCTGATCGCCCCGGCGACCGCCAACCTCATCGGCAAGTTTGCCTGTGGCATCGCCGACGACCTGGTCAGCACGCTGATGGTGGGGCGGGATTGCCCGGCTCTCCTCGCGCCCGCGATGAACACCCGTATGTGGGAGAACCCCGTTGTTCAGCGGAACGTGAGAACCTTGCTCGATCTGGGCTATGCCTTTGTGGAGCCGGCCGAAGGTTACCTGGCGTGCGGGACGGTCGGTGCAGGTCGTATGGCCGAGCCGGAGGTGATTGTCGACAGGGTCGTCTGCCTGCTCAGAGGCAATCCACCCAGGGCCGATGGAGGTCGGCAGTGAACATCCTTGTTTCCGCCGGCCCCACTCGCGAGTACTTCGACTCGGTGCGTTTCATCTCCAATCCGTCTTCAGGGAAGATGGGCTATGCGCTGGCCGGCGAGGCAGCGCGGCGCGGACATGACGTGACGCTGGTGACCGGCCCGGTGGCCCTGGAGCCCCCCCGAGGCATCAGAGTGGTCCGCATCGAAACGGCCGCGGAGATGGCCGAGGCCTGCAAGGAAGCCTTCCGCAAGGCCGATGCAGCGTTCATGACCGCGGCGGTGTGCGATTATCGACCTCGGGGCCGGGTTGGCCACAAGCGGGCAAAGAAGAATGCACTCCTGAAGGTGGTTCTGGAGCCCACCGAGGACATCGCCGCCTTCCTCGGACGGCACAAGGGAAAACGACTTCTTGTCGCTTTTGCGATGGAAGACCACGATCCTTACGTCCATGCCGAGCGTAAGTTCCATAAGAAGAACTGCGACTTGATTGTGCTGAACGGACCGGCAAATGTGGGCCGGGACCGCGCTGAAGTCGAGATCTTCTCACCCGAAGCGGGGTGGACCGGCCCGTTTCGGGAGACGAAGGCCCAGGTGGCCCGCCGGCTTGTCCGTGCTGTCGAGCGGCTGCAGGCCCGTCATGTCTCCCGTTCCCGCTGAAAGGAAGATCCGGAATGAGCGACTACCTCGAATCAATCGGGCGTCAGCTTGGTTATCTGCTGTCACTCCCGGAGAGGACCATTCGGTCGCTTGCGGCCGTCGCCGGAGGCACGACCTCGCTGCTGACAGATACCCTCTTTCCGCCCGCCCTGCGTGATACCACCTTGTATCGGATCTTCGTGGGTGATACCCAGCGGTTCCTGATCACCAAGATTGCTGAGATGCAACAGGCCGAGCCAATGGCCGCGGATGGGGTGGCTGATGACCCCGCGTATGTGCAGAAGAAGATGGTCGGCGGGGCTCT
>CAZTQK010000579.1:0-2897 GCA_964615635.1 uncultured Planctomycetales bacterium
TTGGCCTTCTTGCCGACCTTGACGTTACGGTTGGCCACCTTGGGCAACCCAAAAACGCTCTTACCGTCCTGCCAGCGCTCCTCATCCTTGAGCTTGGCAAGACGCTCAGCTCGGTTCAGCACGTTACGATGGCGGCTCAGCCCGCCACCGGTCTTCAGCGAACGATCCAGCGACATACGGTTGACTCTCCAGTGTGCCCGGTCCTGTTTCCAGCCCGGTAATGATACCTCAAATCAGGCGGTTGCGGAAGCGCGGTGGGGACGTGTTCAGTCCTTCTGCTTCCGGAGCTCGGGTTTGGCGAAATCGTACCAGAGTTCCCGGTCCTTGCAGGCCAGCTTGTACTCCGGTGAGAGGCTCTTCAGCTTGGCCTGGAGCTGCTGGCATCGGGCCTTGTCACTCGGATCGGTCATGTCAAACCCATCCGTGCTCACCAAGCTCAGCATGCTGCCGCCATCCTCGATCGTAGCATTTATCCCTTTGTCACGAAGCCACTTACGCGCATGCTCGGCATCGTCGCGATTCTCCGAGCGGAAGCGGACAATGTAGAGGTAGTTGAGGCCCTTTGTGCGGGCAACGGTGCCCCCGGAGCGCTCCTGCGAGGACCCGGCTTTGGCGGGGGGCTCCGATTCGAGCTTCCTGGGCGGGGCCGGGGCAACCGGCTTGTGCAGGACGGGGCTGACCGACTCCCTTCCCGACTCCTTGGCGGGCGGCGTGAAGCCGGCCCGTGTACCGCTCCGTGTCGTCTGCGTGCCACCACTGTCTGTCTTTCGACCCTGGGGCTGCTCCTCGCCAGGGTTGTTCAGGACCCCGGGGTCTGTAGCGCCCGGGGTGTTCGCCGCCAGATCATCCTTTTTTGGCCCAAGAGAGCTGTACCCCTTTCCGATCTGGTACGCCCCGAAGACGATCAGCACAATGGCTCCAAACACGACGCCCAGACTCACCGGATTCAGCGAAAACTGAACCCGCCCGGCTCCCATGCCGACAATCGGTGGTTTCTCGCCGGTGCCGGCGGATGCCCCACCGGTCGTGCCACTGGCAGCACCGGAACCAGGATCATCGGTGGTCAGCGGAGGAGTCAGCGGCGGCGTGTCGACCTGCGGCGGGGTCGAGGCCGGGGCGCGTTGCTGGTCAACCGGGCTGTCGAACTGAGGAACCAGCTTGATGATCTTGTCCCGCTCGGCCGGCTTCTCCTCGGGCTGGCTGACCGGCGGGTAGTTCGGGCTCTTGGACCGGCCGACCCGCCACCACCTGGGCAACGGGAACCTGCTCGAACTGGCCTGCAACTGTCGAGGCTGAATGACCTCAAACAACGCTGGTGCTCTCTTCGATCTTGCCACGTGAGTCACCCTCGAATGGTTTGCCGCGCGGCGCCACGCGCGTCCCCGAAACGCTATACGATAGCGTTTTTCGGGCCGAATTCAAGGGCAAACCGGCGATTGACGGTGGAAAAGCAAAATGATTCCGTCTTTTCGGGATACGGCCTCGAATCGTTGATAAATGCCGGTCAATACGGATAATCCCGTTGTCTGGGGTAACTCATCGCAGGGAGGTGGCCTCGTGAACGACACAAAACAGGTCCGCGAAAGAGTGTGGCTCGCACTTGCGCCGACGCTTCTGGCATGCCTGTGCGGCTGCGGAGACTTGAGGCGATCGGCCCCCGGCCGGGTGATGACGACGCAAGAGCCCGAGTACCGGCGGTCATACGCCCTGTATGCTCCGAGCGGGTATCAGCATGAACGACGCTGGCCGCTGGTGATCATCTGCCACGACCGCGGGATGTTTGAGGGGCCCGCCCGCGAGATCGACGACTGGAAACGAGCGGCGGAGAAGCACGGGGTGCTGCTCGCGGCGCCCAATTTCCAACGCAAGGACAAACCCGGCTCCAAGAAGCTGCCCGCGGAGAAGGCGGCGTCCGAGGACGAAGCCTTCATGCTCTCGGTCATCAGGAGCATCCGGGCGGCGTACTCGGTGGACGACATGCGGATCTTTCTGATCGGCTCCGGCAGCGGCAGTTTCCCGGCCCTGTTCTTCGGACTGCGGCATCCGGACCTCTGCCGGGCGGTGAGCATCCGGCAACCTTCGCTAAAGCCTGAATGGCTCGATCCTTGTGTGCCTTTCCTCGACCTGTACCAGCCGATCCAGGTGGTGTTTGACCCCGGCGACCTGCTGGGCAGCAAGGACGTCGACGCCTGTATCGACTGGCTGATGGGCCAGAACCTGAACGTCGCTACCGTTCAGCAGAGCGGAAGCCGGCGCCGCGACCCGACGGCCGTCTTTGCCTTCGTCTCACAGGTCCTGCGCCGACAGCCGATGATCCGCATCCTGCTCCGCGATGATCCCGCCAACAACATGAGCCTGGGATTTCGCATCCACACGTCGCTGAATCCGACGAAGGTTCGATGGGATTTCGGCGACGGCGCCAACTCCGGTGAGCAGGAGCCCTCCCACACCTACAGCCAACCCGGGCTGTACAAGGTCAAGCTGTCGGTCTGGTCATCCGGCGGTCCACCCCACGTCCGCCAGGTCGAGGTCCGTGTCCCCCGCGTCTGGCTCGGCGCACGGGCGCCGACGACGGGAGAAGAGCAATGACCGGCCGGCATACATCCTGGCCGGGTGCGGCTTGCTAAACGCTGACTGTCGACCGTAGGGCGACCCGCCGTGGCGGGCTGACAGCTTCTATCAACCGCACAGAATGCCGAGGACGCGGAAGAAAGCACCCTCCTTTTGGCACCTTTACTGACAATGGCTTCTGACCCCTTATCCCGTCCCGACAGATCCAGACCCCAGGTGTACGCGCGCATCGTCGTATTGTCCGGCTCCGTGCCGGGATCGGGGCCATCCAGACGTATCCGTCCTGTCGACCGCATCTTGTATCTGACCGGCGAAATTCGCATGAT
>CAZTQK010000580.1:0-2885 GCA_964615635.1 uncultured Planctomycetales bacterium
ACGGAGTCACCGCCGAAGCACGCCGGTCGAGGCGAGGGCCCCCGAAATATCGGGGGACTATCCGTTATTTCGTGCTATAATCTCCGCGCAATCGCCCCCTGCTTTCAGACGCATATATGAGGATGGCTCTATGGGTGGATTGACCATCGAAGCGGACGCAGGACCAAGCCAAGGTGAGCGAATCGAGACGCTGCTGATCGAGCTCTCGTCGCGCTTCATCAACCTGCCCTCCGACCAAGTGGATCACGAGATCAAGCAGGCCCAGCGCAGGATCTGCGAATGCCTCGGCCTCGACCGCTCCGCCCTCTGGCAACGAGGGGCGGAAGATTCGGAGACGTTGCTGCTGAGTCACATCCATCAGCGTCCGGACATGCCCCGGCCCCCCGTATCAGCCGACGCAAGATTGCTGGTCCCCTGGTTGTTGGAGCAGGCCCGGCGGGGCAAAACCATCGCCATCTCAAAACTCGATGATCTTCCCGAGGAAGCTGCTCGCGACAAAGAGGCCTTACGCCAGTACGGCACGAGCTCGACCGTGATTGTCCCCTTGGCGAGCGGAGGTGAGGTGTTCGGCACGTTGACCTTCGCTTCAATCCGCGAGCGTGCAGGCTGGCCGGAAGGTCTGGTGAGACGGCTTCAACTTGTCGCCGAAGTTTTCGCCAACGCGCTTGCCCGCGCGCGAAGTGATCGGGCGCTGCGCGAAAGCCGCGAGCGGTACGCCCTTGCAGTTGAGGGTGCGAACGACGGCCTGTGGGACTGGGATATTCTGGCCGACAAGGTCTACTTCTCACCGCGATGGAAGGGCATGCTCGGCTACGAAGATCACGAAGTGGCGAACGTCTTCGCCGCATGGGAGGCATTGGTCCACCCGGACGATCGCGACGGGGCACTTGCCGCTCTGCAAGCCCATCTCGCTGGCCAGACTCCCGTGTATGACCTGGAGCACCGCCTGCGCTCCAAGGACGGCAGCTACCAATGGGTCCGCGCTCGCGGCAAGGCACTGCGGGATGCCGAGGGCCGGCCGTACCGCATGGCAGGATCGCATACCGACGTCACCGAGCGCAAGCGCGCCGAGGAGGACCTGCGGCAGGCCTACGATGAGGTGAAGCGCCTCCGCGACCAACTGCAGCAGGAGAATTTCTATCTGCGGGGCGAGGTTGAGGATCTGCACGGACACGGCCGCATTGTCGGCCAGAGCCGGGCACTCAGGCACGTCCTGGTGCAAGCCGAGCAGGTGGCACCGACCGATTCCACCGTTCTCCTCTTGGGTGAGACCGGCACCGGCAAGGAACTCATCGCCTCGGCCATTCACGAACTGAGTTCTCGTCGCGGGCGGACGATGGTGCGCGTCAATTGCGCGGCGATTCCGGCATCCTTGCTTGAGAGCGAATTGTTTGGCCGTGAGAGAGGCGCCTACACTGGAGCGTTGTCTCGACAGATAGGGCGGTTCGAGACCGCCAACGGGTCCACGCTTTTCCTCGACGAAATCGGGGACCTGCCCCCCGAGGTCCAGGTGAAGCTGCTGCGTGTTTTGCAGGAAAAGCAGATCGAGCGGCTCGGCAGTTCCAAGACCTTTGACGTGGACGTCCGCATCATCACCGCCACAAACCGGGACCTGGAGAAGGCCGTCCGCGAGGGAAAGTTCCGCGAAGATCTCTACTATCGGCTGAACGTGTTTCCAATCACGGTCCCACCGCTTCGCGAGCATCGCGAGGACATCGCGGTGCTGGTGAGCGCTTTCGTGGAGGAGTTTGCCACGCGGTTTGGCAAGAGCATCGAGTCCATCGACAAAAGAAGCATGGAAGCGCTTCAGCGCTACCACTGGCCCGGCAACGTACGCGAACTGCGGAACACGATCGAGCGGGCCATGATCGTGGCAAGAGGCCCCAAGCTGTGGATTGATCCGCCCAGCGGAACAGCATCCGCTTCGACGCGTTCCCTGACCATGCGGGAGACCGAACACCAGCACATCCGTCAGGTGCTGGACATGACCGGCTGGCGCGTCCGTGGCAAGAGCGGTGCAGCGGAGATCCTTGGGCTCAAACCCTCGACTCTCGAAAGCCGCATGTCCAAACTCGGCATTCGCCGCGACAAGAATCCCACGAAATAGCGGGCTCGCACCCGATATTTCGGGGGACGCCAGGCTTCCCTCGTAGCTCGGCCCCTTTGCTTCGCTCACATAAGCCCTTATGAATCCGTTGCTAAGGCCGTTCTGGGGCCTCCAGGCAAGCGGTGGCACACTTCATGCTCTGGGTTCAGCCATGGTCCAGGTCGTTCTGAGAATGGTGGCGCGGCCGCAGCGCACGGCGGAGATGATTCGGACACTGCGATCGCTCATGTTGCCGCTGCAGGCGGCGCCGGGTTTCGCTTCCTGCCGGCTTTATGTGGATGTGGACAACCCCGACGCCATCTGCTATGTCGAGGAATGGCAGATGCCGGAAAACCTGGATCAACAGATCCGCTCAAGCCATTACACCCGACTGCTGGCACTGATGGAGGAGGCGGCTGAACCGCCTGACCTCCGGCTCAATTGGATTACGGCCGTCAAGGGACTGGAGTATCTGGAGTCGGTCAGATTATGCGACCGCTGATCGACGTTACACTGAGCGGCACAATGCCATGAGCGTGAAGTGATCTTAGGAGCAGGCCTCGTATCTTGAGGCTCGAGCCCAGACATGGAGATTGAACATGCGTCCATACCGATGCAGCGGTTACGCCCTGATCATGGCCGCCCTGATGCACGGCTGCGGGGCTGATGAGAAAGGCCAACCGGCGGCCTTGCCGCCGCCCGAGGTGATAGTCAGCCAGGTCGTCAGCCGCGACGTCACCGACTTCGGGGAGTACACCGGTCGGATGGACTCGGTTGAAACGGTCGAGGTCCGCGCCCG
>CAZTQK010000581.1:0-2863 GCA_964615635.1 uncultured Planctomycetales bacterium
GCTCATCGAGGAGTTCCGCGTGTCGCTTGACGGCGACGGCCGCCACGATGTCCGCATCCCTCTCGTGCCCTGGACCGGCTTTGCCGGAATCACCAGCCACACCCGCGAGTTTTTCGTCACCACCGAGGGACCACAGTCGCCCAAGATTGAGGTGCTGCAGGATGACGATGAGATCAGCCAGGTGCAGTATGGGCCGTTATACGCCGCCTCCTGGACGATCTACTGGACCCTTGGCTTAACTGATGAGGAACTGCAGTGGGACGTATTAGTGCGCGTCGGCCGCAAGACGCTGCCGGATAACGAAATCAACCTGCTGGCGTTCGATGTGCCGGAGGGTGAAGAGATTGCCCAGGCCTGGTTCGACACCGGTTACATCCTGCCGCCCAAGGAGTGGTTTGCGATTCCCGAACCCGAGGTGACCTACCGAGGCAACGAGGGCGGCCGTGGGATTCTCGACCGCCGCGTGCGGCTGAAGTTCGCTGGTGACGGCCATGAGACACTGTTCCTGGACTTCGCCGGCGGATACGGTCTTTCTCTGACCTGCCGAACGGGCAACCTGTTTCGGATCGTCCCCGGGGCGCCGTTGATTCCATCGGCACCTCGCGATCCGTGCCGATTGCCCCCTGCTCGCTTCAGCTTCAAGTCCCCCGAGCGATTCGCCATCGGCGCGACCGAGTGGCGAGAAGGAGAGACCGTTGATGCAGATACGTCTTTTCACTGCTCGGTTGTCATCCGGGGGCGCAAACCGGTCTCTGTCGAGACCATGCATATCGAAACACCCGAGCCGACCGTGATGGAGCGGACGGTTCGCTTTCACCGCACGCATGCTCACGGTTCTATTGCGCACCGGGCCGGTTTTGCCGGCGGATGGCACAATGTGGGGTTGCCCAAGGCGCATAGCGTGTCGTTTGAGTATTACATGCACGGCCGGTCGCATTTCTTCGGGCTGCATCCGGCGATCGACCGGGTCATGGCTTCCGCGCTTGACGCCGTGTATGAACGGGAGACCCACCCGGACGGACTGATCTGGGCGCATGGTTTCGAAGGCCGGGGTGCCTTCTACGAGAACAACGCCTCGATGCTGATCTTCCTTGCCGACTATGCCCGCCGAACCGGCGACCTCAGCCGTCTGCACTATGGAGAACGATGGGCGGAGTACATACTGAGGCATTGCACCGAGAAACCTTTTCTCTATTTGAGCCCGACCTCAACGGGCATGCCCGGTCAGGACAACGGTGCGTACGTCTGCAACTGGTGGGATGTCGTATCTTGCGGCGGTTACGACGCGTTCATCAACGTGCTGACGTACCCCGCCCTTCGTGACTTGGCGGGAATGGAGAGGGCGGCGGGCAACGCAGAACCGGCCGATTGTTACGCGGCGGCCGCGGAACGTTTGCGACAGTCGTTCAACAACCTGTTCTGGGATGAGCAGATGGGTCGCTACGTCTCATGGGTCGACGCCCGCGGTGGCCGTCACGACTACTTTTTCACGTCGGTTAACCTCATCGCCGCAGCCGAGGGCATCGCCGATTCGCCCAGACGTCGCCGGATTCTCGATTCGATCGAGCGTCGCGTCGCGGAACTGGGTTACAGGGGATTCTCGCTACCCTGTAACCTGATCAGCATCCCGCCCGAGCACTACAACGCGGGCGACTGGTGGCTGGAAACCTACGGCTATCCGCATTTCTACGACACCTTCGGCACCTACGAAAACGGCGGGATCTTCCCGTGGATCAGCGCATACTACATCGCCGCCATGGCGGAATTCGACCCGGACAAGGCCTACGACCACTACCTGGCGATTCTGGATCAGTATGAGCGGGACAACCTTCAGGGCGCGGGCAACGGCTACTTCTGGGATACGGAAACGGGACTGCCGACCGAGGGCAGCAAGCAGGAGCCCTATCTGGCCAACGTGGCCATGACGATCTGGGGCTTCATGTCCCTGTTCGGGCTGACCTTCGATTTCACCAAGGGCATCGCCATCCGCCCGCGTCTGCCGAAGCGGCTCGATGGTTCAACGTTTTCGATGAGGTATCATGAGGCAAAGGTGACCTTCCATTATCGCGGCTTTGGCACCAAGGTGACCAGCCTCCGAGTCGACGGTCGCAGCCTGCCGCCCGGCGACTTCATCCCAGCGGGAATACTACATGCGGGCAGCAAGATCGAAGTGGAAGTGGCGGATTAGATGTGCGCGGTGCGGCTGCCGACAGGCTTGTTTTTGAACCCTGAACCCCGAACCTTCGATCCTGACCTCCGAACCCTCAGTCGATATCGTCATCAAAGAGCATATCCGGCACGCCGTCGTCCTGCAGAGCGGTCTGCCGAATGCGGGTGGCCTCCTGCTCCTTGCGGACCTGCCATTCCTCGGCCGTGATGAGGACCTTGCGGGCCTGGCTGCCGGTGTATTCGCCGACGATGCCGGCCCCGGCCATCTCCTCGATCAGCCGGCTGGCCCGCGAGTAGCCCACTGCCAGCCGCCGCTGCAGCAGGCTCACGCTGCCACGGCCGGTTTCCAGAATGATGTCCACGGCCTGATCGAACAACTCGTCACGCGGCCCGTCGCCGGAAGCTTCCGCCTTGCCGAGTTGCATGAGCTCGGGGTGGAACTCGGGTTTGCTCTTCTCGCGAAGGAAACCGATCACCTCGCGGACTTCGGAGTCCTCGAGAAATGTCCCCTGAGCCCGAACCAGTTTCGATGATCCGGGCGGCAAATAGAGCATGTCGCCCTGGCCCATGAGCACCTCGGCGCCGTTCTGATCCAGAACGATGCGCGAGTCCATGCGCGAGGCAACGCGAAATGCGATACGGCAGGGCAGGTTGCTCTTGATCAGGCCGGTGACGATCTTGGCCTCCGGCCGCT
>CAZTQK010000582.1:0-2860 GCA_964615635.1 uncultured Planctomycetales bacterium
TTCCAGCACCTTGTGGATCTGTGACGGGGTGATCTGGGGCGTTTTGCCTTCCACGATGGTGAGCCGCTCAAGCTGAGCGACGGCGGCGGGGTTGATCAGGCAGACATGCCGCTCCACCAGGAGGTTGAAGAACCGTCGCAGGGCGGCCAGGTGTTGCTTCTTGGTTGATGTGCTGCCCGGGTGCTCGCGGAAGTAATCGCCCACATCGCCCGCCATGACGGCGGGAAGCGGCCTACCCATACCCTCACACCAGGCCAGAAAACGCCTCAGAGCGTGCGTATAGGCGGCCCGGGTATGGTCGTTGGGCAGTTGGCCGGAGAAAAAGTCGTGCCAGGCGGTCTCGGCGGCGGGTCCGGTCTGGCGTACCAGTGCCGGGACATCGCGGGTTGGTGTGTGCGTCACGGCCAAACACCGTTCGAGGATGACAGGAAAACCGGTCGCCATGGGCCTCCCTACAGGGCACGGGATAATGCGTAATAACGTCCTTTATGCTGCACAATGTAGATCAGCTACACCCCCTTGTCAACAAAGGACTTGTGGCGGTTCTGCCGCCAATCGGAGAAGGAAGAGAGGCCGGTGGATTGACGTCTCTTCCCAACCTTCAGGAAACAACCTGGGGGTTGTCACTCGTCCTCGGAACGGCCGTTGGCGCGTCCCTTGGTCCGGCTTCGGCCATTCTGGGATTCGGTGAAGATCCAGGTATGGGCCTGATCGACGGCTTTGACCAGCAGGGGCAGGTCATCGCGGCCGAAAGACGATGTGGTCTTCCACTGGTCGTCTTCACGGTACAGGCGGGCGACGGTCACATTGTGACGGACGCCGCTGTCGGTGTCGTTGGCCCAGATCGCGGCTTTCACCGAGCCCAGCCGAATCTCGTGAACGGGTTTGCTCGACATTGCCATGCTCCTTGCTCCGCAAGATTGCGGGTTAGAGTTCGGGATCAGGCCGCCAGGGACAGAAGAGATGAACTCTTGGTGTCCAGTGTGGTCCGATCCCCTGCGTTCTCGTACCTGCTCACCATTTCCGTCAGGGCGGCGACTACCGAGAAGATGGTCAACCGACCTGACCTGCGAGCCTGTTCCAGGGCCTTGGTGGCCAGATTGCGCGGGATGCCGTGCCGACCGAGCACCTTGACGGCCTCGTCGGCGTCCTCGCCGAACTGCGTTCGCATCGCGTTGTGGATGACCTGCACGAAGCCGTCGCGACGTTGGTCCCGCTTGGTAACGAGCCGCTCGATGAGCTGCCGCACCTCGGCGAGTGCCTCGTGGACGTTGGCCGTGTGCTTGCGACTGAATTCAACCACGTCGACGGCATCCCAAACGATGTGATTCTGGCAGACGGCCTGGAACCAGAACGTCTGAATCCCGACCGTCCGGCGTCCCACCTCCGAGTTCCAGAGGAAGAATCCGGGCGCGAACGCCTCGCCGTCGATCTCGGTCCATCCCGTCGGGTCGATGAGGAAGCAGAACATGTCCTGCTCACCGCAGTACAGCCCGTTTGCCGGCGGGTTGTCCTCGTCGCCCTGCAAGCTCATCGCCTGCTGGGCCGGCCCGAAATCCGTTGCGAATTCGCGGACCATCGACAGCAGCTCGATGTTGTGCAGCCGGGTGTAGCTGGCTCCGTGAATCGAGCGGACGCTCTGGCCTTCGGTATAGACCTGCATGGGTTTGGTGCCGCCGGGCCAGGTTTCGGCGAACACGCGTGCCGCCGTCTCGGGCGACAGCCTGTTGACCGTGTCCTTGCTCACCCTGGCCAGCGTACAGGCCTGGCTGAAGCTCCAGTCGTTCATCCCCAACCGCTCGCCCATGGTGGAGAGTTGCAGGCCTCCCTGTGCGGGATGCACTGCGATCTCACCGGGCAGGCACCAGCGATCGGATGACGTCTGTTTGCTCTCGCTGCAATGGCGATACAGGTCGTCGAGCGAAGCGAATCGCTCGTCGGGTCGCCGTCGGAACAACTCCTCACTTGCGCGGGTCAGATTGACCATGTGACTGTCCTTTCTGGCATGTGATTGCCTTGTGAACCTTTGTTTGTTTCCACCAGCCTCTCGGCTCGCCGTGCTGACGCATGTCGGTCAGCCAAGGTCTGGTGGCGGTTCTTCTACCCGAGCCTGATTGTTGAAGGCGCAATGCCAGTAAGGGTTATGGTTAGCTGACTCCTCCGTGTTGCATAACGCTGAGGGGGGCGCACCTTGCGCACTGCTCCCCGCTGCCTTCTGCCGTCTCGGCCGTCGTCGTCGGGGCTCACCCACAAGGCCGCCAGGCCGATGGCCCCGGCGACGGCGGTCCGGGACGGCAGGCTCTGTTCCCCACCTGCCGGATCGGTCCCGAGTCTGAGGGGCCTCAACCCGGCCGGGCACCGGCCGGGCTGAAAGCCCGGTCATTCCGCGAGCATACCAGCCTCGACCATGAGCGGGCCGTGCTCGATCAGCATTTGCTGGGCCTTGACCAGCCGCTCTTTTTCGTCGCTGGAAAGAGCGGCAAACCGCTGGCCACGACGGCCCCAGCGGGGCCGGTCGTTCTCGAAGGCGTTCAATATGCCCACGAACTTATTCAGGCCGGCGACATCCTCTTTGAGGGCGCCTGCGGCTCTTAACTGCGAGTAGGAGAGCGGGCCGGGCTGGGTCGTCTTCTTGCCGGGCTGCCAGTACCCTTTGGCGAAGACAACGCTCAAAAGATCCTGTACTTCAGGGCTCTTGAGCATGGCGAGTTGCTCTTCCCGCTTGGCCTGGTCCAGTTTCTGCGGACGGGCGATATCTGATTTCGTGTCCTGGACCCGCCGTTCCGCGTCGGCATACTTGCGGTAGCGTTCCAGTTCAGGTAGGGAGTCCGGTGATCGCTTCTCGGCCTCCACGCGCCGT
>CAZTQK010000583.1:0-2826 GCA_964615635.1 uncultured Planctomycetales bacterium
ACTGATGTCCTGCCGGATGCGGCCGGTGAACACATCATCCTGGTCCGATGACTCAAGCGGCATCGGGAAGTAGTTCTTGACGCGATCATCCACCAGCTTGACGCCCGGGGCCTTCGCCAGGATCTCTCGAACCTGCGATTCGGTCATCGGCTTCTCGAAGGTCATGTTGATCGCCTCGCTGTGGGCCCGCATGATCGGCACGCGCACACAGGTCGCGGTAACCTGAATGCCGTCGTCGTGGAACATCTTGCGGGTCTCCTTGACCATCTTCATCTCTTCCTCGTTGTAGCCATTCTCAGCGATCCTGCTATTGTGGCTGAAGAGATTGAAGGCGATCTGGTGTGGCAAGACCTTCTTGGTCACAGGCTTGCCGGCGAGAAAGTCCTTGGCCTGCTGTTCCAGTTCGAGCATGGCCTGGTAGCCGGCCCCGCTGGCTGCCTGGTAGGTGCTGACCACCATTCGCTTGATCTTGTTGGCCTTGTACAGCGGGAATACCGGCACCACCATGATGATGGTCGAGCAGTTGGGGTTGGCGATGATCCCCTTGTGTTTCTTGACATCCTCGGGGTTGACCTCGGGCGTCACCAGCGGGATCTCCGGGTCCATCCGGAACGCCGAGGAGTTGTCGACGACCACGCATCCGGCCTTGACAGCAAAGGGGGCGAATTGGCGACTGATCGAAGCCCCGGCCGAGAACAGGGCCAGATCAACGCCCTTGAAACTCGTGTCCGTCAGCTCCTGCACCGTGTGGTCCGTGCCCTTGAACTTGATCGTCTTGCCGGCCGAGCGGGCCGATGCCAGAAACGTGATCTTCCCGTACGGGAAATCTCGGTGTTCGAGGACTCGAAGAAACTCCTGACCCACGGCGCCGGTGGCGCCAACCACTGCCACGTGCTTTGCCATTACTGACCTCTCCTGCGCAAAGGTCTCCCGCTGGTTTCCTTGGCTACCCTTCTTCTCTGGCAGGGGACTCCCTGGAGAATGCACCAAGTGAATCGCGAGCAGAATCGCACCAGTATACAGGAGGCTTGCACGGATGCAAAGCCGGTTGAGGTACACACGGCAAGCCCAAGACCGCGGCACCCGCAGGACACGGTGAGGCTGTTGAGGCTTCACGGCCACGGAAGACTCTGTTTCGCAAGGGCTTCCGGTGTTTCCGTGGGAGCGCCGGATGACTGTTCTCAAGGACGTCGTCTCATCCGCGATGCGCGTTCTTGACAGTTTCGTGGGGACCCCCTAGCTTCGAGGATGGCCGGCAGGGGCCTCTTCTGGAAAGGTAAGTGCAATGTCCGAGCTGATCAGACTGAGCCTGTCAATCGAGAAGCCGCTGTTCGAACGCCTGGAACGACTGGTCAAGCAGGGCGGGTACACGAACCGTTCGGAATATGTCCGAGACATGATCCGGGAAAGACTCGTCCAAAGTGAATGGGAGAAGAACCGCGAGGTGCTGGGTACAATCACGCTCATCTACAATCATCATCAGCACCAGCTTTCCGAAAAGCTTGTCCACCTTCAACACCATCATCACACTGCGGTCAAGGTGACCACACATGTGCACCTGTCTCGTGAACTGTGCGCCGAGGTGATCGTGGTGCAGGCCAAGGCCAGCCAGGTTCGCGAATTGACCGATCTGATGCGTCAGCAGAAAGGCGTTCTCCACGCAGACCTGACGATGAGGAGCACCGGGGTCATGTTGGATTGACACCGCCGAGCGTTTGCGTCGTTACCGGGCGCGGAGACACCACCCGCAACCGTTGCGAGCAGACGGTCTCCAAGCAGGTCATTCTCACGGGTCCGTGGTATGAAAGGCCGGCTACAGCGGCGCTGCTGCAATCAGAAGGCAGATGATCAGCGTCGGATAGCCGATCAGCATCACGCCCGTGGAGATGTCATCGGCCATGCGGGTTCTCTCGAGCTGTTGCTCATGTTCGGACTTGAAGGATGCGTGGATATCGACCACCGCTGCATGCTCTTGATCGGCCTGGAGGTTCTGCAGCTCGTTGAACTGGCTGGGGGTCAACGCCCGGGGGCGAGCAGGAGGGGCGGCTGAGACGGAGGCAGGAACGGCCATCAGGATGGTCAGGGTCAGTATCAGGGTCGCAAGCTGCCGCATATCTTAAATCCTTTCGCTAAAACGCTTTACGAGGGCTCACGGCAGACGATCATCATTGCGTGCTCGCCGCTGGCCCATAGTGTCTCGAACTCATCGGTGGTGTCCGAGTGCAGTTGGTCCACCGATGAGGGGTCCAGGTAATGGATTATATCGGCGGAACCGCCTTTCTGGTTCGTGGAAATCCCGATCACCACGACAGCATGGTTGAAGGCCGGGTCTGATCGGGAGTCACGGTTGATGACACAGATAACCGGGTAGCCCCGTTTCTCAAGCCAATATCGGAGACCTGTTGGCGGTTCGGCGTCCAGACGGCCGGTTAGTGTGACGAGGTGTAGCCGCTCGGGCAATTGCCGGAGATAGGCTTTTAAGTCTCCGATGCGGGTTTCCTCGTAATGCAGACGCTTCAGGTCAACCTGGATCTGCCGTTCGCTCAGTTTCCGGTCGCCGAGCAGGTAGTTGGCGGTCATGGCCACGCTGCTCACCAGGCAGGTTGAGTATTTCGTCGCAGCCTCATAGCGGACGGGCAGGCAGTCAGGCGGCAGACGGTAGACTCGCCTCGGCTGCTCGCAGCCGATAATGCAGCTGAGCCAGACCAAAGCCACAGGGACGACCGCCAGTCGCCGGCCGTTCTCTCGCTTCCCGAGAAGCTGTTGGTGACGCTGCGGCTCGGTCATGGGCTCAAAGGTTGCAGAATAATCTTGGCTGCCACGATG
>CAZTQK010000584.1:0-2823 GCA_964615635.1 uncultured Planctomycetales bacterium
CCTCAATCCGCGTCGCCGGGACCTCGAAGGCCAGTGCCAGCAGGGCATCCCCCGCCAGTATGGCCTCCGCCTCCCCAAATGCCTTATGGCAGGTCGGCCGGCCTCGCCGCAAATCGTCGCTATCCATGGCCGGCAAGTCATCATGCACCAGCGAGAACGCATGCACACATTCCAGGGCTACTGCCGCTGGGGCCGCTGCCTCGGCCGTACCCCCGCAGAGCTCGCAGATCCGGGTCACAATGAACGCTCGTACCCGCTTGCCCCCCTGGACAGAGTAGCGGACAGCATCCGCCAAGACAGGCGGCACAGCCGCGTCCGGGGCCACCATGCCCTCGATGACAGCCTCGAAATCTCGGGCCCATGACGATAAAACGTCTACGATCCCGACACCGTGTGCTGTCGCTGATTGCCGCATAGCCGCCTCACCTGCCCCGAAAGCCCAGAGAGCAAATTATACCAACCCGCCCCCCGCAACCACACCCCCGACAGGGCCACCCTTCGTGGTCGGGGGCCCCATCCGCCGGACTGTGGCGACCGGCAGAGCGGGCACGCGCCGTCGTGTGCCACTGCTCTGTGAGCAGTGCTGGGGCTCGGTCACTGCTGGCACAGCAGTGGCACACGGCTAGAGATTGGCCCCGAACAGGAAATGAACCCGTCCAACTCGCCGGACAGACCCTGGAAGTGGGATTCCATCATAGAGGGATGGCAGATCGGCGTGAGCCTCAGAGCCCGGCGGTCTTGTTCTCGACCGCCTCCAGCCGGCGGCGGAGTTCGGCCATCTCTTCGTGAAGCTCGGCCATTTCCTCTTGAAGGGCGTCGATCTCCTGCCGAAGGGCTGCTGACGCGCTATCCGTCCCGGGTTGAGTGGCAGGTGTCGACGGAGGCCTGGCAACTGCCGGGGCGGGCCGATCGGCCGGTGCGGCCGCGGTCGGCGGAGCCTCATCATCCGGATAGAGCAGGTGTGTATAGCGGATCGCCGACTGGCCGGGCTCGCGCGGCATCGCGGCCACGAGTGGCGGATCGGTCTCCCCCTTGCCCATCGAGTTGAGGGCCGTCATCAGGGTATCGAGGCTTTCAAACTCGAACATCCGGGCGCATCGCGAGCGGAGCTCGCCGGGCGTCTGCGGCCCGCGAAGGAGCAGCTCCGTCATGATGGCCTGCTGCCGGCGGCTCCAGCCGAACGCGGCTTCGATGTCGTGTCGATATCGCTGCGTGCGGGCACCGGGGGCCGGCAACACCAGCGTGACCAGGTTGCGCGCCCGAAGCGCCTCCAGCGTCTGCAGCACGCTCTCTTCATCAAGCTTCATCTCCGGGTCACGGTTGTTCTTCTGATTGCAGCCGGCGACGATGGCGTTGGCCGTCATCGGGTAATACTCGGGCTGGGTGAGCGATTTTTCCATCAGCACACCCAACACACGACGTTCAAGCGCATCCAGCGTCAGACTCATGGCATCGGTCTCCAACTTGCCAGGCTTCTAGGCGTCTGGACCCTTAGGCATTCAGGCCTTGAGACCGTTAGACCATGCCAAACGCATGGCCGGCCCCAGGCTGACCAGTGACAGACGGCCAGGATCCTTCCTGAAGGCCTGGATGTCTAAAAGTCTAAACGCCTAAAGGTCCAGGCGCCTAACAGCCTTTCCTGCGTATCTCGGCGACACAGCCACATACCGCCGGCCCAGCCGCTTCTTCACCAGAATCAACTCCCCCATATCATTGCCTTCGATCAGGTGGCCGATCCATTGCAGCAGGTAGCCCACAATCAACAAGGCCGCCGGCCGCCACCACAGATCCCACCGCCACTGCCACAACTGTACGACGGCAACGGCAACCGCGGCAACCGTCAGCGGGATGCCAACCAGGTGAAGCGCCAGCGACACCGGGTGCTGATGCCGCTCGAACCAGTTGGAGAGCCATTGAGGCATGCGTCTGACGTCGTCCTTGTGTTACCACCGGGTCGTCTGTCATCGCCGATGAAGATTATATGGCATTTCACGTTCGTGCGTAGCGCCCGACCCGTCGAAAACGGCATTAGCGCGCCATCCGGATGAACTCGACCTCGAATTGCTGCCCCATCGTCAGTTGATGGTAGATGCCGGCGAGGGAGTCTGTGACAGGATCATACGCCAGCGTGTAGTAGTTGCCGTCGTATCCACGGTCCCGTAGTTCGACAAGAAGCTGAGTCTCACCCTTTTCGGACGAGGTCTCGGCTTTGGAAACGTTGACCGGATTCGGGTTGAAATACGCGGCATCCACCTTCCCGTCGGCGCTTGCGCTTCGGATCTCGAGCACATAGTTGCCGTCCGAGCGCAGCCACCGGCCGACCAGCTTGCCGGTGTCGAGGGTTCTCGCGCGTGCCGGTCTCGCGGGCGCCTTGGTCTCCTCGGCAACGGGGGGTGCGGACTGCGAGGCGGTGTCGTCCTTGTTCAGAACATATGCCGCCATCGCGATCACGATCCCAACGGCGAGCAACCCGCCCGCGAGCGGCAGCCATGCGGGCACGCCGCTTCGCGTTTTGCCGGCGGACTTGTCGGCTTTCTGATGTTGCCTGATCTCGCGGCCCATACATGCCTCATGCGGAGCAATGCGGCTGTTCACATCATCGTTCTCATGATCGCCGCGTCTGGCACACCGGTCAACGGAGGCGGATCGCTCGGGGCAGGAGGGCACATTCGGCGGCTCTTTCAGAACCCCGAGCGTGAGCGAGGGGCCCTTTCCCGACCTGCAAAGGTCGGCAAAGGACAGGCCGGGTCGCAAAGCAGCCAACAGCACACGGGGGCCGCTCCCTTACGCAGCGATTTTTTTGGGTTGGTTCTTTGGACCTCC
>CAZTQK010000585.1:0-2813 GCA_964615635.1 uncultured Planctomycetales bacterium
CGTTTTTCTGTTCCTGGCGGTATGGGTTCCCTGCTGCACGAGCGATATCGTTTTCCCCTTGCTCTTCGCGAAGCGACGATCAGCAGCCGGCGGCTCCCCCAGACAAGCCGAGAAGGCATACCGAGCATCATGAGAATCGCGATAGCCAGCGGAAAGGGCGGAACCGGCAAGACCACGGTGGCGACGAACCTGGCCTACGTGGCGTCGCTCGACGGCCGGACGGTGGCCTACGTCGACTGCGACGTGGAGGAACCGAACGGGCATCTGTTTCTCAAGCCGGAGTGGCTGGCATCCAAGCCGGTCACACGCCCCGTACCACTGGTCGATGAGAGCAAGTGTACACAATGCGGCCGTTGCGGCGAGATCTGTGAGTACAGCGCGATCGTGCCGCTCGGGACCACGGTGTTGGTGTACCCCGAACTCTGCCACGGCTGCGGCGGCTGCATGCTGGTCTGCCCGGCCGGCGCCATCACGGAGACGCCCCGCGAGATCGGCGCTTTGGAGATGGGGTGGTCCGGCGATGTTCAGTTCAACCGCGGCGTGCTGCACATCGGCGAGGCGATGAGCCCGCCGCTGATCCGGCAGGTGAAGAACGCGCCGCCGAAGACCGATCTGGCGATCATCGATGCCCCACCCGGCACCTCCTGCCCCGTGATCGCGAGTGTTCGCGGTTCTGATCTTGTCCTGTTGGTCACCGAACCGACACCGTTTGGATTGAGCGACCTGTGGCTTGCCGTCGAGATGGTCCGCGCTCTCGGCCTGCCGACGGGCGTGGTCATCAACCGGGCAGACAGCGGAGATCGGCGGACGTGGGAGTACTGCCTGGCGAGCCAGATCCCGGTTCTCGCGGAGATCCCTGACGATCGCCGGATCGCCGAGGCGTATTCACGAGGACAGTTGGCTTCGCTGGTCTCGGATGATTATCAGGATTGCTTCAGAAGCCTGCTTCGCAGCGCGATGACACTTGCGGCCTCCGCGCCATCCGATGCTGTGGCGAGCGGAAGGGGTTCAGGATGAAAGAAGTGGTTGTCATTAGCGGCAAGGGCGGGACGGGCAAGACGTCGATTGCCGCCTCGCTGGCCGTTCTGGCCGGCCGATGTGTGGTGGCCGACTGTGACGTCGATGCCGCCGATCTTCATCTTGTTCTCTCACCGCAGATCAAAGAGTGCCATGATTTCTCTAGCGGCCATCAGGCGGTCATTCGTCAGGCGGACTGCACCAGTTGCGGGATGTGCCTGACGCACTGCAGATTCGGCGCCGTGGTGCAGCGATTTCCGACGGAGGATTCGGGGACGATTGTTCGGGGCTCGCCCTATGACTGTCAATCCTGCACTTACTGCGAGCGGTCCTGCCCGGCAAGAGATAACGACTTCATCCAGGCGATGAGCGAAGCGATAGGTGAAACGCGGCAAGGTGCATTTGCGGTTGACCCGATTGCCTGCGAAGGATGCGGTGTCTGCGTGCAGGTCTGCCCGGTGCGCGCGATTGATTTTCCGGAGCGTTTGTGCGGCGAGTGGATGGTGTCCGAGACCCGCTGCGGGCCGATGGTACACGCCCGGCTGGGCGTCGCCTCCGAGAACTCCGGCAAGCTGGTCAGCATCGTTCGCCAGAATGCCCGCCGGATTGCCGAAGAGCAGGGCCTCGGCTTGATCATCGTCGATGGTGCGCCGGGAATCGGCTGCCCGGTCATCGCGTCCATCACGGGGGCCGGCCTGGTGCTGGTTGTCACCGAGCCGACGCTGAGCGGCGAGCACGACCTGAAACGTGTCGTGCAGTTGGCCCGCCACTTTGACATCCCTCTGACCGTATGCATTAACAAGTGGGATTTGAACCCCGGGATGTCGGACGTCATCGAAGCATACTGCCGGGAGCATTCGATCCTGGTGGCCGGCCGGATAAGGTACGACCGAGCATTTACGGATGCGCAGATTCACATCCGAACCGTTGTCGAAGGACCTGACGCCGCCGTTGCGGAGGACATACGTCACCTATGGAATACCGTCCGGGTCGGCTTCGGTGCACTCAGCCCTCAGGAGGAACCTCATCATGAGACATCCGCATCGTGAGACGATGGTCACCATCCGGGTGGATCAGTGCCTGGCGGACATGCTGAAGAGCATCCCGAACCGTTCGGCGTTTATTCGCGACGCGATACGTGAAGCACTTGCACGTCAGTGCCCGGTCTGCGGAGGGGCCGGCTTCCTGGCCGCCTCCGGGCCTGCTCCGAAAAGGGTCTCAGCAGCGCAGGCTGACCAGCAGAGTCGGTGATAGATTCAGCGGGGGGAAGCCGCGGTTCTTCAAGGAGGCTCTTTCTGAACCGCGACCGTGAGGGAGCGGCCCCCCCTATGATGTGGCCGTTTTCCGGTCTGGCCCCTCGCTCACGCATGGGGTTCTGAAAGAAGGCCCCGCGCTGATGCTCGGGCTTCTGAAAGAGTTGCCCAGAGCGGCAGGGGCACCGATCAGCGGGCCGGCGGCGAGAGATGAGGCAGGGTCAAACGGGTCATGGTACAATACGGGGAGCGCTATTGACTGCGACCAATGGCTCCTGCAGACGAAAGGAAAGCAACTGAATGGCCCCTGATCCCTTGACTCCGTATGGCAATCGGCCGATGGTGACGCCCATCGTCAACGCCGTGAACTACGAGTATCTGTCCTTCGATGTGCTCCGCCAGATCACCGACGGCGAGATCGACGGCTACACCTACCATCGCGATGACAATCCGACCGTTCGGGAGGTCGAGCAAAAAGTCGCCGTGCTGGAAGGAGCGGAGGACTGTGTCGTCTGCACTTCTGGGATGGCCGCCTGCACGATG
>CAZTQK010000586.1:0-2785 GCA_964615635.1 uncultured Planctomycetales bacterium
TGGGTGGCAATATCCTGTTCATGGATATCCATCTCGCCTGGCGGAATTTCGAAGACATGGAAGTGCGCTATGAGAGGCCAGGTCTCCCCATTGTATGGTGGTAGGAGACGGTACGATCGGTTGAGAACAAGGGAAGAGAGAAAAACTGGAATCAAAAGTGTGTGAAGTGTGTATATTCGTGAACCATGCCAAAGGAGTAGTACGTAAGGTAGGTAAGTGATATCGAGAAGATTGGTACTTTTTTTAAGGAGAAGCGGACATGAAGAGATTTTTGACAGCTTTATTGATTGGTGTTGTTTTTGTGATGACGGCGCAGGGTGAGATAATGCACCGCTGGGGCTTTTCGAACGACGTGCAGGATTTGATCGGCGGCGCACATGGCATTCTGGTCGATCCGATGGGGATTGCTACCTTCGCCGGCGGCATGCTCCACCTGAACAACTCGGGCATCGAGAACAGCAACCAAAACCCATTCACGGTAGGGGCGTATGTCGATCTGCCCAACGGGATCATCTCATCTTTAGGATCGGTGGCCACCTTTGAGATCTGGACGACCTATCGGGGCAGCAATAGCTGGGAGCAGATTTACTCGTTCGGCATCAACGGCGGGGGCGAAGATCAAGCCACCTGCTTATCGGGTCCAAACCCGACGGCATTCGTAATGCTGTGCCCCCAGGACGATGCGGGTGTTCTGCGTTTCCAGGAGTATCCCGGCGGAGTCATCCAGGATTCCACCAGGCTTCAATCCTACGTTGAGGAGGTCCTTTTTCTCACGTTCGACAGTGATGGCGTGATGACTGCCTATCGCAACGGCCAACTGATCGGCTCGGCCACGACGGTCAATAGCCTGCCCAATCTTAACGATGTGAACAACTGGCTGGGCCGGTCGCAATGTGGCGATCCACTTTATGAGGGCTCCTATAACGAACTGCGTATCTATGACGAGATTCGTTCGGAATACGAGCTGAAGGCGGACTTGCTGGCCGGTCCCGATGCCTCGCCGGCCTCGGCGGTGTACCCGGCCGAGGGCGCCACGGGCGTGAGTCAGAACCCGACGCTCGAATGGGCCGAGGGACCCGTTGAGCCCAACGACGTCATCGGCTATAAGATCTTTATCGCCGACACCGATGCCAACAATGTGTGGACGGCCACCACGCCTAATGCCACACTCGGGGCTGTGACGACCTGGACGCCCCCGACCAGCCTGAACAGCTACACCTACTATTATTGGCGCGTCGACACCCTGCTCGACAGCGGGCAGCAAATCAAGGGCCCGGTCTGGTCCTTCCGCACCCTGCGGCTCATCCCCGAAATCGTCGGTCCCGAGGCCACCCAGGTCTCTGTCGGCGAAACGGCCCAGTTCACTATCGGCATCACTTCCGCCTCCGCGGTTGTGGACTGCGATTGGTACAAGGTCGATGCCGGTGGCGATATCCTGCTCGATCCGGCCAGTGCCAAGTACGACGTGGTCTTCAGTGACACCGCATCCACGCTGACCATCTACGACGTGGCGGCCACGGATGAGGGCGACTACTACGCCATCGTCACCAACGCCGATGGTCCGGCCCAGTCCGACTCGGCCCCCCTGCGTATTAATCGCCTGATCGGCTACTGGCCTTTCGACAGCAATCTCGATGATGTCACCGGCGGCTTCGACGGCACGGCCCTCGACGGTTCCGCGGTGTTCGGCAGCGGTATCGCCGGCGATGCTGTCGACTTCCGGGGTCTGAATTATCGCGTCACCGTCCCCACCGATGCCTATGTTGTTGACGACTTCGGATGGACGCTCACCTGGTGGGAATGGGCCGACCCCGACAGGACCGGCGTGAGCTGGAACTGGGAGACGATGCTGGCTTCAGGACCTAGTGTCGGCAACGAAGCCTTTCAGTTAAGTCGCTGGTATGGGAGCGGATACGACCTCTACATCGCGGGCACGTGGATCAACGAGTCTGCTACAGCACCACGGGGTGAATGGTACTTCCACACGGTCGCTTATGACCAGACCACGGCCCAGGCCACCTGGTATCGCAACGGGCGTATCATCCGCACCTGGATCGCCGGTAGCCCAGTTCTGGATACCGTCATCTACGTCGGGGATGAACGAGGGCTGGCTAGCGAGAAAAATGAGTTCAAGGGCTTCATCGATGAGCTCAAGTTCTATAACTACCCGCGCGACAAGTTCGATATCGCTGCCGACTACCATGCTCTGCGGCCGGACGACCCCTTCTGCGTGGAATACCCCGACTACGACATCAGCGGATCCGCGGGAATCCGCGACTGCATGGTCGACCTGTACGATCTCGAGGCCATCGCGAGCGAGTGGCTAGAAAGTAACATGCGTCCTTAATCGCAATCTGCTGGAATGAGATGCGGGGAGGCTGGGTCCGGATGGGCTCCAGCCTCCTCGTCTATCCGCGACCAGAGATTTCGCCAGAAATTGTGTAATTCGATGTGCCATGAATATATCAGCCAGCCTAGCACCGCTTGAGATTCACATCCCAAGGACTTGCGATTAAAATCAGGACCTATGATTACACGAAAATGTTTTTACAATCCGAAAAAGCATCGCAGCGTTAAATGGTAAACTTGGATTGAACGAAGCTACCACGGAGAAAGATAATGATAATTGACATGCTAACGAACAGAATGATGCACACCATCTGGATTATGCTACTTGGACTTATTGCCATAAGTCACACACAAGCCCAGAACCCAAAGCGAGTGCGAACTGCTCGCATTCATCCGGGCTATTCGATTCAACCGGTGCCCTTTGAAAAGGTTGAGC
>CAZTQK010000587.1:0-2774 GCA_964615635.1 uncultured Planctomycetales bacterium
CCCCTGTCAACCCTCGCCCCGCTCTGAACCGACCGACTCGACCTGCGCCTGTCGTTTCCTGGGTAATCCTGGATTCATAGGAGCTTGTACTACTGCATATCGCTCGTTTCGCGCAGTCTTCACCAAGCATTTTGCGTACGGTCGCCCGGGACAAACGACGAAATGATTCACGATTGAGTTGAACGCAAGATATGATACGTCCGGATCTTGCTGCGCCGAGGATCTGCGTCTGGGCCCGCCGCCGCTGGGGTTTTCACCCGACCCGCTGCACCGCACGCATTACATCAACTGATTTACGAGCAGAGCGCGCGTCAGGGGGCGAAAATGCCGTTTTTGTTGTTGACTGGCGCGTCGGCGTTTCCTTATCATGTACGCACGAGCCTTGGGAGAGGGAGGCTCGCACGTCAGAAGTACAGCAACGAATGTACATCAGGCGGGCGGGGAAAATACGCGCAAAAGCTGTGCGCTGCTCTGACGCGCCTGCAGTGATCCGAGATGGGCACACAGGCATGCAGAGCGGCAGTGACGGAGAGTGGATTGACCCGAAGGAGCTAGCCCCGAGAAGGGGAGAAACGGAGGAGGTACTTATGAAGAGCAAGTTTGTTATGGCAGTGGCGCTGGTCCTGACAGCAACGGCCGTTGCGCAGGCCGGGATAACCGGCGCCACCTGTACCCAGGACAACGATGGGGCACTCACCATGGACCCCGCCACCGACGTGACGTTTATGATGAGCGGGCAGGATGGTGAGCCCACGTTGCGGGTTAACGAAATCCAGCACTGGGGTCCCGCGCACATCTTCCCGACGTTTGAGGCAAACGGTGACCCCGCAGCCTGGGTCATCAAGGAGGTCGTGAATCAGACGACGTTCGAGTGGACGGATTACCATTTCAATATCTACATGCCGAATGACTTCGACATCACGACGACCATCCAACCGCTGGGCTGGACGGTCGACGTGACCCAACCGGTCTGGGTGCAGAATATCATCAGGGACGGCGTCGATATCGGTGCCGGGTGGCACGGCATGGCGGATTTCTACCAGGGAACAGGCAATTCGATCCCCATCGGTGGTTCAGCCGAGTTCGGCGTCAGGCTGTGGTGGGCGGACGGCAATGGCGATTTCTGCATCGAGCAGATCCCGACACCAGAGCCCGCTTCGCTGATGCTCCTGGCTCTCGGCGCGCTGATGCTGCGTCGTCGGTGACGTTGATTCTCTCTCCTCCGGTAGTGATGAATGCCTCATGACTTGTCGTCATGGGGCATTCTCTTGCGCTCAAGCGGCACCGGGAGGACCGCCGGTGCCGCGAGTTCCGGTTACACCTCTTCGGTGTCCCCCTCCTCCGTTTTCATGGATCTGAGCAACTCGATGAGCTTGACGATCGTCGGCGTGAACATCTTTCGCTGGCGGTGGATAATGCCGATGGGCCGGCGGAGCTTGCGGATCGCCAGCGGCACGGCCACCAGCGAGCCCGCCTGAATCTCCTTCCGCACCGTCGGCTCGGGGAGGATGCTGACGCCGGAGCCGATCTCGACCGCCTGCTTGATGGTCTCGATGTTGTCGAATTCCATGACCATGTTGACCGTCACCTGGTTCTCCCGCAGGTAACGGTCGAGTTCGCGGCGGATCATCAGCTCGCGATCGAAGCCGATGAAGTTCTCTCCGCGGAGTTGGCTGATGGTCACCCGCTTCATGTTCGCCAGCCGATGCTCCGGGCAGCACACCAGCACCATGTTCTCCGTCCGCAAGGGGATGACCGTCAGACCTCGCGCGGGCGTCGGGTAGGAGACGATTCCCAGGTCCACGTCCTCGTTCAACACCGCGTCATAGACCTTGCCGGGGTGCAGAAACTCCAGCCGGACCTTGGCCTTGGGATACTGCCGCATGAAATCCTGCATGGCCCGGCTCATGTCGTGCAGACCGACCGAGTAGATCGCCGCCACACGCACCTGCCCGGCGATCTCCTTGCGCAACGAACGCACCTGGGACTCGACGCTGTCGTACCTCTCGAGCACCTCCCTCATGCCCTCGAAGCAGATTTCGCCCTCGGGAGTCAGGATGAACGGCCGTTTCGTCCGATCGATGAGCTGAACGCCAAGCTGCCGTTCGATCTGATGAACCGCCTGGCTGGCCGCCGATTGGGAGATGTGGTTCAGGGCCGAGCCGCGGGAGAAACTCCGGCATCGGACCACGTCGCAGAAGACTCGCAAGGTGTCGAGGTTCATGCCCGCCATTCTAAGATTAGCCCGGCTAATGTCAAGTATTAGACAAGACCTGTTAGCATTATAGTAGAGTTCTGCTAGACTCTTGTGGTGGGCTCACCCGGGGGGCCGGCAGGCTTCTGTGCAGACGCATACCTGGCAGTCACAGGCTTGGACGGCGGACGGCGAGGCCCCGGTTGGCCGGTCCGCAGGAAAAGTCGTAGCTGTCATACAGCAGAAAGAGAATAGGGACAATGTCCTACACTCAGAATGTCCTCGAAATGGTCATGAGGCGCAATTCGGGGGAGCCCGAGTTCCACCAGGCGGTCAAGGAGGTCCTTGAGTCGCTGACGCCGGTCTTCGACCGTCACCCCAAGTACGAGAAGGCCCGGATTCTCGAGCGCTTCGTGGAGCCGGAGCGGGTGATCATGTTCCGCGTGCCGTGGCTCGACGATAGAGGCAACGTCCAGGTCAACCGCGGGTATCGGATCGAATTCAACAGCGCGATCGGCCCTTATAAGGGCGGGCTGCGGTTTCACCCCACGGTTTACCTCGGCATCCTGAAGTTCCTGGC
>CAZTQK010000588.1:0-2740 GCA_964615635.1 uncultured Planctomycetales bacterium
GGCAGGTCTGAGAAGCACAGGCGGTTGGAGTCTTTGCCCAAGCTCGCTAACGACAGGCGGAGAACCGCCCCGCCGGCCAGGAAGGGCATCAGGCTGCGCAGGAAGTAGGTGTTGAGCCGATTCGGGTCGAACGGCAGTTGCAGCACCCCCGCCAGAAACAGCGGCAGCGTCACCGCCAGCAGCAGCGACAGGCCCACCAGCATCGAACGAATGTACTGTTCAAACCGTGATAGCCGCAGGATGAAAACCAAGAGCCCGCCCAGGCCCCAGCCGAACAGTGCTACCGAGATGGCCACAAAAGTGAAGTGATACCAGATCGTGGCTGAAAAGAATCGCGTCAGCGTGATCTCGAACATCAGCCCGGAAGCCGAGAGGAGAAACACAGCGGCCAGTAAAGCGGTCCCGGCCCGCGCCGTCGGAGCAGTCGTCTCTTTGGTCATGGTCAAATCCAACAAAACCCTGCCGGCGCGGCCGCCGGAGTGCCAAAGGGAAAGATTGTAGCGGATCGCTGCGCGCACGCAACACGCTGATACGTCGTAATCGGTTATGAAGTGAACGCTTGTTGGCAGGCAGGTCGCAACTCCCGCCAAGGGGCGCTGGGCCGACTACCGCGAGCGTCATGAGATCAGTCCGACCACCATCGTACAGCAGACGCCCGAGCTACTGCCCCTGAATGACGATCTCCAGCGGCCGGCCGGCCGTGGCCGGGAAGGTCACGTGAGTCGTGTCCGTGAACTGCGGGGCCGTCAGGGTCAGGTGGTACGTCCCGGGCTGGGCTGAGATCGTCAGTGACAGCGTGGCCAGGACTGTCTGACCGGCGGGCAGTGGTTCTCTTGTCACGCCGCCGATGGTGGCCGTGGTTGTGAACCACTGGACGGGCTCGGGCGATTGAATCGCAGGCTCGGCCGTCGGCGTGGCGATGGGGCCGTTGACAGCCGTCAGGTCCTGCGTCAGCGTCCAGACCGTGGGCGGATCGGCAGCGAGCAGGGAGTCCACATCCATGCCCCACGCCGTGACGTCAGTGCCGTCGGGCGTGAGACGCACCCACAGCCAGTCCATCACTGTCAGGTCGTAGTAGCTGCTCTGGTTGTGGCCGTCCACGTCGTGCGAGAAGAGGACGTTGTCCAGTTCAGTCCAGTCGGCGGAATTGATCGAGACGGCGTTGGCCGCATCGACGGCCGGCTTGCCCTCGAAGCCCCAGATCGGGGCATCAGTGGCAATTACCAGATTAACGAGTATCGTTCCGCCCACGGCCGGGAGGGTCACCGACGTCGCGCCGGTTCCGTGGACCACCCACTGAGCCGAGACGTTGGCGCTGGGCGTCGCCCCCTGCTGCCGTAGCAGGGTCAACAGGTTCGATGCGTCAGAAGTGCCGACGAGGGCGTCGGCACCACCGGCAAGGCCAACGCCGCCGCCCATGCCCATCATCATGCCGCCACCCGAGCAGGTGACCGTGTTGCCGATGAGCGCGTGGACGATGATCCAGTCAGCGCCGGTGTTTTCGGCTCCGGTGATCGTGCCGTCGGTATCGATGTCCATGCGCAGGGTCGATGCCCCGGCGGCCTGACCGTTGGCGGCCTCGATGGCCCCTTCATCGTCGACCTCCTCCACAATGCCGTCGCCGTCCACGTCGGCCGCGAGCATGCGAATCGCGCAATTGGCGTCGCCGATCGGCGGGTCGCCCTCGGTGTCAACGATTGCCAGCGACAGGTCGATCAGATAGCACTTCTGGTCGAGCAAGAAGTCATCGTCGACCAATGGATCATCGATGAACGTGATCACGACCTTGGTATTGCCGTTATCGAGATAGACGTCGTTCGGGGTGATCAGGTTGAGCTCATCATCGACGACCAGAACCGCCTCAAGGTCCGACGAAGCACCGGCCGTATCGCTCAGATCGGCCTCGATAACCTGCACGATGCCTTGCCGAGGCTCGATGGTCGCCGAGTCGGCGGTCAGCGTCGGGTCCAGTACCACCCCCAGCCAATTGCCCGTCCCATGTTCGCGCATGCTTCGCCACGCCAGAACCTGAATGGTGACCGGCGGGGCCGGCGGAGGCGGGCCATTGGGAGTTGGATCGCAGGCATTACCGATGCCGTCGCCGTCGGAGTCCAACTGGTTGGCATTTGACACACAAGGACAGTTATCATCACAATTCGCTGGCATGGGGTCGTTCAGGCTGAGGCGAACACAGAAGGGACGTCCAACAATGCCCACCCCATCGCCGTCTGCATCGCCGTCGGGCGATTCGTCTCCATCGAAATCCTGCAGAGCATCGTGGATTCCGTCGTCGTTGCAGTCGCCGCACACGCTGTGGGCGGGGATGCCCGGACCGCTGGCGCAACGGTCAAACAGGACAACATCCGAATCGGTGATCATGGGTAAGTTCGGGTTTGTTGCGAACCATGCGGCGCTTGTCTGGGCGTCCTGGCATTCTGCCGATGTGGCTCCTCCAGTCCAGCATTCCTGGAGGTGGGCAAAGTCCGTCTGATCCACGTCGCAATCATTGTCGAAGTCAAGCAACGAACGCAACGTTGCATCGCAGGCGTCGCCCTTCCCATCGCTATCGCAATCGGCCTGATCAAGATTCGCGATGAAGCCGCAGTTGTCGTCGACGTCCCACACGCCGTCGTTATCGTCGTCGACGTCGCAGGCATCCGGGCCGCAGGTGCATCCCGGTTGAATGACGCACGCGCACCCGGGCGTATCGTGATCGTTGTCCGGCTGGCATTCGTCGGGA
>CAZTQK010000589.1:0-2718 GCA_964615635.1 uncultured Planctomycetales bacterium
TTTCGCCCTCGCGGGCGGCCGAGAGGATGTACAGATAGACGCTCGCTTCCTTCCAGCGGGCTTCGATCTGGGGGGCGCCGGTGAACTCGAGCGGATATTTTGAGTCCGGCGAGGTCAACACAGGATAGAGTTCGCTTCCCGGCTTGATTTCGGCCAGAAGCGGCTTGAGCACCGCTCGCCAGTAGGTCCAGTTCCAGCCGAGCTCGGCGTCACGGCCGGTCAACGCGACCGGCATTCCGAAGAACGACACGCTATTGGCCCCGCAGATGATCGCCTGGTACAGCATGTAGCGTTCCTGGCGAAACGTGGGGAACATCAGCCGATTCTTCGGGTTGTGGGCGGGGTTCACGCCGCTCCAGCAAGCCTGCAGCACCATGAAAGGCATCTTCCCGCCCTTGGCCAATTCAACCGTGCGCCGGGTGTAATCGCCCACCATGCTCAGCCCCTTGTTGGCCTCAAGAGAATGCTTGCCAGGCGGCTCACTGACAGGATAAACGTCGATACTCAGAACATCGCAGGCCGCACTGTACGGGCGCAACGTCTCCAGGGTGCCGCGAGGGGCGTGGCAGAACCAGACCAGGCGATCGGGATCCAACTCGCGGATGAGGTCATAGGCCTGCTTGAGCGGCTCAACCGGAAGCTTGCCCCATTCAGGCTCGTCCGCGCTCTTCCAGAAGAGGATGCCCGGATGCCCGCGGTACCTGCGAATGAAGGTCTCCAACTTGTCGCGCATTCCGGGCTTGTTCAGGTCAACCATCTCCCGCAGAAACGGCCAGACGTACACACCTCGCCGGTGAGCTGCATCAAGGTATCGAGAGAACTGTTCCTCGACGGCGGGCGTCCATCCTTGGGGGGATGCACCGCCGCGCACGACCGACATGCCGCCTTCCGCCATTTCCGCCCAACCGTCGCCGCCCTCAGGCGTCTGGAAATCGAGGGGCGGGCCGGGGGCAAAGCCGATGAAGAAGTACGGCCGACCGTTCAGCGTCAGCCGTCCGTCGGGGGTGATCGACAGCTTCACAGGACTAACGCCTTGGCCGGCCGAGGCCGGACCACCCGCCAGCAGGGCCGTGACAAGGACAGAGAGTGAATGCCTGAAACGACTCATCATTACATCACCTCCGGACCTGCTCCAAAGCGGCTTCCCGGCCTATGATTGTGGATGAGAACCGCGCATAAGCCTATCCACACACACCAGAGGGTGCCACCATGAGCACAACCGCCGGAAAAGTCGTCATCATCGGGGCCGGTGAGGTGGGCAGCACCTGCGCGTTTGCGCTGCAGATGCGCGGAGCAGCCCGCGAGATCGTCCTGATCGACTTGAATCGCGAACGAGCCGAAGGGCAGGCGCAGGATCTGGCTCACGGCCAGTCGTTCACCCCGCCGGTCGAAGTCCGGGCGGGAGATTACCCCGACAGCAGCGGGGCCGAGGTGATCATCATCACCGCCGGGGCCGCGCAGAAGCCGGGCCAGTCGCGTCTGGACCTGGTCGGCACCAACGTCGAGATCTGCCGGTCGATTGTCAGCCGGGTTGTCGAGCACAATCGCGAGGCCGTGCTGGTCATGGTCACCAACCCGGTTGACGTGCTGACTTACGCGGCCATCCGCTTCTCGGGCCTGCCTCGCGGCCGTGTCATCGGGTCGGGCACCGTTCTGGACACCGCCCGGTTCCGTTTCTTCCTCGGCCGACATTGCGGTGTCGATCCTTCGAGCATCCACGGCTATGTGCTCGGTGAGCACGGTGACAGCGAAGTGGTCGCCTGGAGCATTACCACGCTGGCGGGCATGCGTATGGAGGACTACTGCCGTGCCTGCCCGCACAAGTGCCCGCCCATGGACCGCCGGCGGATTGCCACACAGGTCCGCGATTCGGCCTATCACGTGATCGAAGCCAAGGGAGCCACCAACTTCGCCGTCGCGCTGGCACTGCTGCGAATCACCACCGCGATTATCCGCGGCGAGAACAGTGCTCTGACGGTGTCGACGTTGCTGCAGGGCGAATACGGTTTGAGCAACGTGTGTCTGAGCGTCCCGACGATCGTCAATCACAACGGTGCAGACCGCCTCATCTGCCCGGATCTGTCAACCGAAGATCTGAACGCCCTGAAAGCCTCTGCCGAGGCCATCCGCGAAGTGCAAAACAGCGTGGGGTTGAGCTGACCCCGCAGAAGGCTTGAGGGCTCTCGCACCAGCATCGATTGAGGAAAAGGGAAGACGGGTGGGTCATTCGGGCTTCGTCATTCGTCATTCATTGGTCATTTGGATTTCGTCATTCGGGTTTCCTCACCCGGGCCTCGCCGATCATGTCTGGCGCTGCTCCCTCAACCAGGCCAGCCAGCGGTCCAAACCGTCGCCGCGTTTGCTCGATATTTCGATGAATGGGGCCCTAGTGTTCAGCCGCGACAGATCGTCGCGTACCCGCTTGATGTCGAAGTCGAGGACATCGAGCAAATCCACCTTGGTCAGCAGCACGGCGTCGGCCTTCTGGAAAAGCGTCGGATACTTGGCGACCTTGTCGTCGCCTTCCGGGACACTGAGCAACACAACACGCAAATGCTCGCCAAGATCGAAAGCCGCCGGGCAGACCATGTTGCCGACGTTTTCGATGAACATGAACGCGAACTGTGACAGATCGAGGCGTCGCAGCCCTTCGGCGACCTGCCCGGGTGTGAGGTGGCAGCCCTTTCCGGTGTTGATCTGCACCGTCTCGACGGCCAG
>CAZTQK010000590.1:0-2686 GCA_964615635.1 uncultured Planctomycetales bacterium
TTTTTTTGTGGCCCGAGGTTGGCCGCAGAAAGGGAAAAGTCATGCTCCGCAGTGCAGGTTGGAGGGTATGGGTCTGGTGTGTGTCGACGATGGGAGCGACCGCGATGGGCAGCCCGTTTGCCAGTGAAGCAGTGGACTACAGTCCGGGGACGACGGCAAATCCGGGCTACGCCAGTCCACAGGCGGCGCTGGGCGAGCCCTCGCGGTGCATCCCGGACACTTCGTGGCCCGGCGTGGTCAGTATATTCAACCCGCCGTGGCTTGCCACGCAGATCGTTTCCATCGGGCAGGGCGGGTCGCTCACCGTGCGGTTTGACGAAGCAATCACGGACGACGCGGGCCACCGGTTCGGCGTTGATCTGATCGTCTTCGGGAATTGCTTCTTTGTGGACACGGCCTATCCGACGGGCCAGATCGCCTCAACCGCGTCGCTATACAGCGTCGGGGCCGGCCGGATCGAGGTCAGCGAAAACGGCGTCGATTTCTACGAGGTCCCGAACGTGCTGGCCGACGGTCTCTTCCCCACCCAGGGCTACAACGACGTCGGTCCGCAGGACGGGCTGCCTGGACAGAGCCCGACGGACTTCTTCAGGCCGGTCAACCCGGCGCTGACGCTCAGCGATTTCAACGGACTGACCTATCAGCAGGCTCTGGACGTGTACGACGGCTCTGGGGGAGGCACTCCGGTTGACCTGGCCGACGCAGTGGATGACGCCGGCCTGCCCGCGGGGCTCACCCAGGCCTACTACGTCCGCATTTCACATGTGGGCGAGGGGGCAACGGAGATCGATGCATTCGTGGCGGTGCCGGAGCCCTCGGCCGGGCTTATGCTGACAATATCGGCGTGTGCCCTTGCTTTGGCGGGCAGAACGAGCCGGTGGGGAGGACGCTGACCCATGCGAGGTTTCTTCCATGGGACGTCGGCGGCGGGTGTGGCTGGTCTTCTGGCGGCAGTCGCCTCCTGGATGCCGGCCAGACCCTGCCGCGCCGGCGGCTTCGTCGAGACTTTCGCCGATGACCCGGTTGCCGCCGGTCGCTTCGTTCTTCACGACGGGCCGGCGACGGCCCCACGGTTCGTGCATGAGATGGCGCCCGGTGTCATGAAGGCTCACTATGACACCGGCCTGACCACCGCCCGGCTGATTCGCCCCCTCGGGCGGACGCTGACGCACACCGACGCGTTCACCTGCCGGGTTACGCTGACCATCAGGCATGCGGGCTTCTTCGCCGACACGATTCACAACGCCCAGATCGCCTTCGGCCTGATGAACACCCGGACGACCGGCATCGATCGCGTCTATGGGAGTCACGGCGGGGCGTACGACCTGGTGTCGTTCGACTACTTCCCGAACCTCACCTCCATCGGCGGGCCGAGCCTCGGACCGACGATCATCAACAGCAACGCCGGCCAGGGCTTCTTCAGCGCCATCAATTTCACCTTCGGACAGGAGACTGCGATAGACCCTCCCTACGGAAACATCCCGGCCGACGATTGGATCATGCGTGAAATCGGTGAAAACGACCGAACCCAGACGGTGGAACTGAGATACGATCCTGTCGGGCGACTGGTAACGATGCGCGTGTTCGAGAATGGGGCGGGTCTCAACGCCAACAACGTTGGCGAGAAGTATCTGCACGGCGGTGTTGACGGCGACCCGACCACGATTGTGGCCAGGTTGATCGGGGTCGGTTTCGCGGTCGACGCTTTCGGCATTCTGCTCTGGCGAGACTACTCGACGACCTCGTCGTCGCTCATCGCCGACGTCGCGTATGACCAGGTCGAGGTCTTCTGGCCGTCGTTTGGCGATTTCGATGGCGACGGCGACGTCGACCAGGAGGATCTTTCTCTCTTCGAGGACTGCGCGTCGGGGCCGGGTGTGCCCCGTGCGGCAGGCTGCGGACTGCGCGACGGCGACGGTGACGGCGACGTCGATCAATCGGATTTCGGCAGGTTTCAGGTCATGCTGACGGGACCGAGATGAAACGCGGGCTGACGTTAATTGAGATCCTGGTAACCACGGCAATCATTGCGTTGCTGGCGGCCATCCTGCTGCCGTGGCTGTCGGCGGCGAAGAGTCAGGCCCGCCGGTCGCTGTGCATGTCGAATCTCAAGCAGGTCGGCCTGGCGACGGCGATGTATCTGGACGACAACCGCGATTACTTCTGGCGATACTACGTGGACCGCGCGGAGGGGCGGTACTGGTGGTTCGGCCTGGAACCCGGTGGCCCGCCGTCCAGCACGATCGACGTGCGATACCGGCCGCTGGACAAGTCAAAGGGCGTGCTGGCCCGCCACCTGAGGTCCACTGATAGCGGTTTGCAGTGCCCGTCGTTTCCGTATGACTCCGGCAACTACTTTCCGAAGTTCGCCGCCCGAAGCGCTTCCTATGGCTACAACCTTCAGTTGGGCCCGGCCAACCCGTGGCGCCGGACGCGGCGGAGAGCTGAATTCACCCGGCGAGCCGGTTCCGTCTTTGTCTTCGCCGACGGCGTCCATTTCGATTTCAACCCCGGAATGAACGAAGGACACTACATTGACTATGTGCCTGCCCCGGCCGACCCCTCGTCCCTCGGCGGATTCGGCCACTATCGGCATAACGGCCGGGCGGCCGTGCTCTTCATGGATGGACATGTTGACTGTCTGCGGCTGACCGGTGCGGCGTACGGCGGCCCTGTCGAGGGAGGG
>CAZTQK010000591.1:0-2686 GCA_964615635.1 uncultured Planctomycetales bacterium
TTCCGCAACGGTTCAGGTCGTCCAGGGTTTCAGAGCGCTCGGTAACCAGTCTACTGGTTAATTCTCCAAGGCCTGGAAAGATTGAAGGTAAGGATTATAAGAAAATGAGCTGGGCAGCAAAGCAACAGACCCTAGCCATCCGCCTCAGGCAGACGTCGATACAGGAGTACAACGCGGCCTGTCCTCTGGAGAAGATGACAAGGAACGGAGGCGGCCAGCCTGGCGGCGGTCTCTTGAGCCTCGTCCCGATCGTCGATGTCGATTCGCACCTTGAGCAGATCGGTATGTTCGAAACAATGCCGGACCTGAGCGGCGAACGCCTCGGTGAGGCCGTGGCGCCCCAGGGTCAATTGGGCCTTCAGCTTGTGGCCTCGGCCCAGCAGTATGCGGCGGGTCTGAGCCTTCGGTGCCGGACCTGGATCAGAGCCGGGGCTGTCGGATCGCATCGTCATGGCCACACCATACAGCGGGGCGGTGCCGACAACAACGTCACACGGCGGGAGGCAAGCCACGTGCGGCTGCAAGACTCTCTGCGGAGTGACAAAACGGGCACCAGCTTTTCGAAGACGGGTGGCAGGGGTGGGCAACTACGGAGAATCGACAACCGCCAAGCCAGGCAAGGCTCCTTTGTGTGTTCTTGCCGCCCGAAATCTCACTTCCCTGTCCGGCCCCCAGGACCTCGCATGCTGTTGCCTGGTATGTGTCTGACACATAGAATGTGCGCCCTTGAGAACATGCTTGGACGTTGTCGCGACTCTGGAGCAATGACACATGCCTGTGGATGAAATCGAATTCGAGTCCGAAGAATCGATGGAGAAAGCAGTCGAGTTCCTTCGCCAGGAGCTGAGAACGGTGCGGACCGGGCGAGCTTCCCCCGGACTGGTCGAGCACCTCAAGGTGACCGTGGAGTCCTATGGCTCGACCATGGAGCTTCGTGAACTGGCGAGCATTTCCGTCCCCGAGAACAACCAGTTGCTGCTCAAGCCGTTCGACCCTGCCACGCTCAAGGATATCGAACGGGCCATCCGCAGCTCCGAGTTGGGCATCACGCCGATGAGCGACGGCAAAATCATCCGCCTGCCGGTCCCCCCCCTTTCCGGAGAACGGCGGCAGCAACTCCTGACACAAGTCCGCAAGCTCGGCGAAACCCAGAAGGTCGCCATTCGTAACGTTCGCAGAGACGGTAACAAGAACCTCGATGCCGAGGAGAAGAGCAAGCAGATCTCTGAGGACGACGCCGAGACCTCCAAGGAGCGAATCCAGGAGTTGACCAAGAAGTATGAATCGCAGGTTGACGCCCTTGTGGCCGCCAAGGCCAAGGAAATCGAACAGGGCTGAGGCCTCTGGCGAGCCTCAGTCGACAGTTACCGATCGATGGCCGTATGATGCCAAGGATGGTGCGAGCACGTTCTCAGGATTCAGAACCCAGCCCGCCGCCCGGCGGTATCCGGCAGCCGAACGACGTTGCGAGTCTCCCCACGCCCTTGCTTCAGCATCCCGCCGTCGGTGCGAGCATTGTGCTTGTCGCTGCTGCGGCAGCACAAATCATCGTGTGGCTCGTAGGGCTGCGCCTGAAACCGCTTCCACCGGCGGCTCCTTCGAGCGGCGTGGCGCACGGCTTACTGCACGATCTGATCGCTGATACGCTCGCGGCTCACGGCTTGGACGCTGCCGGTGTCGCGTCCATCCTCTTTCTCGCCAATTTGCTGCTGGCCATGCTCTCGGGGATCGCCTGGTATGGCATCGGACGGCTGGGGCTGGGGCCGAAATGGGGGCTGTGGATCGGTCTTTTCTGGGTCGTGCATCCGTCTTTTGCATTTCTGGCAAACCAAGCCGACAGACTGAATTCGTTGATCGCCCTTGTCTCCGTGGCATGGTGCGTTCTGTTGTGGTGGCGGCGGTCGCGAAGGGTCGGCGCCGCTCTGCTGCTGGGCTTGCTGGCGGCGACGATTTTGACGATCGGTCCCCAGTCCCTGGCCCTGCTGGCAATCGCACTGCCGGGGATGCTGCTATCAGCGCGGGGGGACCACGGCGGCAGGGTTGCCGGGGCATTTGTTGCCCTGACCGCCTTCGCGGTCGGGACGATAGTCCTGGTTGTGGCCATCGCCCTGCCGCGACTACCGAGAGCGCTGGCAGAACAGCCGAGTGCGCAGGAGAACGCTGCTCTACATGCTCACCATCCTCAGGTATGGGTTCACACCGCCGACCGGCTTGCTGCAGCGGTGCCGCGGCCAGGAGATGCTCTCCGGCTCAGGACGGGCCTCCGGCTCCTCCTGATTCGGAACAGTCTCCTCGACGACTTGAGGCAAATCGCCGCCCGGTTCGACACGGATCTGTGGAACGAGTTGGACGATGCCGGCGGCTCACGCATTGCCGAGGCCGCCGCAGCCTCCTCGCGATCTGGGGCCCCGGGCCGCCCCCTTGCCGTCGCATTCCTGATCGAACAGTGCCGGGCCTCTCCGGCGCACGCCCTCGCGTGGCTGGCCCAGCGAATGTGGAAATCGATCTATGTGACACGGGACGCCCGCACTCACTACCCGTTCGTCCTTCTTCAGTTCTCCTGGCTGATCCCCGCTCTTTGGGGGCTATGGATTGCCATCCGGTATCGCCCCTGGCGATGGCTGGCCATTACCGGGGGCCTCTTCGCCGGTTCGCAGTGGGTACTGGTGGCCGTCGCCGATCCACT
>CAZTQK010000592.1:0-2643 GCA_964615635.1 uncultured Planctomycetales bacterium
ATCCGATCGATGCTACCACCAACGTAGTCCGGATCGGTGGCCGAAAGGCGCATGAGTTGGCTGTCAATCTCGACTTCCTGGTTCAGAATCCGGGCCAGGTTCTCTTCCTTGATCTGCTGGCGCTCGATGATCTGGTAGACCAGAGAGCCCACGCTCATCCGGCCAAGGTCGGTCTTTTCGCCGAGGATGGCCCGGGCGGGGTCCTGCTCGATGGTCGGGCGGTTCTCGTATGGACGCCAGGAAGATCCGACGCCGATGAGGTCGCAGAGGTCCGGCTGCTTCGATGGGGTTGCCGGCCGGATAATCTCCTTGACTGTGATGTTCTCCAGGGCGGTGCTGCCGATGGCCGACAGCCCGCCGGTCGTCTGGATGGGGTAGTACGTTGTCATGGTAAGTCACCGGTTGTTGTTATTCTCCGGTAGTGACGGGGAGTATGGGCAGGTATAAATACTTTGCGGAAAGGGACAGGCGACGGGACCTGCGGAAACCGAAAGGTTTATAACCTGCAAGTGATTCGCTACCCCCCAATGGCAACAAACAACTCCACCGAAGAAGAAGTGGAATGGCAGCGGGTCAAAGGGGCGATCCTGCGGATCGACCAGACCACCCGCGAAATCAATATGAAGCTCTCCCACCTGATCGACCGCGATGAATGGTGAAGCCGGCTTCGCCGACAGGCCTGCTAGCAGGCGCAACCTTTATGAATCGGGGGTGATTCACCTCTCGAATTCTTCACCGAGGTGATGCCCATTGAACAGAATGCCCTGCCCGAATCCGACCGAAAGCCCTGACGAAAACGGGAAGATCGAAGTCCATCTGACACCGAAGACTATGCATCGATGTATGCGGCACAGCCTGCTACGCACCCGTCGGCGAGCGGCCGGACTGATGGATGACCTGCTCCGGGCCGCTCGTGAGCCGCAGCCGGACATGGAGCGAATCAGGATGCTGGCTGACGGCGTGGTGTACGAGGGACGGCTGGCCCGGCAGATAAGTTGCGAACTGGCAACCATCGCGGACGACTGCCCTGACTGGAGGCTCTGATATTATCTAATCAGACATATCCAACCAGAAGCAACTCTCCCTCTTGACGAGACTTACGTCTCCCATCCAGAAACAGCCCCAGTTGGGGCTCTTGAGGGTACTCTCACACCCCCCGAAGGGGGGCCAGCCTTCCGCAGAAGGCTCTTCCTCGTGGTCCCGAAGGGACCCGCAGACATCCTCTTCCGGTCTGGCCCAAAGCCAGACCGGCGATATCATTCGCTTCCCGAAGGGAAGGCTATATCCTCCTTCGGTCTGCCACAGAGGCAGACCGACCCTATCATTCTGTTCCCGCAGGGAACACTATAGTCCCGCCCCTGCGAGCCGCTTCGGCGAGGGCGGACAGCATACTTCCATACAAAACTCCATTGAGTCATCCGGCGACAGCGGCCAGCGATACGCGTCAGCGAGCCGCTTACATCCAACCACTCCAGGTGACAGCGATCCGCCTCTGCTGGTCACCGCTTATCAAGGGTGCTACCGGCGATCACGGGCATCCCGGATCCGCCTTATCTTCTCCTGCACGGACCGGATCCGGGCATTCCAGACAGCGACCCCCTGCATGTCACCGACACAATGACTCGAGTTGATGACACCCCTGTCGAGGTAGTCAAGCACAAGGTACTTGGCGGGACTCTTGACTCGATCGTTCAGTGTTTCGAGCATCCAGGTCGCTTCACGCAGCTCACGGTTTGCGTGCGACAGGGCACACCGGTATCGATCGAACTCACCGTGCTTCCTGGCGAAGTCGTGCGTGTTGAAAGCACTCACATCCACGCCGTTCTCCCACTGCCCATGCAGGAAGAAGTCATCGCGAGTCGGCGGCAGAGCCAACACCGGCCCCCAGTCTTTGAGCATGATTTGGCGCTCGACCTCACGTGGGTCGGCCAGCTCTTCATCGTCCAGTCCCGGCACACTGCCGTATGGGTTCCTGCGTTCCTCGGAAAACAACGGTGAGACCGGCACATCGTCGATCTCGCACTCCTCATCTGTGAACTCGTTTTCGTGTTTCATGGTCACTCCTCCGGCGCGACCGCTCTATCGGCGGTTCGCCCACGGGGTACCGAACCGCCGTCGGGAGTGCCGGGGGTGACCGCGAGAGAAAACGAGCGTGAGAATAGAGAGTGGGTCCCTCAATGAAACCTTAAGCCCGTAGCCGACCCCGAAGGGGGAAAGGCTTATGTACCTGATGGCGAAGAGCCATCGGGTTCATATGCCTTTAGGCGTGAAACGGGCCCACTACCCTCATACCCTCCGGCGCCTCTCCCCTGCATGGAGAGCTGTCGTTGGGAGTATCTGGGTAACACCCGGCCTCGTGTGCCGCCAAGCCAGACTCGGTCAAAGAAAGGTGGCCTGAAGCCGTGTAAGCTGCAGGTGCTGCAGCCGCCAGAGCATCCAGCAATCTGGTCAGCCGGCCATAATCACGAGCCTTCTTCAGTTCCGGTAGACGGTCGGCAATGCGCCGCTGAAACTCGGCTGCCCAGTCCTGTGGTCCGACGTCGTCGCCGTCGATGTACTCGGCCTCCAGCGTCGCCCATGCCCAGAATAATTGAAGCAGAGCGTTATCGAACTCCTCCTGCAGTTTCGCAAAGTCGGGTTGAT
>CAZTQK010000593.1:0-2621 GCA_964615635.1 uncultured Planctomycetales bacterium
AGTCGAGATCGCCAACCTCAGGGATGAGATCCAGCGAGGACAATCCTCTTTGGCAGAGGAGAAGGTCCGCGTCACCAAGCTCGGCGACACGCTGAAAGCGCAGCGGGTCCGATATGTGTTTGGCGGTCTGGAGTACACGCATGACCAGGTAAAGGCCGAACTGGCCCGGGCGTTCGACCGGTACAAGGAGGCTGAGGTGGTGATGGCCGGTAAGCAGCGACTGCTCGATACCCGCCAAAAATCCCTGCAGGCCGCCATGCAGATGCTCGAGCGAACCCGTGGGGAAAAAGCCCGTCTGGAGGACCGAATCGCCGCATTGGACAGCCAGTATCGGCTTGTGAAGGCCGCTTCGACCACCTCGCACGTGCAGGTGGACAACAGCAAGCTGGCCCAGACGGAGAAGCTCATCGGCGACATCAAGAAGCGGCTCGACGTGGCAGAACGCGTTTTGGCTCACGAGGCCAAGTTCGTGCAGCCGATCGAGATCGACGTGATCAGCGAAAAGGACCTCCTGGCCCAGGTGGAGGAGCACTTCAACGGCAAGCCGGCCCAGATCGAGACGGCGGCCGTTGCGGCCGACAGCCCCATCGCCATGGGGCAGGCCGTCACCGATGTTCCCACGCCGTAACCGGGGCTGGTCGCAAGCGGGTATACTGGTGGTGATTGGCGTCAGGGGTTCTGTGGGCAGGAGTCCGATCAGTGCTGATCCTGAAGATCAAACAAGCTGCAACTGCGCTGAAGGACGGCCGGCTGGACGAGGCGTATGAGCTGGCTCGGACCGAGGAGTTCCGGACGCATCGGGATGGCCAGGAGTTGGTCGGCCAACTCGTCCGGAATCTGGTTGCCCGGGGGCAGAATCACCTCTCGGCCGAGCGGCTCAGCCAGGCTCTGGCGGATTGCGAGAAGGCGGAGCGGTTGGGGGGCAACTTGCCGGAAACGGCTGCCCTCCGAACCGCAGTGACCGACGCCATCGCAAACCGCCAGCAGGCAGAACGGCAACGGGCAGGACTGGTGACCGCAGCGCGTCAGCACATCCGTGACGGATGGCTGTCGCTTGGCGAACAAGCTCTGGCTGATGTCTCAGGCCAGAGCGTCGAAGCGCTTCGCGGAGAAGCGGAAGCTCGCAGGGCCAAGGCCGAGCAGGCCCTCAACAGAGCCGAGCAGGCGCTGAACAGGCAAGACTGGGCTCTGGCGATCGAATCTCTTCGCGAGGCCCGCCAGGCGCACGCCAGCAACCCGCGGACGGCTGATCTGATGGATCGGGCGACCGCACTGGTTGCCGATCAGACCGGCAAGGCGGTCACCCAGGGACGGTTGGATGCGGCCGAGGCCATGCTTCAGTACCTCGGCTCGCTGGCGAACCCGACGCTGCAGATCCAGGAGCTGGCCCGGTTGTTGTGTGAGTGCCGCAGTGCCGCAAGCTGCCTGGAGCGCGGTCAACCCCGCCAGGCGGCGGAGATCCTGCATCGGTTGTCGGCCGCCCATTCTGAGGCCGGTTGGCTGGCCGAGGCGTGTCGGTATGCCGAACAAGCCGCCGCCGGGACTGAGAGCTTGCGAAGGGGTCCTTTGGGTTGGTTCACGGGGATGGAACTGCCCGTCGGGCGACCGACGACAGCCACCGAGCCGGACCGCACCGAGATTCTGGCTTCTCCGGAGCCGGCAAATCGGCGAGCTCCGGGCGGGGCTGTTCCCGATCGCTTCATGCTCCAGGTCGACACAGTGGGTAGTTTCCTGGTCCTGCGACAACCGCGACTCACCATCGGGCCGATTAGTTCGTCGCGACGGCCGGACCTGGCTCTCCTGGCCGAGGCCGGCCTGCCCGTGGTGACCATCGAACGGCAGGACGATGACTACTTTCTTTCATCTGATTCGCCTATTCGGGTCAACGACATGCCAGTTCAGCGAAAGCTGCTGTCGGATGGCGATCGAATCTCGCTCGGGCCGAGATGCGTTGTGAAGTTCACGCTGCCCAGTGCGGCCAGTACCTCGGCGGTGTTGCACCTGTCGGGCTGCCGGCTGCCAAGCGGCGATGCTCGACGAGTGATTCTGATGGACAAGTCAGTCGTGCTCGGCCCCGGGGCGCTGGCTCACATCCGGGCCGACCAGATGGTCGCCCCGGCCGTCCTCCACATTCGGGACGGGCGTCTGCTGGTGCGAAGCACGACCGAGGTGAAGATCGACGGCCGACCGATCGACGAGCAGGCCGGCATTCCTGTGGGTGCGTGTGCGTGTATCGGACCGATCTCGTTGGCGGTCGCAACGGCAGAGGCCAAAGCTTAGAGCCGCGCGGCGGGGCCGGCATGAGCCGGTTGATCTCCGCTGAAGGGAAGACAGAACGATGGACGGATTCCAATATAAGTTCGGCGACCAGCCGTTGGAGGGTTATACCATCCAACGGGCCATCGGCCGGGGCGGCTTCGGCGAGGTGTACTACGCCGTCAGCGACAGCGGCCGCGAGGTGGCCCTCAAGGTCGTCCAAGGCTACGAGGACATCGAGCTGCGCGGCGTCAGCCACTGCATGAACCTCAAGAGCCCGCACCTGGTCACCATTTTCGACGTCAAGCGCAACGCCGAGGGACGGCCCTTCGCGGAGTACGGAGAAGGCCTCGCCCGCCGCTTCC
>CAZTQK010000594.1:0-2613 GCA_964615635.1 uncultured Planctomycetales bacterium
ATTCCGAGTCAACAGCGGGGAGTACAAGTTGATGGGGCTTGCTCCCTACGGCGAACCACGATACGTCGATCTCATCTTGGAGCATATCGTTGACTTGAAGGAAGACGGCTCCTTCCGGCTCAACCTTGATCTCTTCAACTATTGCACCGGTCTGACCATGACCAACGGGCGCTTCCACAGGCTTCTGGGCGGTCCTCCACGTGTTCCTGAATCGGACATCACCCGACAGACCTGCGATGTCGCTCGCAGCATCCAGGAGGTTACTGAGGAGGTCATGTTGCGGATGGCCCGTCACGTGCACGAACGGACGGGCCAGCGTTTTTTGTGCCTGGCCGGCGGCGTGGCCCTGAACTGCGTGGCCAACGGGCGAATTCTGAGGGAAGGGCCATTTGACGACATTTGGATTCAGCCTGCCGCCGGCGATGCGGGCGGCGCCGTGGGGGCCGCCCTTGCCGTATGGCATCAGTTCCTGGGCAAGGAACGCCGCTGCGACGGGCCGCGTGACCGGATGCACGGCGCGCAATTGGGCCCCGCATTCAAGCCGGATCAGATCGCCCGCATGCTGGAAGAGCAACGCATTCCCGCAACCCGTTATGAGCCTGAGGAACTCGTTGAGCGAGTGGCCGGACTCATTGCCGAGGGCCGCGTCGTCGGCTGGTTCGACGGCCGGATGGAGTTCGGACCCCGAGCCCTGGGCAATCGCAGCATTCTGGGTGATCCCCGCAATCGGGACATGCAGACGACGCTCAACCTGAAGATCAAGTTTCGCGAGTCGTTTCGCCCCTTCGCCCCTGCTGTCCTGCTTGAGCGGGCAGCCGACTACTTCGAACTGGACCGGCCCAGCCCTTACATGCTGCTTGTCGCGCCTGTGTCGCCGAGTCATCGTCGACAGCCGCCGGTGCCCGAACCCGATCTCGACGGCCTGGCTCGCCGAAAGCAGGTCCGCAGTGATGTCCCTGCGATCACCCATGTGGACTACTCCGCCCGGATCCAAACCGTGGACGCGGCGGACAACCCGCGCTTCCACCGACTGATCGCAGCTTTCGATCGCTTGACCGGTTGCCCTTTGATCATCAATACCAGCTTCAACGTGCGAGGAGAGCCTATCGTCGGATCGCCGATCGACGCCTATCGTTGCTTCATGCGAACGGAGCTGGACTATCTTGTGCTCGGCGACTATCTGTTGAGCAAGGCCGACCAGCCGGCCGACAGACGGGCGGAACTGCCCCCCGTGGAGTGCATTCTGGATTGATGAGCGACTCGCCCCAAAAGACCGGGAGACCGCCGCAGTGCGGGAACCTACGACGGTTCGGCGTGGGTGCCGCCACCGTGTTCGTCGTGATTGCCTGTATCGCCGCGCTCCGATCCGGCAACCGTACTTGGCCTCTCGTTTCTGGAGGGCTGGCCATCCTCTTTCTGGGCACGGCTCTGTCAGCCCCTCAGGCATTGCTCCCAATTCAGAGAGTCTGGCACCAGATCGGATGGGGCCTGAACTGGCTCAACACGCGGCTGTTGCTGACCCTCGTGTTCTACGTCGTCATCACCCCCACAAGCCTGTTTCTGCGTCTGTTCAGAAAGGACCCCATGAACCGGCGATGGCGCGACGCGGGATCCCGGAGTTACTGGGTCGGCCCCACAGAGAATGAGAAGCAGGACATGCGCAGGCAGTTCTGACTCGATGACGCACCTTCCGGGTCACACTCGGCCAGAGCGGCTCCGCACAGTCCACCGGCGCGCAGTCGAACCGAGATCGCAGGCCCTGTCCGCTCAAAACACGGACAACCAAGCCGACTCCGGGCGCCGCGGCTGCAACTCATTCATAAACCAGCGGTTATAGGCGAGCTCAGACACCTGATGCTCGGTCGAGAATCTCCTGCGTCTGGGCCTTCCACTCTCGTCGCGGAAGGAGGTATAATACCGCCCCGAAGTGACCTCGGATTTGCCGGGGAGTTGGGGTATGTGTCGTTTGCGGCGCTAGGGCATGAGAATCGGCCCAACAGAAAGCGATCGCTGTGGCAACGTTTCGGCCAAGAAGACCCGAAATGGGGCGGAAATGACAACACAGTCTCTTCAGCGACATGCTCATAATGTTCTGCAAATAAGAGACTTGCGGGCGTAGCTCAATTGGCAGAGCATCAGCCTTCCAAGCTGAATGTTGACGGTTCGAACCCGTTCGCCCGCTTTTGACCAGCAAATGACAGGAGCGTACAAGACTCGTCGGCATCACCACTCCCGGGAGCTTTGCTCACCACACTGAATCGCGACGTTCCGTTCGCAGTCCTTGCAGGACGCCCTTTTCCTCAGCGGCACAACAAGCACCAGTACAAGCGGCGGCGGCAACTGTCTCGACAACGTGTTTGTTTGTCCGTGCTCGTCGCTAAGGTCGGCGCCTTAGATGCTCGCACAAGGGCAATAGCCGGTGTTGACCGGCGCGCTTGCCCTTCTCAGGGACGGTCACCCGTCCGGCGTACTACTTGCCCATCTTGCCGGTCCACCCGTAGGAGGGGCGTACGCTTGTTGGCGCTTTGATACGTGCGTCGCTATTCAATGCCGAAATACTCGGTCAGCCGGTCGGGATATCGAGCCGCAGCGAGATCTCATCCTCGCCAAACC
>CAZTQK010000595.1:0-2500 GCA_964615635.1 uncultured Planctomycetales bacterium
AGTCCGTCTACGCCGAGCAGGAGGACGAGGCCCGCGCTTTCGACAAGGCGGTGAAGTGATGGCGCACCTTGCGCTTCACCGTGATGGCGCCATTCTCCACATCGGAGACATGCTCCCCCCGGGGAAGGGGTTGAGCAAACGCCCCGTTATCGCAATTGAACATGGGTGCCAAATTCGCGTCCTGGGGTGGCTCCGCGACGAATCCGCAGTGCAAGAAATATTGGATAAGTTTGGCCCCGCGCAAAGTGGCGCCCTCAACCCCTAGCAACCACTTGGCGGCACTTCCGCCGCCCCATAACAGGCCACAGGAGGCCCCATGCTCTTGAAAGAAAACAACCAGCAGGACCGCAAGCCCTTCGAGACCGCCCCGGAAGGCGCCTTCAACGCCGTGTGCTACCGCGTGGTTGACCTCGGGACCCACAAGGTCACCGGCAACTTCGCCCTGGATGACAAGGGCCGGCAACGCTACCAGCACAAGCTCTCCATCTACTTCGAAATTGAGGAGACGATGAGCGACGGACGCCCCTTCATGGTCTTCGAGACCTACACCGCATCCTTCGGGGAGAAGTCCAACCTTCGCCGCTTCATCAAGGGCTGGATGGGCAAGGACCCCGGCGAGGAGTTCGATACCGACACCCTGGTCGGCAAGCCCGCCTTCCTCAACATCGCGCACCATGTCGGGACCAACGGCAAAACCTACGTCAACGTCGTCAACGCGATGCCGCTGCCCAAGGGGATCAAGCCGATGACCCCGACCAACGCGGCCTTCGCCTTCAACATCACGGAGCCCTTCAACAAGGAGCTGTTCGACAGCCTGAGCGAGTGGACCCGCCGCACCATCATGGAGTCCAAGGAATACAAGCGGATCTTCAAGGTGGACGCCGTGGACGATGAGCCCCAGGGTGCGCCGGGACGCGGGATGGAAGAGGGCGACATGGACATCCCCTTCTAGGAGGCTTTGTGATCCTCTTTGATGAACCCGAGCCCGACTTTGACGACCGCCGCCGCACCCGTGACGCCGAGGAGGCTTACCACGACTGGCTGTCCCACCTGGACTACCCCGAGTGGACCCCCGAACAGATCACCGAGGGCAAGCACATGGCCTACGACCTTGGGGACGCCCTGCTTCGGGCCGGGTTCACCGAAGAGGACGCGGAGGCGATGGTGCAGCGGTACATCCGCCAAGTGAACACCGGCACCTTTGCCGCCTACGCCAACCGCATCGCTGCGGCAAACCTGCGGAGGATTTCTTGAAGACGCTGCGCGAGTACCTCGACGAAAAGCGGCACGAGTTCTGCCAAGAAGTCTACTACCGACGCAACCAGAACATGAGTGCTGCGGCCCGCGAACTGGAGATCAGCCGCACCACGCTATACCGCATCCTGTTCCCCGAAGGGAAGAAACCATGAAACTCGACCCCACCACCTACCACCGCTGGAGGTTCGCGGCGGCGCTGGCCTTATTCCCAGAATGTGAATTCAAGGCTGCGACAAAGGAAGAAGCCCTTCTACTTTTCTGGTCCCACGTTGATGCCTTCCTCGCCGCTGGCGGGTACGATGGCAGCGCGCTCCAGGAACCAGCAGACGAGGATTGGCGCGAAGCCGTTGTTGATTGGAAAAAGGACCGCACAGCGCCCATCGACCCAAGCTGACCGGCCCACTAGCGGCGGATTTACGAACACAACCATGCCGCAAGACCGTAGCTAGTGGGTCCGAGTTGAGCGCCGGGTTAGACCGCCGATGAAAGGAGAACGAATTGCCTGAAAAAGTGATCATTGGAGACGCTGAATTGTGGCTGGGTGATTGCCGGGAAGTGCTGCCGATGATGCCGAAGGTGGACTTAATTCTGACCGATCCGCCGTATGGAATAAATGTTGGATCAATGGGCATGGGCAAGGGTAAGAAAGCCACAGAATTTGATGCTTTCGATTGGGATGTTGCGCCACCGCCAGAATGGGTATTCGGGCTCTTGAGAGAGAAGAGCGAAAAGCTGATTGTATGGGGAGGCAACTACTTCCCACTTCCGATAAGTGGATGCTGGTTTTCCTGGGACAAGATCCAGGAATTTAGCGGGGCTGATTTTGAGTTGGCTTATACCAACCTGGAAGGCCCTAGCAAAACATTCAGGATGGCAAGGGCACAGGCGTATGGTTCTGTTGAACGCCACCACCCAACACAGAAACCGCTGGGGCTTATCGCGTGGTGCATAGACAAGGCCGGAAACGTTTCAACGGTGTGTGATCCCTTTATGGGCAGCGGCACCACCGGAGTAGCGGCAATCAATCTTGGCCGGAAGTTCATCGGCATCGAGCGTGAGTCCAAGTATTTCGAGATCGCCTGCAAGCGAATCAGCCACGCGGTTGAACAGTCAAAACAACGCCTGTTTGAGCCGGAACCAGAACCCCAGCCGGAGACACCTTGCCTCGGGTTGGATGAAACGGTCTAACGACGCGATTAGTCCGGAAGGCCTTGTATGGATCTCCCGCCGCGCCCACGAACTC
>CAZTQK010000596.1:0-2499 GCA_964615635.1 uncultured Planctomycetales bacterium
TCGCGTCATTGAGGCTCGGATTCCGCGCGGTGGCCGTCTTGAGCCGGTTCTCGGCATCCCAGGTGTAATCGAACGTCCCATCCTGCGTCAGGTTGCCGTCATCGTCGTAGCTGAAGGACTCATCCGGGTCCGACGTGGTCGTATACTGGTTGATGTCATTGGCCGCGTAGGTCTTGGGCGGATCATCGTTGTCCACGTTCGAACTGGTCCGGTTGCCGATGTGATCGTAGGCGTAGTCGTAATCGCCAGGCGTCATGAGGTTACCCGCGCCCAGTGTCGTCCCCGTCTTCCGCAAGCCGCCGATCAGCTCACTGCGGTCATTATACCCGGATCGGTAGTCCCAGTGGTGGTCGCCGCCGCTACCGCCGGTAAAGGCGCTGCCCGACATGGCTACCGCAGTCCGCCGGCCCAGGCCGTCATTCGTGTAAGCGTACTTGGATATCGTCGTGGCGCCGACCTTGTTCTCCACGTAGTCTACCAAGTCGCGGTTGGCTAGGTAGGCCCGTTCGGCCGTTGCCAGATCGTTGTCGGTCGAGCCCTTGAACTTCACGTACCGGACAAAGTCACTGTTGGCCAGCCGCTCGTACTTGGCCCCATAGGTGCCGTCCAGCCCGGGGCCGATGACCCGCTCCAAGCGACCGCTGGGATCATAAGCGTAGCTGGTGCTGTAATCCTGGTCCGGATCACCGCTTACGCCGATCTGGAAGCCTGTGTCTCGGCCGGGGAGCGGGCCGGTTCGGCTGTCAAAGCCCCGGGTGATGAGCTTGGTGTAACCGTCGCGGGTGATCGCTTCGGTCCGCAGTCTCATCGTGGGCGGCAGGTTGCCGTTCTGCTCGTCCGTGCCCGAATCGTTGTAGTTGAACGCATACTGGGCCACCGTATTGCCGCCAACCTTCTCGGTCACCGTCGCCCGGCGCCCCTGACGGTCGTAGGTGAAACTGACCGAGGGCGTGTTCGTCGGGTCGTTGGAGTAGCTGACTTGGCGCAGCTCACCGGTAGCCCGCTCGCCGGGTTGGTCGCCGAAATAGGCGTACGTTGTCGTGACTCGGGGACTGCTGGGGTTGCCGTCAACCGTTCGCACCCATTCTCGACTCTTGAGTTTGCCGTCGGGGCGATAGTCGTAATAAACCATTGTCCCGTCAGCGTACTCCTTGCCGACAAGCCACCGCGACGACATCTCGACTCCATACCAGAACCACGTGGTCTCCGCCGTGCCCGTTGTGAACGAGGGCCAAGTCTCGTCCTCCCATCCGCTGCCGCCGCGGTAGGTCTTCATCCGCGCCTGCCGTCCGAACATATCATACAGGTATTCAACCGGGTAGGAAGCCCCGCCCCAGATGCGATACTGTTCGCCGCGCTTGGTATAGTCGAAGTACTGAGTGGTCTCCTCATCCTGGCCATAGGCGCGGGTGATGGACTTGATCCGGCCGTTGACGGAGTAGTAGTCGTACTTGGTCCGGTTCCCAGCGGGGTCCTCGACGTAGTCGATCCTGCCCTTCTTGCCGGCCGTCTCGGAGTCATAGTAGAACATCTTGGTGGGATGATCGGCTTCGTGCCGCAGGTCCTGGACTTCCTTGACACGACCAACGAGGTCGTATTTGTACGTTGTTATCACACCGGACCTGGACGTCTGGGACTTCAGCAAGCCGTTCTCGGTGATCGTCTCCTCGTCTGTCCCGGAGTCCGGCACATTGACTTTACGGGTGACGAGGCGGCTGCCCCTGTCGGCCGTGGTGGTCCTGGTGATGGTGTTACCGGACACATCGACTTCGACGACTTCATCGGTGACACCCGCCGCAAAGCCGGTCAATCGCTGCCGCTGCGTCGAAATCCTTGTCCGGGTGCTGCTGTTCTCGACCGTGTAGGTGTATCGATTTGTCTCCAGCCACCAGTAGCCACCGACATCTGTGTATTCGGTCTCGGTCTCCTGGTAACGGTCGTATGCTCCGGGCTCGAGCGGTTTGCCGTCCTCATCGTCATCGCCGTCAAAGTCCATGCCTGATCTAACTTGGTTGCCCAGGTCGTCATACTCGTACACGGTGTCGGCCAGCAGCTTTGTCCCGTCGATAAGCTTGGTCTCAACACGTTCGAGGCGTCCCTTGTCGTCGTAGTAGTATATCTTGTCCAGCTCACGGCCCTCGCTGGCGTCGGAGCGATCGCGGGTGCTCTGCGTACGGCCAAGGAAGTCCCTTATCGTTGTCGTCTGAAACGGGCTTTCCCCATCAGAGTCGCTGCCCGTCCACCACCTCGTCGTTTGGGTACCGTCTGCATTGACCCAATACGCGTTGCGGCGTTTGACCACCGCCGTGCCGCCCACTCTGGCCAGCCGGTTGTCCGCGTAGTTCTCCGTTATGGTCGTGGGGCGATCGGAGTCCGAGGGACCTCCCGGGTGCTTGACGGTGACCTTGCGGCCGCCAAACTCGCTGCTGGATTCGTAGAGGTAATCGGTCCGCAGCAAGGATGGGTCGATCATGCACGACACGCGGCCACACGGCTCGT
>CAZTQK010000597.1:0-2469 GCA_964615635.1 uncultured Planctomycetales bacterium
GACCGCCAGTGGCTTCTGCAGGGCCGGCCAACACACCCCACACAACCGTCTGACGGGAGCCGATAGGGCTGGTCTCTCCGTCTGTCGCATCGGTCAGGTTGACGGCACATCCAGAGCTCACTACACTTGCAACGTCTGTTTTGACACGAACTTACGGCCATCCAGGGGCAGGGAATGCGGGTCCTTTTCATCTATCCGAACCTCAACGCCGAGGAGGGGTTCAACCACGGGGTGGCGGCCTTGTCGGGGGGGCTGAAGCTGCGGGGTCACGTCACCGGTCTGCTGAACATCAACGAGGCCATGTACGAGATCCCTGGCGACGATCAGATCGTGGAAACGGTCCGCCAGTGGCGGCCGGATTTCGTGGCCTTCTCGGTCATGACCCAGCAGTACAAGTTCGCCCTGCGTCTGGCCAAGGCAATCAGGCGTGCCATGCCGGCCGTGCCCATCGCCGTCGGCGGAGTACACGCCATCATGTGTACCCAGCAGATCGTCAATGACGGCTTCTGGGACTACATCGGTGTGGGCGAGTGCGACGCGGCCTTTCCCGAGTTGATCGACAAACTCGCGGCCGACGACCCGACCGCCGGTAAGGTCTCCAACTTCCTGATCCGCAGCGCCGACGGCACCTACCGTGAGAACCCGCTCGGCCCGTATCCCGACCCGGCCGACATCGCTCCGACCGACTACGAGCTGTACGACCTGCCGCACATGCTCCCTCGCAAGAACGGCTGGCAGAGCATGCTGACCTCGCGGGGCTGCCCCTACCGCTGCAGCTACTGCTTCAACCACGAGGTGTCCGACCGCTACTTCACCGAGGGCGGCCATTCGCGCCGCAGTTACCTCCGCAACTACCCGATCGACCGGATCATCGGAGAGATGCGGGATCTCAAGAACCGCCACCCGTATCTCGAAACGTTCATCTTCGATGACGACCTGTTCACGCTGAACAAGGATTACTGCATTCGTCTGGTCGAGGCGTACACCGAGTCGGGCATCAATGTCCCGTTTGTGCTCAACGCCCACGTGCAGGCTTTCAGCGAACCGATCGCCAAGGCCTTGTCGCAATCACCCTGCATGATCGTCAAGTTCGGCGTCGAAAGCGGCAGTGAAGAGCTGCGCCGCAAGATCCTCGATCGCCACATGAGCAACCAGTCGATCATCGACGCGTTCGACCTGTGCCACCGATATGGGCTGCACAGTTCCGCATTTCTGATGTTCGGCCTGCCATACGAGACGCGGTCGATGATGGAAGAGACCATCGACCTGATGGCCAAGATCAGACCGGGGCGGTTCCGCTGGGCGATCTTCTTTCCGTTCCCCGGCACCAAGAGCTACACCATCTGCCAGCTCGGCCGCCTGATCGACTACCGCAAGATGGACGCGATGGACAACTACTTCTGCGCATCGTGCCTCAAGTTCGACGAGGCCACCGACCTGTTCATCCGCAAGCTCCAGCGAACGTTTCACTGGTACGTCAACGCCCGGGCCGGCCTGCCGCTGTCGGGCGAGTATCAGAAGATGGTGGACGAGGTTGAGGCGATGGACGCTGCTGCCTGGCACGAGGCCTCAGAGACGCTGCTGGCCCGCGATCGCAAGATCTCCAACGATCATCTGGCGAAGGTGAAGCCCGGCGATGCTGAAGCCATGGACCGGGTGCGTCACTATTCGATCCGCTACACCGAGGTGATGGCGGTCAGCAGTGATTTCGTGCTGGCCGAGAAGGGCGACTACAAGAACGAAGCCGCCCGCCGCTGGAAGGCCTTCCGCGAGCAGATCGATCAGGCCCGCGCCGCCGCGGCCGAGATGGCGACGGCCGGTGCCGCCGCCAAGCCATCGCCCAAGGATGCGCCGCTGCCGATGCTGCGGATCACCGAGTCGCCGCCCAGGTAGGGTCTCCGCGTCCCTCTGCGTCCACTGCGGTGGAAGACTGCCTCTCCGGCCGCTGAAAGCCGATCGCTGACGGCTGAACGCTTCATTCCAACCGCTGAATACGCCGAATACGCGGAAAAAGAAGCAGAATCCGCTGGTCCCGGATTCCCATCCGGGACCTCCCGGTCGACGATTCCCATCGTCATTCACGCGGGAATATGGAAAGGATTGGCTGCTGACGGCCAACCACTTCATTCCAACCACTGAGTGCGCCGAGAACACGGCGGAAAACGCCGAGACAGGAAGCGAGTCCCGGCCCGCAGATCATGGGATTGACGCAGATGGAAAACAAGTGGGGCCGACGCCCTCGTCGGCCCTTCCTCTCGCCCGGTGCCACTGGCTGCCGGCCCGCCCGTGCTCGATCCTCACGCAGAGCCGCAGAGATCGCGAAGGCAAGCGCACCGTGCTCAGGAGACTTCTACCACCCGAGAAAAAGAGATGCATCCCCTTTGACCGCCCGTTTTCTGTTCGTGTCCCGTTTTCGTACGTGTTTAGCGTGCAAGACAGCGGGTCAGGCACTTTTTGCCGTCTTTTTCG
>CAZTQK010000598.1:0-2454 GCA_964615635.1 uncultured Planctomycetales bacterium
GCCCCGCGGCTGGCCACGCCTCCTGATGCGGGAGGCACGGGTGGCCCGACCTATGCCGCTCTCGCCCGCATCGTCTATTGGGGTGAGACGCTCAGCCTGTCTCAGATCGATTCACCGCCCGGGCCGACAAGCGACTACTTCGTCGGCGGACGAGAGGTCGATTGCACGTCCATGTATGTTGACGCGAACGGAAACGCGGTCGATCCGTATGGTTACTTCCCCGCGGTGGGCTACATGCGCGTGTTGGGAACGGGCTTCTACTACGCTTCGGCTTCGCTGCCTATCCTGGGTGCCCCATCATGCGATCCTGGCATTCTCGGGCAATACAGAGGTGGCGCGGGAGGCTATTGTCCGTCGATGAGAATGTCTCCGCCGCGGCCGCCTTATGGTGCCAGGATTCTCGGTCAGACGGCAACGCAGTTGTACGCCATACCGTCCACAACAGCCAACCGTTTTGCCCACTCGGTCTCGGTATCCGGCGATTTCCTGCTCATCGGAGCCCCCAACCGGACCGCCGTCAAGACGGATGTCACCAGCCTGCGTCTTGATCCGTCGGCGACGGATCGACCCGATTCGGGCACAGTGTACATGCTCCAGTTGAGGCGGCCTGGCGTTCCGGCTCACAAGCACCTGTGGAACTCGCAGGGCTTGGTGACCGAGGATGACGAAGGCAACCAGTCGATCGCCGACGTCTCGACTGCTCCGACGCCGCACAACTACATCATTCAGGACCTGGGCTACACGCGATGCGAGTGCTGTCCCAAGGCCAACTTCTGGGAGCCCGGCGACGTCGCCTTTGAGATGACCCGTCCATTCCACATCGTCGGTATGCCGGGCGACCACATCGGCGATGTGACCGGTCTGCTGGACATCAACAATGACGGGGTGGACGACTTCGCCGTCGGCGGGGCCGGCACCAACGGTGATCGCGGTGCGGTTTATGTCCTCTACCGTCGGCAGCCCGAGATCGAGTCCGACTACCTGCTGGAGCGGCTGCAGTTGAGCCCCAGCAACCTGAACCGGCTCAATGGTCTGTTCATTGTGGGCCGGCCAGGCGAACGCCTGGGCACCTCGATTGCCGGTGTTGGTCCGCGACCTGACGTTCTGAAAGATGATTACAACGGCGATGGCTACCCCGATCTATTGATCGGCAGTCCTCACGTCACTTCGGGCGGCAATGCCGAGGCCGGCGAGACGTTCGTCCTCTTCGGCGGCCAGAATCTGTTGAGCCCGCACGGCGGCGTGACCATTCCGCAGCTTCGTGACCAGGGGCATGGCATGGTCATTTCCGGCGTTCAGGCTAACGGGCACGTCGGAAGTACGGTGGCGAATGCCGGCGATATCAACAGAGACGGCATCGCCGATATTCTGATCACCGCCCCGGATGCCAGTCCGAGGTTCGACAGCGACGGCGACGGCATCTTGGATTCGATCGGGCTCGATCTTAACGGCGACCGCATTGCCGACGATCTCGACGGTGACGGTGCGCAGGATGACCTGACCGGCGCAGGCTTGGTGTACATCGTCTTCGGTGGTCAGCATCTGACCGGCACAATCAGTCTCGATCAGATCGGCACCGAGAATCTGCCCGGAATCGTCATCGTCGGAAAGAAGGGCGGCTACCATCTGGGCGGCGGTGTGACCCCGGACGGTCTGGCCGCTCGCGGTGCCAACAGTGCAGGCGACCTGGATGGCGACGGATTTGATGATATCCTGCTGTCCTCCATCCTCGCCGATCCGGACGGAAAAACCGATGCCGGCGAAGTGTACCTGATCTACGGTTTCTCGACGCCGATCGTGCCGAGAAACTGACTGGGTGAGCATGCGGGGGACTCTGACAGTTGTGGGGGGCATGACCCCCGTCGGAGCGATAACACGAACTGTGTATGAGTGACAGGAATCATGACCATGTCGCAGAAGACAAACAGCAGTAGCTCGGGAATACGAAGGCTGGTCCTGGCGTTGACCCTCGCGACGGCATTGGGCGGATCGTGTGCCGTCGCATGGGCGAAGGATGTGCCAACGGGTTTCCCGCCGAATTCTCCGTTTGGGCGTCCCGACGGCCCGTTCCCGCCGGCAAGGCTGTCTCCCGACTTGCCTACGTGCCGGTACCCCTACCGCACACAGGCGCCGTCTCAGATCAAAACCGCTCTGAAGCAACGGGTCGTGACTCTAGCGGAGATTGAGGACAACGACGTCGCGTCGTTGGCCCAGGAGGTACCGGTCAGTTCGGCCATCGGCAACGAGATCGACGCGATCGTGAGCGGGAGCATCGAGCAGGGTGATGATGTCGACTACTACCGCATTTTCGTGAACAAAGGGGACGTCGTCGGACTTGCGGTGACGACCAATCGCGACCTGTACGATATCCGCCCGGACCTGGGGCTTGACCCCGTCGTGGCGAGCTGTGTTCTGACCGTAGATGTAATTGTGGAGAGCGATGACGACGCCGGA
>CAZTQK010000599.1:0-2416 GCA_964615635.1 uncultured Planctomycetales bacterium
TTATAGACATTATCAATAAACGAACCTGTCCCGTTATCCTAGCTTTTCCCGTTATCCTAGCTCGTGCATCTTCTGTTCAGCACAAGCATGTCGAGTGCCGAACAGCATTGGCTACGTCCCCGTTTAGACACAGGTGCCGGCTACGCTCTCCTGGGTGGGCTCAGTCCACCCTTGACCGACTTACGGGGGTCGGTCAAGGGTCCACAGGGTCTCAGTGGAAGGTTTCAGTGATTCAGCTCATTCACATCCTCCTCTCGCAGGTTGCTTGGCGCAATCCCCGTTTCGACACGCCCTTATCCACGATTATCCACGACCAGGAGTGATGCGACGCGCCTGATGGTCGCGACAACGTCCTCGGAGAGTGTTCTCTCATAGGTTCGGACGGCTCCTTCACCCGGTGCTGCAACAAGCACGAATGCTTTCTGTCCAGCAACATGAAATACCATTCCCGAACCGGCGATGACCAGATCAGAGGGCGGTTTCGCGAAGGTTAGCCGCCAGTGATCTCGAGATCTGCCTAGACCGCATCCCAGCATCCTCTCAGCCTCGGAGTCAACTGGCACTCTGAGAACGAGTGGCTTCTGCCCTTGTGCGAGAATCGTCACCTCGTAGGGACCAGTGATTTGCCTATCTGACAGGGCAAGTCGATGCTTGCCTGTCCACCCGGGCAGTACAGCCGCCACTGTTGCGAAGAAGACAACCGGCACCGCGACGCGGACGACGATTCCTCGCTTCTCAGCTCTTCCATTCGAGCAGGTCGATGACTGCTCGTGGTGATACGGGCGTTTGTCGCAACCGTCACCGCATTCAGGGCACACCCCCGATGTGTTGCCTGTCAGGTTGTAGCCACATCTTCGGCACTCCCAATCTTCATACCGAAAACCCTCGCGTACAACAAGGAGTATTGCGAGCACAGCTTGAACAGCACCCAGAAGCCAGGCAAGCACATAAGTCGGATCATAGGCTGCCCGAATCATGTACTCTGATTGGTGCCACCACTTGGCTGCTGGTGCTGCGTGATTCAACCAAGAGATAGAGACGAGCGGACGTAAGGGCTGCAAGAGAACGCAATGCATGTACTTGTCGCCCAGCAGAAACACGTACAGCAATGCCCACGCCAGGGCTGCAGAGCCGCCCAACCGCGCTCTGTGTCGTGACGACTTACGCATCAACCAGGCAACACCGAACAGAACAACAGATGACATGGCCGACAGGGGCCAATTCCAGGACCGACTCACCCAGACCGTGGTCCGACCGTCCAAGCATACGTAGTAACGATCCAGCACCCAAGCCCACGCCTGCTGGCTTGCAAGCAGGCTTGCGAGAACCCCAGTGACCACGAACCAGCACACAATCGCGACCGTGGCATGTCGTTGACTCATCCCGGATGCCCCCGCCTAACGTGTCTTCACCAATTGCGCGGCCGTTGCCCCAGGATCCCGCTGCAACCATGGTTGTCTCAACATCGCCCGCGTTCCGGAGGGCAGCCACACACCCGCGTTTCCGGAACCGCTAGCCACCGTGCATACGCACTTAGCCGACTGGGCGGCAACCGAACAGAGGGGCCGTCCAACCGCCACAGAACCGAGCCCTTCTCTGTCTCACGTCCTTCGTACTCAACCCACAGGGAAGCACAGGGCCTCGCAGGTCACCCTCTGGTGAAGCTTATCCGTTCCCGTCTACTTGTTGTTGCATACCACCCTCATCATTCCTTGGTTCGTAAAGAATTCGTGGCTGGCCGCCCAGATACCTGTGGACCATTCGTAGTCGTAGGCGCAAACACCCACCTCTAAGTCAAACAGAAGCTCGGCATCACTGTTACACTCGTCTGCTGGGTAGTGGTCCCCTCCAACTGTCACGTATCCATCATCACGGCACCCTATGCTGACTGCGACGAAAATGCCTAAAAGATCAGGGAGTGTCTTCAAATCATTTGGCAGAGCCTCCGTTATTGTGACGACAAACACCTGGTCGTTAGGGCTCCAAGTGTCGTGCTCCCACACTGCGAGAGTCCCATACATCCTGATATCATTGATCGAGGGAAAGTACTGTCTCATTCCATCGACCGCGGTCGTAACCTGCTCCCGCGTGACATAGTGGCTGTGGAACAGTACGGTCATGCTTTCGCCGGCGGGGATGATGCCGTCCGCGGTCTCAGTCTGGAGCCAACCCGCGAGCAACTGGTATGCTCCGATGGCCAGATCTATTCCTCCAAGCGTCTCCCAGATGCCACCAGCGGTGCCGCCACCAACGACGGCACTCGCGGCGCCGGCGACCGGCGCTGCCAGTCCCGTTGGATCAGTCGATTGCGATGGACAGTTGCCAACATAGGCGTACAGGTTTGCGCCACCTCTCTCCCCAATCGGATCCCTGCTGATCCATCGTCCGAGTCGTGGGGAGTAGTAGCGGTAGCCCC
>CAZTQK010000600.1:0-2384 GCA_964615635.1 uncultured Planctomycetales bacterium
AGTCTAGGCGGCTCTTTCAGAACCCCGAGCGTAAGCGAGGGGCCCTTGACCGATTTCCACAAGCGGTCAAGGGCAGGCCAAGCCGCGACGCGGCCAATACCACACGGGGGCCGCTCCCTTACGGTCGCGGTTCTGAAAAAGCCATAGTGCCCTCCCCCCTAAACTGTCACGCACCCCAGCCTAACAGTCTAGCAGCCTAGCAGTCCAATAGTCTATCAGACTGTGGTATCATGTCACCCGTCTGCCAAAGGAGTCCGACATGAGCCAGTTCACAGCACTCCCAAAGACCATGCCGGCGGTCGTCTGTCACGGCCCGCACGATTATAGACTGGAGGAGGTGCCGGTTCCCGTGGTCGGGCCGGGCGAAGTCGTCGCCGAAGTGCTGCGGGTGGGCATCTGTGCCAGCGACGTCAAGTGTTGGGACGGAGCAGGCCTGTTCTGGAAAGGTGACGGCAACCGGCCGGGCTATGCGGAGCCTCCGGCCATCCCCGGCCATGAGCCGATCTGCCGCGTGGTGGCTCTCGGCGAGGGAGCAGGCGAGATGCACCATATCGCGATCGGCGATCTGGTGATCAGCGAGCAAATCGTTCCTTGTCGGACGTGCCGCTTTTGTCGCCGGGGCCAGTACTGGATGTGTCAGCAGCATCGGGTCTACGGCTTCAAGTCGGTGCTGCCGGGCGGCATGGCCAAGTACATGAAGTTCCCGTCGAACGCGATCGTCCACAAGGTGCCGCAGGACATCGATCCGAACCGGGCGGGGATGATCGAGCCGCTCACCTGCAGCATCCACGCGGTCCAAAGGGCGAAGATCGAGTTCGGCGACACGGTGGTGGTAGCCGGGTGCGGGCCGCTGGGGCTTGGTATGGTTGCGGCCGCCCGGCTGCAGAGCCCGTGCCGGCTAGTGGCGCTCGATCTGCGTGACAACCGTCTGGCCGTGGCGCGGAAAATGGGCGCCGACATCACCATGAACCCCGACAAGGAGGACGTCGTCGCCCGGATACTGGAGATGACCGAAGGCTACGGTTGCGACGTGTACATTGAGGCGACGGGCAACCCCGCCGCCGTTCCGCAGGGGCTGAGGATGATCCGCAAGCTGGGCCGGTTCGTCGAGTTCTCGGTGCACCGTGAGCCGGTGACCGCCGACTGGACGATCATCGGCGACGTGAAGGAACTGGACATCTATGGGTCGCACCTGGGGCCCTATTGTTACCCCCTGGCCATCGATTACATTAATCGCGGCCTGATCGAGGTGGCCCATATTGTGACCCACACGCTGCCCTTGGCGGAGTTTCAGAAGGGCTTCGAGATGGTCTACGACGGCCGTGAGTCGATCAAGGTGCAACTGAGGCCTTGACCAACGAGCCACGGGCTTTATGCCCGTGGTGACCGAGGGGACAAGCCCCTCGGCTCGTTTCCGCAAAGAATGGAGAAACGAACCGTGGCAGGTGAGAACATCAAGATTCAGCAGATCAAGGCCCACCGGCAGGAGCCGGTGAACATGCCGGGGGCCAAGGGGGCCCGCATCCGCATCCTGATCGGCCAGGAGGACGGGGCGTGCAACTTCTGTATGCGGCATTTTGAGGTTGAGCCGGGCGGCTGCACCCCCCACCACGAGCATCCGTATGAGCACGAGGTGCTGGTGCTCAAAGGCAGCGGGATGGCCAAGACGCCCGCGGGCGATCGGCCGTTCAAGCAAGGTGACGTGATCTTCGTGCCGCCGAACGTCATGCACGGCTTCTGCAACACGGGCAGCGAGCCGGTCGAGTTCATCTGCCTGATTCCGTCGGAGCAGAATTGCGGATGCCCGAAGTAAGGAAGGATGAACGCGGAAGGATGAAGGCTGAGTCGAGAAGAACCGCGAAGCTACTGGCCATGGCGGCCTTGACTCATCCTTCAGCCTTCATCCCTCATCCTTCGCCTCGGTCTGAACCCTGAACCCCGAACCCTGAACCCTTTGGGTTGCCTCATGACCAAGTCCGAAGCCGAGAAGAGAATTGCACGCCTTAGAAACGAGATTCGGCAGCACGATCACCGCTACTACGTGCTGGCCGAGCCGACGATTTCCGATCTGGAATATGACAAGCTCTACAAGGAGCTCAAGGACCTGGAGGCCCGGTTTCCCGATCTGGTCACGCCGGACTCGCCCACGCAGCGGGTGGGCGGACGGCCGCTGGAGGGTTTCGAGCAGGTCGCGCATGCCGTGCCGATGCTCTCGATCGACAACACCTACAACGAGGCTGAGCTTCGCGAATTCGACGCACGGGTAGCCAAGGGGCTCGGCGGGAAGAAGTATGGGTACGTGGTTGATCCGAAGATCGACGGCGTGGCCATTTCGCTGCGATATGAAGAGGGACGACTGGTCCAGGCCGCCACGCGGGGCGATG
>CAZTQK010000601.1:0-2363 GCA_964615635.1 uncultured Planctomycetales bacterium
GTCTCGTGGAGATCGTGCCCCACCGACAGCTTGGCCTTGCTCAGCAACTCCTCGAATCCCATCCCCGGCATCTCGTACACCGGATTGACGCCAAGGCAAATGACAACGTCGGCGTCCCTGCCGATTACTGCTCGCAACTGCCGAAAAGGTGTCACGGCCAGCGATGCCGGTTGACTGTTCCACTCCAAAGTCTTGCCCGGTGCATCCAGCGCCTCGTTCAAGAGTGCAACCGTCGCGTGCGCCGCCGGAGGCAAGTGCGGACCGGCGACAACCAGGGTCTGGCCCTTGTGTGCCGCCAAATCCTTTGCCAGCGCGGCCAGCGCCTTACCATCGAGACGGCAAACCTCGGCCAGCCTGCCAAGCGGCTCCGCATCACCGGCCACCGCCTGCCGCAACGCATTGGCCATCGCCGTCATCGCCGATGGCCGCAACCGCAAACGATGGTCGGCATTCGACCCAGTCACGGTCATCGCTGACTCGATCACATACAGCCGTGACATCTCGGCTGAGGCGTGATTCTCGTCATGCAGCTCCCGCCCTGCCGCAAACGCCCGGATGTTCTCCAGCACCGCCCCGTCGCCGGCCAGGAAATTTGAATCAAGGCTCAGAATGACTTTTGCCTTGTCAAACCGAGACCCCCACTCGCCATCCGCTCCATACAGCTTCGCCCAGGTCGACCTGCGAGGACCGTCGTGAACCGACTCAAGCACGACGTGCTGAGCCTGTGGGCACACCTTCAGGAACCGCTCGACAAGATCGCGCTCGGACGGCCCCAGCGCGGAACGCGTCGCCAGAAGGACTGATTTCGCCTCTCGCAGAGCATTCACGATCCGCTCGTCGGCGGCCTGCCAAGTCACATCCTCACGCGTACCCGATGAACCCGTAGCCACCCGCCCGGTCGGCCTGCGCAGCCGGTCAGGATCGTAAAGGGACAGGATCGTCGCTTGCATCGCCGCGCTGCTCACCCCGGCGTTCACCGGATGATCCGGGTTCCCTTCCACTTTGATGGGCCGACCGTCCACGGTCCGGACAAGCATCCCATACGGGTGCGGCCCTTCCATCCAGGTCGAGGAGTAGTAGGACACTCTCCCAGGCTTCTGGTGTTCAGGGCCGTCAACTCGACTGATGATCTTACGTTTCGGTTTCCGCTCGCAACCGGCCATTCCCGCCGCCAAAGCTGCCGTCCCCCCCATGAACGCCTTCATCACCCCACGCCGTGTGACATCATCAACCGGCGAGAAATCCTCGGTGTGCGTCGGCAGGGCCGCCTGCTTGAGCAGCCGGACGGTCGCATCGCTGTGGTATGCCTTCTCGCGATACTGGCTCATGGCTCCCTGCTTCACCGATGACAGGCCGTGCAGTTGATCGACGCCCGGGTTGCATCACCCCGCGCCTCCGCCGCAGAACCCGCGGGCGGAACCTGCTTGTGACAGTCCAGGCACCAGGACATTTTCAGTCCGTATTGCCGGCGGACGTGCTCCATCGTCTCGACCGGACCGTGGCATTTCTGACAGGTCAGCCCGGCCGTCATGTGCCGGCTGTGGTCGAAGTACGCGAAATCCGCCAAATCGTTCACCTTGTTCCAGACGATGGGTTCCTTCTTCTCCCAATGAGATAGCAAAATCGCAATGCCCGGCTTGAGCTGCCCCTGCAAGTCCTTCGTTTGGACCTCCAGATGGCAGTTCATGCAAACCGCGACCGACGGCACCGTGGCATGAGGACCCGTCTCCGCTTCCACGTGACAATAGAGGCAATCGATCTGAAGCGTCCCTGCGTGGACCTTGTGGCTGTACGGGAGCGGCTGCTCCGGCTCATAACCCGCTTCAAGGTTCGACGGCCAAAGCACGTAGGCACCGAACGCCCCCCCCACCACCAAGGCAAAAACAAAGAAGCCTATCGCGATGTAGACTCTGCGTTCGAACTTCTTCGTGAACATTCCGGATGAACACCAAATGCCCTGCGCGCACGCAGCAACCGCCCTGCGCTAGCGCCGAACCCGGGATCTGTACCAGATGTAAGAGGATAAGGCAGAAGAAGTCGGTCTGACAACCCGGATTGGGCCGGACTCTGACTTTTCTTCGTGGTTCAGAGCCCGAGCGGAACAAGTGTGGCGCCGGCGGGAATTCAGCCCCTGGGGGCCTGGCCGAACCTGAGTCTGACATCACATTGGGCAGAATGGCGGGCCTGCACGCCCAAAGGCCGTCGGCCACCCTGTGCAAACCCGATTTCAACGCTTGTGGTCAACCGAAGTCTCTTTCTCGTCTAGCACGATGACGCCGCCTCTATTCACCACCATGCCACGCAGATGGAACCGGGTCGGATCGCCGACCAGACCGGCGTCTATTCGGGCCTCCACAGTGCTC
>CAZTQK010000602.1:0-2355 GCA_964615635.1 uncultured Planctomycetales bacterium
CAGTCGCTTGATGTCGCCGTCGTCGGCGACGGCGAGCGGCGTGTACCGCGGATGCCGCGACTCTTTATAGGGGTCGTTGGACTTCGTGTTGTAGCAGCAGATGAAGGCCCACCGCGGATTCGGCGACTTGTTCTGGTCGCTGCGGTGGAGCAGGTTGCTGTGGAAAAAGATGCCCGCGCCAGGCGGCAATTCACAGTAGACGAGTTCCATCCGCTCGAGTGCGGCTTTGACCCGCTCCATGTCGGCCCCGGTCTGGTCGCCGACCTTGATGTGGTCGACCCGGCCGAGGAGATGTGAGCCGCGAATCACCTGGAGACAGCCGTTTTCGCGGGTCGCCTGGTCGAGGGCGATCATACAGCTCGCGAGATCGGGCCGCAGGCAGCCGTTGTGGTACCAGTAGCCATAGTCCTGATGCCACGCCCAGGCACCACCCGTGAACGGCTCCTTGAGAATCATCTTGTGGTGATAGTGATAGACCTCGTCTGCGAGGAGCATCTCCATCGTTCGGACGATCCGTGGGCTGCGCACGATGGCCCCATAGATGTCGTCGGGAATTTCGTTTTCCACGACGAGGCGGATGGCTCCGCCTTCACCATCCCCTCGGGAGGCAATGGCAGACCGACGGGAATAGTCGGCCCGGGCGATTGTGGTGAGGAGTTGAACCTCTTCGGAGTCGAGGAGATTGGGGACGACGAAAAACCCGTCGGCCCGGAAGGCGGCGATCTGCGCCGGCGAAACGGTGAATGCAGTGTGCGACATCTCGCAGACTCCCCGAGCGATGGGCAACCGATCCTGGAACCCTGAACCGAATTGTCTCAGGAGGCGGAAGTCGGTCAATCCGGAACCCCAAGCGGCGTCAATCTGACGCAACTCATTGAAATGAGAACGGTTACGGAATAGGTGATCAAATTCGCAGTGAACGCTTGACGCTCGAAGTTTCCAGTCGTATTATGTCCGCACAACGAACGGGCGTCGAAGACCCCGCAGAGATGAGGGGCTTGGGGACGTTCGTTTTTTGCTCTTTGACAATTTGGTTGGAGTGAGCCTCAAGAGGGCTGTTTCTGCGGGCGATTGCTTGTCTTTCGGGATGGGTGGTTGTCTGGTGAAACAGCGTAGAGGTTGGTGCCACGGGAGTGGTGCTGACTTCGGTTAATTTCTGTGAATTTCAGGGATTGTCCGAATACAGCGATCAGATTCTTCGTGTTGAGAAGCTCTCCGGAGGGCCTGTCTGTTGGTCACGCAAGTGATTGATGGGATGGGTTAGTAAGGAGTGGCACACGATACACAATTGAAGGGTTTGATCCTGGCTCAGAATGAACGTTGGCGGCGTGGATTAGGCATGCAAGTCGAGCGAGAACCCGCAAGGGGGACAGCGGCAAACGGGGTAGGAATGGTCGGTAACGTACCCTTCGGACGGGGATAGCCACGGGAAACTGTGGGTAATACCCGATAACCTCCTTTCTTGTAACGGAGAGAGGAGCAAAGGTGAGATTCCACCGGAGGAGCGGCTGACTTAGTATTAGCTAGTTGGTGAGGTAAAAGCTTACCAAGGCATCGATGCTTAGGGGGTGTGAGAGCATGGCCCCCACCACTGGGACTGAGATACTGCCCAGACACCTACGGGTGGCTGCAGTCGAGGATCTTCGGCAATGGGCGCAAGCCTGACCGAGCGACGCCGCGTGTGGGATGAAGGCCCTTGGGTTGTAAACCACTGTCAGAGGGGATGAAATGCCAGCCAGCAATCTGGTTGGTTTGACATAGCCTCAGAGGAAGCACGGGCTAAGTTCGTGCCAGCAGCCGCGGTAATACGAACTGTGCAAACGTTATTCGGAATCACTGGGCTTAAAGGGTGCGTAGGCGGCTTATTAAGCAGGGTGTGAAAGCCCCCGGCTCAACCGGGGAATAGCGCTCTGAACTGATGAGCTGGAGCGAGGCAGGGGTGCGCGGAACTTCCAGTGGAGCGGTGAAATGTGTTGATATTGGAAGGAACACCGGAGGCGAAAGCGGCGCACTGGGTCTTGTCTGACGCTGAGGCACGAAAGCCAGGGGAGCAAACGGGATTAGATACCCCGGTAGTCCTGGCCGTAAACGATGAGTACTAGTGGGGAGGGAGTTCGCCTCCTTTCCCACGGAGCAAAAGTTTTAAGTACTCCGCCTGGGGAGTATGGTCGCAAGGCTGAAACTCAAAGGAATTGACGGGGGCTCACACAAGCGGTGGAGCATGTGGCTTAATTCGAGGCAACGCGAAGAACCTTATCCTGGATTTGACATGCATGGATTAGTTGGCTGAAAGGTCAATGACGCCTTCGGGTGGAACGTGCACAGGTGCTGCATGGCTGTCGTCAGCTCGTGTCG
>CAZTQK010000603.1:0-2349 GCA_964615635.1 uncultured Planctomycetales bacterium
TGTTGACTGTCTGCGGCTGACCGGTGCGGCGTACGGCGGCCCTGTCGAGGGAGGGGCCGCCGGTAACCTCACCGGACCGGGCGGCGGGCCGGCAATGTACGGCTTCTGAGATCGCGGGCCCGGTATTCGCGCGTTACTGACGGACGGCACCGCCCTCCCTCCCGACAGCGCCTGCCGCCCCCGGATCCACCGGCCACCGAAACCGCAGACATCTAAAAAGAATTTTGTAGATCTATAAGAGGACTTATACGACTTAATAGCCGCATGTACCATCTAAGATGGGGGTTACTTTGCTCATTCAGCACTGGATTTGGGATTACACCTGAACTGTCGGCATCCGGGTCCGCTAACCGCCAGGTTCGCCACCGGTCGGGGCTGTGAGTTTCTCAGGATTCACAGGGTTGACTGTTTTATCGGAAAATTCCGCCTGAGGGCCTTGCAGGGGCGGGGGGCGGGCCGTTATAGTAGGCTCTGGAGTAAGACGGCACCGCAATCGCGGTGGGGAGTATGGGAGAGTCGTCGGCATTACACATCGGCTCGCCGGCGATGGGCGCGGGGGGAAAAGGAGGAGAGAGAGGAGACCGTGCGGTTCGATCGTACGTCTCGTTGTTCAGTTCTGATTGTCCGCAGAGCCAGGGAAGGCACCGAAGGCCTGATCCGGGGGCTGGAGTCCCATGGTTTTCAGGTGGAGTGGGTACTGTCTGTCCCTGAGGCGCTCGTCAGCATCGCCACCCAGCGATATCCAACAATCCTGTTCGATCTGGCCGACGCCCACTGCGAGCCGGCCCCTTCCAGGTCGGCTCACGACCGCGATGTCGGCATTGGCGAGCCTGACAGACTCCTTGGCAAGGGCCTGCAAATCTTCCGCCAGATGCGGCGGTTGTCGCCAACATCGCAGATCGTGGTTGTAGTCTCCCAGGGTGCGGATCTCACAACCTGTTGTCAGGCGGTGATTTCGGGCGCGACCAGTTTTGTGGAATGGACGCCCCGAACGCCGATCGACAAGGTGGTCGACGGCCTCAAGCACGCGCTGGAAAGGTATGAGGCGGCCCTCCGCGAAGGTGAGGATCTGCATTCGCGCGCCATCTTCGACGAGGCCGGCATCGCGGGCAGGAGCCAGATCATGGCCAAGCTCCTGTTCCAGGCCAAACGGGCTGCCTTGGTGTCCGATGCCCCGGTCCTGATCTGTGGCGAATCCGGCACAGGCAAGCAGCTTCTGGCCGAGGCCATCCACCGGATGGACCCCAAGCGCCGGAGCAAGCCTTTTCTCACGGTCAACTGTGCGGCCATAACCGGCACCCTGGCCGAGAGCGCCCTGTTTGGACATCGCAAGGGGTCGTTCACCGGAGCCACGCAGGATCGCCCGGGTTACTTCCAGGCGGCCAACGGCGGGACGCTCCTGCTTGACGAGATCAGCGAGCTCGAAAAGCCCCTCCAGCCCAAGCTGCTTCGGGTGCTCCAGGAAGGGCGGGTCCTGCCGGTCGGCGATGACGTGGAACGCGCCATCGATGTGCGAGTGGTCGCGGCCTGCAACCGGCCGTTGCCCGTCCTGGTCCAGACGGGCGATTTCCGCTTTGATCTCTACCAGCGTCTGAACGTCATCGCCCTGGTCGTCCCGCCGCTCAGGGACCGCCCCGAGGATATTCCTCCGCTCGTTCAGTTCTTCCTGAGGCAGTACGCGGGCTACTATCGCCAGCCCATCGAATCCGTTGACGAACGGGTCTACGAGGTCCTGTCACGGACCATCGGCTCCGGCAACGTCCGCGAACTCGAAAACGCCATTCGCCAGATCCTGGCTTTCAAGGTCGCCGGCACGCGGATCGAATTGAGCGACATCCCGCCGATTCTGCTTCAGAAGCAGGCCGTCCCCGACCAGGAATCCGAGGTCATCGAGTCCCTGAATTCGGCGGTCGATGCCATGCTCCGCGGCGGCCGGCTGACCCTCGGCGAAATGGTCGAAAAGTTCGAGGCCATGATTCTGAACGAGGCATTGTCCCGCTCCACCGTCTCGCATGGCGAGCTTGCCCAGCAACTCGGTTTGAGCCGGCGGACCTTCTACCACAAACTGCGAAAACACGACCTGCCGAGATCGAGGAAGCCGTAACCGACGCCGGCGGTCAATACGCAGGCTCGTTTCCGGGTTTCCATTTGATGTTGCAGCCCAAGCTTGGTTTCTGGTCCGGGCTGATCGGCTTGCCGGCCAACAGGTTGTCGACCGCCGCCCGGAGATCCGCACCCGTCGCCGGCTTGTTGTTCCCGGGACGACTGTCGTCCATCTGCCCGCGGTAAACCAGCTTCCGGTCCTTGTCGAACAGAAAGAAATCCGGCGTGCAGGCGGCGCGGTATGCC
>CAZTQK010000604.1:0-2321 GCA_964615635.1 uncultured Planctomycetales bacterium
AAACTTGGAGAGCCGTCGTGTGAGGGCCTGAGAGGAGGGCGAGGAAAGAATGTCATAGGCAGGGGTCATTGTGCGACGTGGGACGACAGCGAACAAGACTGGGCGGCCATAACTCCATTTATGCCAACCCCTTGTGAGCCCCTGTCCGAACGAGGGCGAGGTCTGGCGGGTCTCCGGGATTCTCTCCAAAATGGCGCGAGCCGCCGGGAGACTTGGCATGCGGCTGGTGTTTCCAGGATCGATCAGTACAATGCGAGCGGTGGAAGCAATGCCTCGAAGTCGAGACTATCCAATTGTCCGTTTCCTGATCGGGTCCCTTTACGCGATCTCGATCATGTCTTTTCTGTTGGGGCTGGCGTCGGGGGCCTATTTGTGGGTTCACGCCGAGGCCCTTCGAAGCGGGGTGATAGCCGGCGGGCCGCTGGCGGGCACCCTCAACGGGTTCACAACCTCCGGACAACTGTACCAGGCGGCGGCCGTCCTGGCCGGTGCCGGTGTGATCGGCTTCCTGGTCTTCGGGGCCATGGGCCAGATTCTGGCCATTCAACGAGACAGGGCCATCAACGCGTCGCTCCAGACCCAACTGCTGGAAGACATTCTTGAGCTGAACGAGGAGATAACCTTGGCCTCCCGACAGTCTCGCGTGGAGATTTGCGAGGGTTGCGGCCGGCTCGGGTCCCTCCATCGTATCGAATCCGGACAGTGGGTGTGCCGAGTGTGCCGTCTGCAGCTTCGCACCGCCTGACCGCTGCCTCTCGCCCGGTTCCCAGCGTACAATGTGCCGAGTACCGAACTCCGCGAGGAACCGCATGTCGGATTGGGTATTTGTCATCGACACCGAGAATGTTCCGACCGGCCGTGCGGTACCGGCCCTGGTGAACGACCGTTGGTTTGCAGTCTGCAACGACAACGGCACCTTCCATGTCACCGCCTTCAACTGTCCCCACGAGAACGGTCCACTCGGCAAGGGCTACGTACACAACGGTGCTTTGGTCTGTCCCGTTCACCACTGGCCATGGGACCTCAAAACGGGCCTGGCAGATCCAAAGCTACCCCACCTGCGGCTGAGGATCTACCCGTGCGAGGTCCGCGACGGCCGAATCTACGCAGACATCACGCATCCGATCCCGCTGCACGACCAGGACGTGTCCAGACCATCGTGATCTTCTTGTGAGAGCTGATTCGTCAATTGCCGGCGGGTGGGGGTTCTGCCGTGTCGGGTTCCGAGGCTGGGCCGGCAACGTTCTTATCGGGTATGCCCTGACGACCCAGTTTGCCCTTGAACTCGACGCCGATCTCGTGAATCATGCCGCGGATATGCCGGCATCTGGCAACCCTGGCGAGCAACTCGACGGTGTAGCCTTTCTTGAAAGGGATCTGGATCCGGAGCATCTGGTCAACCTGCAACATATGGTGATGAAGAAAGGCCAGCCCGTGAAGCGAGATATTGCGGGTCGGGACCTTGAAGGTGACCTCTTGCTTCACGCTCTTGTCAAGCAGCGACACTTTCACGTTCACCGACCGGAACGGCTTGCGGACGGAACGGCGTTTCTGGTTGACGATTGTGTCCCTGCAGGCCTTGTCCATCTCATCCAACAGGGAGGCAAGCTGCGCCTCGGTCAGTCCGAGTAGTCCGAATTGTTGCTCTGTCGCAGCCATGGGCCAGACCTGATTGAACGAGGCTGAACGCCGACCCGGCGATGAAGCAGCGCTCCCCATCATGTCATTCGGGGAAACGAACAAGAGCCTTTAGCAGAGACCGTCACAGGCGGCGCTTTTCGGAAGCTTTCGTCGCTGCTATGGCGGGCGGAGCAGTCCGGCTGACGGTCGTGACGGGATCGCCAGGGACCGAGAAAACCGGCATCGCCAGTACAGACGTCACCGTCGCACCCGTCCTCGCCCCGAGTCTCATCTCGCCGGCTGCGTCGAGGCGGTGAAACGTAGTTCAAGATGGGCTTTGAGCTGTTCGGGACTGGGACGCCAGACGGCATAGCCGGCGGTCGGGAAAGGACGCAGAAAAACGGCGATCTGGCGGAGCAGTGCGATCGGTTGCACGGGCTGAACTGAATCTGTGGCGACGGGCATGGTTATCGTGACGTTTTCCTCACGGCCGGCCCTGAGAATGCCCAGTGTCACCTTGCCTGATTCCCCTGCCACCGACAGCAACTGACGAAGGGTACGAGCCGGGTCATCCGCGTTGAGTGAATGGCCGTCAACGCGCAATATCACGTCACCGGGCAGAAGAACGCCGTATGCAGGGTATACGTACAACGACTACCTCACACCAACGCCTTAGGCTACCACACGGGCTGTAGGCACGA
>CAZTQK010000605.1:0-2309 GCA_964615635.1 uncultured Planctomycetales bacterium
AAACCGATGATCGAAAGCTTCATACCCGTTTCCCCGTATTCTCGCATCGGCATTCGCGCTGCGTTCGAAACCGGCCTCCTTGGTCCCGATTCCTCACCCCGCGCCTGCACGAAGAACCCGCCAGCGGTCGCGGTTGCCCAAGCCAGACCGCCGGCTTTCAAGAGATTCCGTCTTCTCATGGCTATGCCCTTTCTTGGATGAATCCCCGCGCCCAGCCAGCCCAAACGCCCACCTCACGCGATCGCCGGTCGGCACCGCACATCCGATCAATGATATAGCCCGCAGGACCGTCCGTGCCAACAAGAAAAGGGCGTTCCGAAGAACGCCCTTGTTCACACGGACTCCAAATCCGCAGCGACGGCAAACTCAATCCGGCTCGTACGGTCCGGCAAGGAATCCCGCCACCTGCCCCTCGAACCGACCAGGGCAGGCTCTCCTGCCGAGGCCGGCATGCTCACGACACAAAGCAGTCAACGACCGGTCGCCGGGGCAAACGCCAACCCCAGGTCGTCCACCGTCCTGATGTTCTTGCTGAAACTGCGAACCTTTTCGGCCGGGACCAGGTAGATCTCGACCCGGCGGTTCCGGGCCTTGCCGGCATTGGTCGCGTTATCGGCGATCGGCCGATGTTCACCATAGCCCATCACGCCCATGCGTGTCATCGAGACCTGCAGATCCGCCATGATGTTCATGACCGCAATCGCTCGATGGGCCGACAGGTGCCAGTTGGTGCGGTGCTGCTGCAGCGTTTCCGGGCGCATGATCGGCGTGGTGCAGGTGTGCCCCACGACAACCACGTCAAAACCGGTTGCCGCCGCGGAGTTCACAATCGCCGCGAATTCCCGCAACGAAGCCATCACTTCCGCCGAGATCTGCGTCTTGTCGCTGCCCAGCTCGAACAGCAGATCGGCCTTCCATCGGACCGCGCCTTTGTCGGGCAGATACTCGAGAATCTCCGGGTACTTGGCTGCGAGCTGTTTGAGCGCCGAGTCCAGCGCGTCCGGCAGGACGGCTTTCTGGGTCATAATCAGCGTCGAGATGTCCACTCCGCGTTTCTCAAGAAGCTCAAGGGCCTTCTTGAAATTGTCGCGCAGGCTGTCTGCCTCGGCCATGGCCCGGACGATCTGCTCCTCCTTGGCCTGGAGCTGGGCGTTCTTGCTTTTGATCTCGGTGTCTCGCTGCTGCACGAGCAGTTGTGCATCCTGCAAATCCGACTTGGCGATGTTGTATTGCTCGGTCAGTTCGTCGTTGGCTCGCTTGGCCTGCGCCCACTGATCGAAGTAGCAGCCCACGTTGCAGGCAGCCAGGGCCATGACAGCCAACCCAATCATCCATCTCTTGGCCATTGCAGTCTCCTTTGCCGTTCGCTACTTGTATCCGTACTTCGCGCCTCGGGTCGGCCGGGAAGAACGCCTCCAAAAATCAACGGCGCGTCCGACAACCCGGCGTTGGTCCGCTTAACGAGATCGAACCTGCCCGAAGTGTATACCCTCTTTCCAGAAACATCCTCACACCGCCCCGCCCGCGCCAATCGGACGGCGGCGTGGTACTCAGAATGGTTCGCATCCCGCACCCGCCGCCGGGGCATAGCAGCGGTAGAGACGCCTGATGCATCAGCCGGCCGCGGATACCGCAGCCTTGCCCTTGCCGGCTTTCTTTTCCTTCTTCTCTTTCGGCGGCTTGGGTACTCGCGGCTTCGACGCCTGATTCCCGATGAACCAGCCGACACCGAGACCGACGCCACCAACCAGCAGACACCCGATCACCAAGAACCAGAACTGGTCGGTCAGTGCCAACAGGTAGCTCGGGCAGGTTCTGAAAGCCATGGCCACATTGGCAGCCATAAGGAGCAGACCCATCACCAGCGCGCCCGAGACGAGCAGTCCCGTGAACGCGGGTGACGCCGCTTCAACTGTCCCCACTACCATCGGCATAGCAGCCGTCGCAGGTGCAAAAGTCTCCTCAGCGGCCGCGGGCAGAACCTCCGCAGGCTCTTCCGGAGCTGGTTCGGTGGCCGTCGGCCCGGTGGCGGATACAGCCGTCTCGGCTGTGTCACCCATGTCGATGCCTTCCAGCAGTTCCGCTCCAAGCGATGTGTCGTCGCTCTCCCGGGTCAGTTCCAGCAACCCGGACCCCCCGCCGCTGCCATCCAGGCCCAGATGCTCGTCGCCCCCGGTCATGAGGGTCTTGGCCATCGGGTCGGCGGCAATCTCAAGGTCATCGTCATCGAATACACTGATACCGATATTGGTAATGACCGTGTCGTCCTTCTTCATCCCCTCGACGGCACTCTTGTCAACCTCGTCCAG
>CAZTQK010000606.1:0-2287 GCA_964615635.1 uncultured Planctomycetales bacterium
CGCTCGCTGAGCGGCCAAGGTTTCGTCCAACAAATCCAGTTGTGCCGGTCGGATGGCCTCAAAGAACGCTTGCGTCACCACGGCGTCCACGGTCGGGCCATGGGCAATGCAACACATCCGACGGTCTGTATGGCGTTGCTGGGCACAGGCATAGCGCGGAAACGGTTTGTAATTGGTGTACATGCGCCGACCGCAGTGACCGCAGAGGGCCAAGCCTTGCAGCAAGCCATGACCTTCGCGAACGGCTCCCGCCGCCTGTTCTCTTATGGCCATATAGCGGGTGCCATTGGCTTCGATCCGAGCTTGATTGGCCAGATACTGCTGCCACGAGATGTACGCTGGATAGGCGTCATGCTCAATATGCACCCATTCGTCCCGTGGGCGAGGCACTCGGGGCATGGCGTGATGGTTGGCTGTGCGTCGCGTCGGGTCGTTCTGTTGACGCCCGTAGACAAAAGCGCCAGCGTAGGCGGGATTGGTGAGGATGTCTTGGATGGCTGTGAGACCGGCTTGTTTCCAGGTAACCGGTCTCGGACCAGCGCCTTTCGCCCGACGCGGTAGGAGAATCTGTTCCCGACGCAAGTAGCGAAAGACGCCGTGACAACTGCCCAGTTCGGCAAACTTCGCAAAGACCAACTCCAGCACGTGTTGGATCTGCTCGTCCGGGTCTTTGACGACCGTCTCATCGTCCAACCAGACCAGGCCCGTGGGCAGACATTGGCGATAGTGGCCGCTGCGGACTTTGCTCAGCCGTCCCGCGTGTAGTCGCAGCCGCAGCAGATGCAGCTCGGCTTCGCTCAGCGTCCCTTTTAGGCCCAGCAGCAAGCGGTCGTTGTAGAGCCGTGGGTCATAGATGCCGTCGCTGTCGGCAATGAGCGTGCCGAAAACGGCGGCGAGATCGAGGAGACGATACCAGTCACTGTTGTTGCGTGCCAATCGCGAGACTTCGTAGCCGAAGATGATACCAACTTCCCCCAGCGCCACCTCGGCAAGCAGTTCGTTAAACCCTGCTCGCTGGGCGCTGGTTTGGCCCGATTTCCCCAGATCGCTGTCGATGATCCGGATGCGGGTGTCACTCCAGCCCAGACTGCGGGCGCGCTCGGCTAGACGATATTGATTGGCCTGGCTCTCGCGATGATGCTCGACCTGCTGAACCGAGGATTGTCGCACGTAGATACACGCCCAGCGCTGCAAGTGGGTTGGCGTAATCTTCGACGAACTGGTAGCGTGTTCAGGCTGGCTCATGTGTCACCTCCGTGCTGCTTGGCGCGGGCAGCGTTCGAGCTCCGAGGAGGTCGGCGAGGTGACAGCATACCAGGAGCATCGCGTGCTGGACATTGTCGCGCTGGTGGGGTTTGAGACTGCTCCACACCTGGGTACAGGGGATCATCTCCCTCAGAGCGTTCGAGGGACACGTCAAGGGGCTGCACGGGTTCATCCGCGGTAACCTCCATCGTTGGATGAAACCCACTATAGAGCGATTGGACACGCTCGACCAGCCGCTCAAGGCTGACCAAACTCAGCATCGAGGGGAAGATGACAGGCGGTTCTGGCGCACGATCAGTGACAGCCAGTGGGACGCGACGCTCGATGCCATCATCCTGGAGCCAGATCGCGCACTGGGTCTCCCTCTGACGCCATGAGATGATGCTAATCAACCGAAAAGTCTGCCCAAACAGCGGGTGTCTGGGGTCTACGATGCGAACGGTCTCGGTGTCTGAACCAGTTATGCTGATAGGGGTATTGTTAAGGAACGATTTTGACCGAGCGCCACAATCGCTCGATGAAGATGTTGTCAAGTGCGCGGCCACGCCCATCCATGCTGATGCGTATGCCAGCTCTTTCCAGGCAGCTCGTGAAGGGCAAGGCGGTGAACTGCACCCCCTGATCGGTGTTGAAGATCTCGGGCCGAGCCGCCTCAAGCGCCTCCTGCAGCGCGTCCAGACAGAACCGACCGTCGAGCGTGTTGGACAGTTGCCAGTTGACCACATAACGGCTGAACCAATCAATGATCGCCACCAGGTACATGAAGCCGCTTAGCAAAGGTACATACGTGATGTCGGCGCTCCAGACCTGATTGGGCCGCGTGATCGCCAGCTGGCGCAGCAAGTACGGATAGACCTTGTGTTCGGGACTAGCAACGGTCGTCTTGGGCTTCGGATAGACCGCCTGGAGCCCCATCAGGCGCATCAGCCGTTGGACGCGCTTGTGATTGACCGGGTACCCTTCACCCTGGAGGTAGGCGGTCATCCGTCGCCAGCCGTAGAACGGGGTCTTGAGATACTGC
>CAZTQK010000607.1:0-2239 GCA_964615635.1 uncultured Planctomycetales bacterium
GAGAAAGGCAGATGCCGAACGGATTGCGTCCCACGCGCACCGACCGGACCACGCGGCGTCGGTCCAGATCGACCACGACCATGCGGTAGTTGAACTGGTCAACGCCATACAGCACACGCCCGTCGGCACTGAGGAGGAAATCGCCCAAGAAGCTGTCCTCGTAGCCGTCGCCATTGATGTCGATCCGATCCACATCGGCGCGGCTCTTCAGGTCGTACACCACGATCTCCCCATGATTGGCGCTGCCGAGATAGAGCTTTTTGGAGTCGGGCGAAAACGCGCAGCCCATGTACGCCCCGTCCTCCAGCCATTTCGGCGCCTTCTGACCGAAGGCCGGGAAGCGATCGACCGCCTTTGGCTCGGCAGTCGAGATGACCTGGACGGCCCCGCGAGACAACAGGACCGCGGTCGACTCATCGGCGCTGATCGCCATTCCCCAGCTATATGATTGGGTCAGCGCGGTCCGGCCGGCAGGCGTGAGAAAGCGGCCGCTGATGAGCACCGGCCGGCCCGGACCGATCGAGGGGCGCAAGTCCTTGCCTGGCGGCTCCAACACGGTGATTGTTCGCGAGGCTTTCGCCTTGCCCGACGCGAGCGCATCGCCCCTGGGTTGCTGCGCAGGACCGGCAGCGTACGACAAGGTAGCGCCGGCGACCTGCGCCAGTAGAATGGCGATCCAATGACGCATGCGATGGCCCTCACTTTAAGCCGGCATTCACCCGACTCAGCCTGTTCGTTGTGAGCGGCTACGGCCTTCCCGAGCGTGCTTGGCAATCCACTCCCGGGCATAGTCCACGGCAGCCAGGCCTTTGTTACACAAGGGGGTGCAATGAAAGATCAAGCCCTCGATCTGGCCTTCCTTGTAGAGCATGTGCCCATAGTCGAGTTGTTTGGCCATGAAACCCCTGCTCAATTCCTTCTTCCCGCCGAAGTCCCACATGTAAATGCCCAGCAGGGTCGGCTTGTGCGGAACCAGGGAGCGGTATTTCTTGAAATTGACGTCGATCTTCCGAATGTCGCTTCCCTCCCAAATCCAGAGTGAAACGACGTCCACGTACTTCATGGCCGGCTTGATGGCCGGACACAACTGCGAGGTATACAACACGACAGCAAGATCCAGGCGCCGTTTGTAGGCCACGGTCTCCTCGTAGAGCTGTCTCATTTCTTCCAGCGAAAGAGAAGCGGGAGCCGGCTCAGTTTCCGAATTCTTGTCGAACCCAGGCTTGTTGCCGATGTGGAAGAAGTCATCGAGGTAATACCCGGTGAGATTCGGCGTCGTGTCGCGCAGGGCAAATACGTACTCCTTTAGCCCATAGTAGGACTTGTTGGAGCCGCCGGAGAGGTTCCAGGCGATCCTCTTCACATCCTCGAACTGCTTGCGGTACTCGGCGCTGGGCGTTCCGCCGCGTATGACACAAACATTGGAAATGCCCATCGCCTTGATGCCTTCCGCCATAGTGATCGGCGCGCTCAAGGGGATGTTGTAGACCCTTTTGGGCCCGTCGTAGGCTCCTGGATCGTGGCCCCACATCCAGAGACGGTCCTGCAAGCAGTTCTCGTAAGCGGGATACTCGACGCCGACCGCATCAGCAGGCAGAGCCGTGTGTGACGTCTCGGCCGGTGGTTGGGCGAGAGACTTGGACCAGGCCGCCCATGGCGCGGTGGCCAGGCAGGCCTTGCAGAACAAGCGTCGGCTGATGATAGGCATGTCGAGGATCTTTCGCCAAGAAGGCAGTGGCTAGCGGCGCCAGGGACTCGCTGTTTGTGAGATCCAATCTGAAGAAACTCACGATATATCATTGAAACCCGCATAGCCACTGAGCAGAGCCGAAACGCGAATGGAAACCCTGCATGTCACTTTCCCTCGCAGAAGCGGATTCGGGCGTAGCGGGCCACCGGCTTGCCGTCGATCGTGTCGGCAATTAGCAGATCAGCGGCCTCGGTGAGCCGATTTCCGGCTCGGGGTGTGGCGGTGAAAAAGATCCCGGGGATCGGCCGGGCCAGAGAAATCCGGACGGGAGCCGAAACGGATCCGTCGGCGCCGATCCGCATAGCAAAATTGCCGGTCTGGGCTTTAGTTTCGGCCGTCGTGCCGACGAGATTGCAGAGGATGTAGATTTGATGATCCGGGGTAACGTGGAATCGCGGATGCCCAATGATGCCCGTCGGACGCACGGGGCCGGCGGTCTCGCCACCGGAGAGCAGCGTGCGTTTGGCGACCAGCTTCCCGTCTTTCACA
>CAZTQK010000608.1:0-2212 GCA_964615635.1 uncultured Planctomycetales bacterium
GCTGAAGTAGCCGCTGAGCCGGACGGTTGGCAGCTGCTTCAGCACGTCGGCCGCGATGAAAATCACGCGAGCGGGAGGCCAGATCAAGTCGCTCGGCTGAGGATGGCCGAGACGACTGGAGGCATGCGGGCATGTTCACGATATTGTCGAACATCTTCAGGATCCCCGAGCTCCGCAAGAAGCTGTTCTTCACGCTTCTGCTGCTGGTGATCTATCGGCTGGGGTTCTACATCCCCCTGCCGGGCATCAACCAGGATGAGATGGCCAGGGCGGCTGAGGCGGCCGGCGGCGGCACCGGCTTCGGACAGATGGCTGCGGCCTTCGCGCTGTTCACCGGCGGTGACCTCCAACAGAGCACCATATTCGGCCTCGGGATCATGCCCTATATCTCTGCCTCGATCATTTTCCAGCTCCTGGCGACGGTCCTGCCCTGGCTCGAGAAGCTGCGCAAGGAGGGCGAGTCGGGTCGCAAGAAGATCAACGAGTACACCCGCTACGCGACCGTGGGTTTGTGTCTGATCCAGGGCGTGTTCTGGGTGAACTACATGATCAGTTCCGGTTACGTCTACAAAGACTTCGAGGATTCGATCATCTTCATCGTCATGGCCGTCATGGCCCTGACGACCGGGACCGTCTTCCTGATGTGGTTGGGCGAGCAGATCGACGAATACGGCATCGGCAACGGCATCAGTCTGATCATTATGGCCGGTATCGTCGCCCGAATGCCCAACGCGGTCATCGAAGTCTACCAACGGGCGGACTTCAGTGTGGGAGCGGGGGCGCCGCAGGGTGCAATGACGCCGCTCAAGATCGTCTTCATTCTCGTGGCTTTTGTTGCCGTGGTGGCCGGCGCGATTCTGATCACTCAGGCCCAGAGGCGCATCCCGATTCAGCAGGCCAAACACACCCGCGGCCGGCGTGTGCTTGGGGGCCAGCGGCAGTATCTGCCTTTGCGCGTCAATCACGGCGGTGTGATGCCAATCATCTTTGCCAGCTCGCTCATGATCTTCCCGAGCATTCTGATGGGTTATCTGGCCAGTGCGTTCGGCGGCAGCAGCGCTCTCAGAATCCTCGCCGATCAGTTGAGGACGGGCAGCTATCTGCACGAACTCGGCTACATCGGGATGATCTACTTCTTTGCGTACTTCTGGACTGCGGTTCAGTTTCAGCCCAAGGAAATGGCGAACAATCTCCGGGATTACGGGAGCTTCATCCCCGGCCTGCGGCCCGGTAAGCGGACGGCCGACTACCTGGAGCGGGTGATGACCCGGATCACCTACGTGGGTGCGACCTTCCTGGCCATCATTGCCGTCATCCCGACGGTCGTGTTCGTGTCGCTGGACGTCTCCTATGAGATCTCAGCGTTCCTTGGCGGGACGGGCCTGCTGATCGTGGTCAGTGTGGCCTTGGACGTGGTCCAGCGGATCGAGGCCAACCTGGTCATGCGCAACTACAAGGGGTTCCTGGGTTCCTCGGATTAGTCTGAGGCGCCTTGAAGGACAGACGATGGGTATGAATCTGGTCATTCTTGGTCCCCCCGGAGCCGGCAAGGGCACTCAGGCCGTCCGATTGGCTCAGGCTTTCTCGCTGCGGCACCTGTCCAGCGGCGACTTGCTGCGGGCTGAGCGGGCCAAGGGCTCCGAGCTGGGCAAGAAGGCCGCCGAGTATATGGATGCGGGCAAGCTCGTTCCGGATGAGATCATCGTCGGGGCGGTATTGGCCCAGTTGAGCGACTTGGGCGACAAGGCCGGTCTGCTCCTGGATGGCTTCCCCAGAACGGTGGCTCAGGCCGAGAGTCTCGGCGAGGCCCTGAATCAGGCCGGTAAGCGGGTCGATGCGGTTCCCGCGTTGGCGGTTCCCGACGAATTGATCGTCGATCGGATCACCGGGCGACGTACTTGTCCCCGGTGCAACGCGGTTTATCATGTGAAGACCCTGCCGCCCGCCCGGGATGGGATCTGCGATGCCGATGGTGCGGCACTGGTTCAGCGCCCGGACGACACGGCTGAGGTCGTGAAACAGCGATTGGATGCCTACCACCGACAGACTGCTCCGTTGGAGGCCTACTATCGGGACAAGGGGCTTCTTGTGGAGGTCGACGGCACCAAGGAGATGGACGCCGTGTTCCAGGCCCTGTCGGAGGCGGTTCGCCGGCGGCTGGGAGTGAAATGAGTCATTGAGAGTGATGAAGCGACGATCCCGAACCGCCGGG
>CAZTQK010000609.1:0-2173 GCA_964615635.1 uncultured Planctomycetales bacterium
GCCATGAATGAACTTCGCTCAGCGGTTGCCATGCGTATTAAACCGCACCTCTTCCTGACGCGACGGACGGCTCCGAGTGTCGGAGCCGTCCCAAGCGGAAAGACGGTCTTGCCTAGCTGGCCGAGTCCGGCGTGCCGGAGCCATCGATAGCAGCGAACAGCTTGGCCTGGTCTTCTGCATAGACCTGGGCAGGAGATCCGACGTATCCGACGTCAGCGACGATCTCGCCTGCGGTTGCGACGTAGAACTTCATGAACTCCTGGACTTCAGGACGCTGCAAGCTTTCGGCATTCACATAGACGTACAGTGGCCGTGAAAGCGGCGCGTAGGTGAGGTCGCCAACGCTTTCAGCAGTTGGCTCGACGCAGCCGCTCCCGCCATCGATCGCCACCAGCTTGAGCCGGTCGGCATTCTGCTCGTAGTAGGCCAGTCCGAAGTAGCCAAGCGCGTTCGTATCGCCGGCAACGCCTTCCACCAGTTGGTTGTCGTCTTCGCTCGGGAGGTAGTTGGTCGTGGAGCTGCCTTCTTCGCCGACGATCTCAGCGGTGAAGTAGTCGAAGGTTCCCGAAGACGTGCCGGGGCCGTAGAGCGAAATCGGCTCATCCGGGAACGACGGGTCGATCTCGCTCCATTTCGTCGCGGCGCCTTCCGGCTGCCACATCAACTTGAGCTGGTCGACGGTCAGGCATTCGACAAAGTCGTTCTCCGGGTTGACGACCACCGCAATGCCGTCATATGCAACCTCGAAGACGTAGTACTCGACGCCGTTGGCAGCGCATGCCTCGGCTTCTTCCGGCTTGATTTCGCGGGAGGCGTTCTGCAGGTCGGTTTCGCCGTTGCAGAAGCGCTCGAACCCGCCGCCGGTACCCGAGATGCTGACCTCGAGCTGCACACCTGACGCTATGGCCGCGAACTCTTCTGCCATCGCCTCAGTGATGGGTCCGACCGTGGACGAACCATCGGCAACGATCGTGCCCGAGAGGTCGCCGGCATTCTCCGGCTCCTCATACGGGACTGCAGTGGCGTCCTGGGCGACGGCGCCGCTCAACAACATCGTCAGCGACAGCCCAATCGCCGCCGCCGAGCCAAGAAGCCCTCGACGCGAGCTTTGCAGGGACGGAATCGACATTCTTTCTCCTTTTCTGCTTGACGGTTTGGTATCACCGGGAACGTCTCCCCGGCACTTCGCTGCCCTTCGGACAGTGAATTCGAGAATGGGAGGACGAAGCGACATCATCAGGACGCCACCTCGAAGCAATATCCGCGGCCGTAAATAGTCCGAATCATTCCGTCCGGACCTCCGGCTTCGCGCAGTTTCGATCTGAGCCATGACATGTGCACGTCGATCGTGCGTTCATCGACGAAGATGTCGGTTCCCCACACCACGTCGAGCAGTTGCTGGCGCGTAAAGACCTGACCGGGCGCCAACGCGAGTTCGCGCAGCAATCCGAACTCCTTCCGGCTCAGCGTCAGATCCCTGGCGCCCACTTGCGCTTTCTGGCTTTCCAGTTCGATCGTGAGGGGGCCACGATAGAGCACAGACGGCGGCCGCGCCGATGGAATCGCGCGGCGGCGCATCGTCGCCCGCACCCGGGCAATGAACTCCCGCAACGCAATCGGCTTGACGACATAGTCGTCCGCGCCCAGTTCGAGTCCGTCGACTTTGTCCTGCTCTTCACCTCGTGCGGAGACGATGAGCACCGGAACGTCGCTGCGGGTCCGGATCTGGCGCAGCACTGCCAGGCCATTCAAACCAGGCAGCATTAGGTCGAGAACGACGAGATCGATCTGGTCCAGCTGCTCTCGCACGACCGCCATGGCGGCCTCGCCGTCCGCTGCGCTGATGACACCGTATCCGGCGCGGATCAGGTTGTAGGTGGTTATGCTGCGAAGCGTAGGGTCGTCCTCCACCAACAAGATCGTGCCGCACATGGATGGCGCCTGCTGGTTGGAGGTTTCGAGTTCGGTTGGAGAAGCACTTCGGTCGCTCATCACGACCAAATGCTATGGACGCCGCGTTAACTCGCGGTTACCGCCCTGTAAATTCCTTGTTAGCGCAAGGAACATCAGGCAACCGGTGTCCCGGTTGAGGTGGTCAGGACCTGAATAGCGGCATCCAGCTGCGCATCGCCGATCTCGCTGTCAGGTGTCCTCGAAGCCACCACATCTGGCG
>CAZTQK010000610.1:0-2144 GCA_964615635.1 uncultured Planctomycetales bacterium
AGAAGATCGACGACAAGACGGTCGCGATCACGATCAAGCAACCGTCGGCGTACTTCCTCAGATCATTGTCGGCTGGCCCCTCGAAGATCCTGTCCAAGGCGGCTGGTGATGCCGGCGCCGAGGGCACCGTCACCAGCGGCCCGTTTACCTTGAAGAACTGGAATCACGGACAAGGCATCGAACTCGTTCCCAACCCACAGTTCTACCAACCGGTGACTGGCGTTACCCAACTCGACTTCATCTTCAACCAGGACAGCGAGACCGGGTATCAGCTGTACCGCACCGGCGAGGCGGACATCCTCGGCAGCTCCCAGAACCCGATTCCGGCGTCGCGCGTGCCGGAGGTCGAGGGGAGCCCGGACTTCCGATCTACCCCGGCCTTCAACACCCGGTACGTTGCCTTCAACAATGTGCTGAAGCCCTTTGATGATGTCAAGGTGCGGCAGGCATTAACCCACGCGATCGACCGCGAAACCCTTGCGAACGCGGTCCTGGGTGGCACCGTCAACCCGACGGAGCGCATCCTGCCGGCGGGATTCCCCGCCTCCGACAAGCCGATAACCGGGCTTGCGTTTGACCCGGCTGCCGCCAAGGATCTCCTCAGCCAGGCCGGAATCGACCCCAAGACCTTTTCCTTCACATTGTCCTACGGCGTGGAAGGCGACAATGAGCGAGTCGTCACCGTGCTGCAATCAATGTGGCAGGAGAATCTCGGCATCTCGGTCAAGCTGGAGCCGTTGGAGCTGGCAACGTTCAGTTCACGGCTGAATGACACCTACCAGGACCCCGAGAATGGCCTGCAGGCGTACTACAGTGTCTGGGGAGCGGATTATCCTGACCCGCAGAATTTCCTCTCTCTCCAACTGCAGACAGACGTCGGCAACAACAACGGCCACTGGTCGAACGCCGATTTCGACAAACTGACAAAGGAAGCCGACACGACGGTGGACGATTTTGCGAAGCGTGCCGATCTCTACAACAAGGCAGAACAAATCGCGGTCGACGAGGTTGGCTGGTTACCGCTGTTCAACGCCAAGGTCAACGTGCTCGTACGGGAGTGCATCAAGGGGATCGATGTCACGGGCATGGACTACCAGATTCCGGACTGGGGTGCGCTAACCGGCTGCCCGGCTTAGCAAGCCAAAAAGGGGAGAACCAGGGGGTGCCGCGAGTCACCCCCTGAGTACATTGTCCTGACATGGTCACGATCATCGTTCGCCGCCTGATCAGCCTGCCGCTCATCGTCGTGAGTGTGACCTTTGTCACGTTCATCGTCGGTTACATCGCGCCGGGAGATCCCATCCTCACCCTGATGGGAAATCAGCGCGACCCGGTCGTCTACGAGAATCTCCGCCATCTCTACGGTCTCGACCTGCCCTGGTACGAGCAGTACGCGCGATACCTCCAGGGATTGCTTCACGGCAACCTGGGAATGTCCTATCGCTACGCCCAGCGACCCGTTTCCGACCTCATCTCCGGGGGTGTGAGGGTATCCCTCTCGCTGGGCGGCGTCGCGCTCGCGTTGAGCCTGGTCCTTGGCATTCCAATCGGGATGTACGCCGCATTCCATCACCGCGGCTGGGGCGAGCGCCTGACCATGGTGCCGATGCTGGCGCTCTTCGCCATTCCCAGTTTCGTCCTGATCCCGATCCTGCAGTGGATCAACTACCAGCTCTATCTGAAAAACTGGCCGTCACTACCCGCGGCCGGGTGGGGGTCGCCCCAGTACTGGATCATGCCCGTCCTGGTGCTGGCCGCCGGGAACCTCGGGTACTTCGCTCGGCTTACCCGGGCCAACGTGCTGGACACTCTCGGACAGGACTACGTGCGGACGGCCCGCGGCAAGGGGCTGCCCGAGGCCATGATCCGTACCACCCATGTCCTGCGCAACGCGATGTTGCCGATTGTGACGGTGATCGGCCCGGCGATTGCCTTTCTCGTCACAGGCGCGTTCGTAGTTGAGTCACTCTTTTCGATTCCCGGTGTTGGGTTTCTCTCAGTGCAGGCGGTTCAGCAGCGCGACTACCCCGTCATTCAGGGGACGGTCGTCGTGCTGTCACTAGCAGTCGTCCTCATGAACCTGGTGACCGACATTACCTACAGCCTGCTCGACCCCCGCGTCCGGCTGGACGCATGACCGAGAG
>CAZTQK010000611.1:0-2125 GCA_964615635.1 uncultured Planctomycetales bacterium
GTCTTGAAAACAGCCGAACGCAAGTTCCGTGGGTTCGAATCCCACCCTCTCCGCCAGTGAAGCCGTGCCTGAAGGTTCTACGTCGCCGGCGACGATCGGGACCAGTGTCACTGTCGGTCCTGTCCCTTGCCCAGACCACGCCGATGCGTTCCTGGACCTCCGTCAGGATTGCCGCCGCCGCGTGCCCGAGGTGTCCTGACAAGCAACGACAATGGCGCTCGGAAGTCTTGATCTGTATTCTGTAGACGCACAGTTGATCGTGGTGGGCAGCATGGCGTACGCCGTGCGTCGCTGAAGAGATCGGAAGGGTCGGTCATGGAGGGCGACTCCTTCGACCGGTTGGCACGAAGGATTGCGGGCGGAGCGTCTCGGCGGAGCCTTCTCCGCTCCCCCGTCGCCCTGTTCGCCGCTTCCGTTGCCGACCGCCTCAACCGCGAAGCAGGCACCGATGCAGCGGCGAGCCCTGTCCCGAGCCACAACACGCAGACGCCTCCTGGCCAGCCGAGCCAGAACCGTTCCGCCGCGGCCCGAGCCCGTCGCGGCAAGAAGAAGAAATGCAAGAGTGGCACGAGGCGCTGCGGCAAACGGTGCGTCAACACGTCCAATGACCCGGCTCACTGCGGAGCGTGCGAGAGCGCATGCTTCGCGAGTGAAACGTGCGTCTCTGGCGAGTGCCTCGTCAAGTGCGAAGGTTCTGCCACCGACCCGGAGAACTGCGGCGCGTGTGGCAACGCATGCGCCCCGGGTGAAACCTGCGTCGCCGGAGCGTGCGTCGTCCAGTGCGGTGGTGCCATCTGCCGCTATGCCAACGCAAGGGCCACCTGCGTGGAGGATTCCTGCACGCTCGGCGCGTGCCGTGGCACATGGGGGAACTGCGACGGAGACCCAGCCACCGGATGCGAAACCGACACCATGTCCGACGTCGACAACTGCGGCAGGTGTGGCACGCGTTGCAGCAGGACCAACGGCACCGCCACGTGCATGGGCGGCGAATGTCGTGTGGTCTGCGACGATGGCTACGCCAACTGTGATCACTCAGCGTACACGGGATGCGAGATCGACCTCAGGACAGACCCCGAGAACTGCGGAGCGTGTGGGAAAGTCTGCATGTTCCCCAACGCCGGTGGGGACTGCATCGAAGGCGTGTGCGTGCTTGGGGCATGCTCGGACAAGAGATATGGCGAATACGTCTGGGGGAACTGCGACGGCGATCCCGCGACCGGCTGCGAGACGGACATAATGAACGACTCTGCACACTGCGGAGGTTGCGGGCAAACTTGTAGCGACGGCAAGGTCTGCTTCAATGGTGTTTGCGAGTTGCCATGTGAGGCGGGCGGTCCATGCCGCGTCTTCATTACTGCCACCGTCTCCACCGGGAATCTGGGCGGAGTTGCCGGTGCCGACGAAGAGTGTCAGAACCGCGCCGAGGGCGCGCACCTTCCCGGGACGTACATGGCTTGGATCTCGGACGACGCTTCTTCGCCGAGCGCGCGATTCCTCCTCAAGTCGAACGGCCCGTATTGGTTGGTAGACCGGAGCGTGGTCGCCAACAACTGGGCCGACCTGACGGACGGGAGTCTTGCGACGATCATCTTCGTCACCGAGACCGGCTTCTTCCCCGGACCATTTCTCGGCGTCTGGACCCATACGAGGCCGGACGGAACGGCTGGAGGCGTTGGCGACGCGCATTGCCGGAACTGGCACGACGCGGGGGCCAAGGGCGACTACGGCTGGAGCGGCATGGACGATTCGACGTGGACCGAGAACAACGTTTCCGACTGCTTCCTGCTGAAGCGTCTCTATTGCTTCCAGCAGAGCGGTTGACCACGGCCCTCACACCCTTCTGGTTGTCCGTTTTGCAGGTGCCCGACTGGCTGTCGATCGCGTTGCCGGCGTAGGTGCCACGGAGGGGACGTGTCAGGGGCCTGAGCGCCTATCTGACTGACGTGCGCTCCTAGCTCCCATTGGGGTTCGAGGCTCCACAACATCGTCACGGCGCGAGTCGGCGAGTTTCATCAGGGTGAGGAAGTCGAACGACCCGTCGCCGGACGTAGCCTCGACGGGACCGCTACGGGTACCGCACCGCCCCGAACCAATGGGCCGCGTAGTAGTCGGAACTGAGGTC
>CAZTQK010000612.1:0-2121 GCA_964615635.1 uncultured Planctomycetales bacterium
AACTCCAAGGTGGGGTGGTTCAGCCATGCTGGGTGGGTGGTGGCTGACCCGAACGGGCAGGCCGAAGCGGTCATGAGCGACAACATCGATCTCCCCAGTATACCGGCGTCCGGATGCGCTGCAGTGCTTCAGACGGAAGGGTACATGCGGGTGACTGGTTGCGGCTGGACGTTGAGCCTGGACAACCTCTCTGCCACAGAAACCTCTTTGGCGCTCACATCCGCATCCGGAACCTACGGCACCATGTCGGATGGCGTGTACTTTCTCGACGGGGAGAGCGACTTCGTCGTGTGGTCGTGTGACTTTGGAAAGCAGGATTTTGGGGTCGAGAACAAGAAGCGCCTCCCTGCGGTCTATGCTGGCGCCGAGTCTCAGAACAAGCTCGTCCTCAAGGTCGGTCTTCCTGACGGGGCTGAATGGGAGTACGAGGCTCGGTCGTACAGCGACAGCCTAAAGGTTCACCGGTTCGACACAGGTCGGGGGCTTCGCGCCAACTGGTTCAATCTTTCGCTCCCGATGCAAGCCGGCGGCGCGACTATCGCCTCGCTGAGTTTCACCGATGTCCAAACTAACCGGAGAATCTGACTATGCCACTACTTCCCGATCCCCCAGGTGGTGCCGCCTACGTCTATACGGTCATCGCTGATGTCATCAATGCAACGTGGGACTTGGCCGGGGCAAAACAAACCGAGTTCTCAACGAAAATCGCCAACGCGACGAGCGGGTTCCTCGACATTACCGCTCCGCCAACTGTTACCGCAGGGACGGCGCCCGTTCCAACGATCGATGAGCCGGCGGTGCTGATTCCCTCCTCGATTGACACGAGCGACATCCTCGCCACCTTTGATTCCAAATACGCCGAACTGGTGCAACTGCTGGCGGATAAGTTCGTCGCGTTCAGAACAGCCTATTTTCCGGATGAGCAGAACGCTTACGGAGCGGCCGAGGATTGGCTGCAGGCGGCATTTACCGATGATTCCGGGCTTCCGCTTGCGGTGCGGGATCAGATGCTGACCGATGCGCGAGACGTTATTCTCGCCGAGGCGAGCCGGGCCACTGACGAAGTCATGGCGACCTTCGCTGCGAAACGCTTCCCGCTACCTCCCGGAGCGGCGGCTTCTGCCACGCTTCAAATCCAAGGGAACGCACAGGCGCAGATGGCCGAAGCGGCACGCAAGGTTACGATCATGTCGGTGGAGCAGTTCAGGTTCCTCGTCAAATCGACCCTAGACCTTCGCCAAGGCGCCATGGCTGCCGCCGTGGAGTACATCAAGGCGCTGGCATCAGGGCCTGAGATGGCATCACGAGTTGTTGGCATTGGCTACGACGCGCAGAGCAAGCTCATCTCGTCGGTAGCGGATTACTACCGTGCTCGGGCGGGGGCGAAGGAAATCATCGCCAAGGCGAACCAGTACAACGTCACCACGACCTTGGAAGCGGACATCAAGAATCAGGCGTCCGAGTTGTCGATGATCGACTCCAAACTGAAGGCGCTTCTCTCCGAGGCCCAAGTGATCGGCCAGAGCATCACCGCCATGCTTAACAACCTGCACGCCAGTGCTGGCGCTCAAGGCAACGATACCGTTACGACTAGCCTGTGATACTGGCAATGTCTCTACCATGGCATTCGTCCGATCCTGAAGGGAAGGCATCATGAAAAATTGCAAGAAGCGTTACGCCGATGGGGGCGTGGTTGCCAAGGAAACGCCGGAACAACTTCTGGCGCGTATCTCAGGCAAATACGGCGTTGGAACAGGATCGCCCCAGGAGCCCGCCGCGCCGGTTCAGCAGCCCGCTCGGACTGCCCCGGCTCAGGAACCGGCGGCCCCAGTGGGCAACGTCCTGAACGCTGTAGCGCGTCGGAACGAAGAATTGCGCAAAGCGGCCAATTACGCGAATGGCGGGGTGGTCCAGTTCCGCGGCAAAGGTGGGCCAAAGGATGACAAGATTCCGGTCAAGGTTGCCGGGAATGAAATCAATGTCTCCAACGGCGAGAAGGCGGTGATCCTGCCGGCGGAAACCGCCAAGAATCCTCTTGCCATCGCGCAGATCGAAGACATCATCCAGGCCACGAACGGGGCGCCTCCGAATCGTGTTCTCAAGGACGGCGGGATGTACATG
>CAZTQK010000613.1:0-2087 GCA_964615635.1 uncultured Planctomycetales bacterium
GAGCCTGGTGGCGGTGTGAGGCATTGTCTGCGGTTCTCCAAGACCTGGAAGAATAGAAACGATGGAACGCCTGGACGAGGGCAACCTGCGCGTTTTCGCGGCAGCGGCGGCCGATTCGCCAGAACGGCCCCCATTCTTAGCGAATCCGGCTGTTTTGGGCCAGAGCGGTTTTGCCTCAGCCTCTCTCGAAGGGTGCATAAGGGGAATTGCGCTGAGAGCCGGAATCGCGAAAAACGTCAATAGGAGATTTTGGAGGGATTTTGTATCTTTGAGCTGAAGCTGGGCGGAATGGGAAGGCCCGGCAGCAAACTACCAAGTTCAAGGACGAACGACGATGGCACAAGCGAAGCTTACCGAGCAGGAGTGGGAGACGTTTCTGGGTCTGGCGGATCGGTTGGGAATCAACGTGCGGGACCTCCTTAAGGAGGATGTGCGGTTTCATGCGATGGAGTCGGCCGGGCATGCGTTGGGTCGAGTCGTCGCTCGCGCAACGACTGAGCGGTTGACGCTCGCTCGGGCGCAGCGCCTCTCAGAGCCGCAACCGTGCCCGACGTGCGGTCGTCGGTGTCCGGTCGTGCATCGGGAGCGAGAATTGGAGACCATCGATGGGCCGATTAAGCTCCACGAAGCGGCCTGCGATTGCCCGGCCTGCCGCCGGGCTTTTTTTCCCTCAGCGTCCTGCGTTGGGCCTGGACCAACGGAGCTATAGTGCCGCCGTGTTGGACAAGATCGTCTCCGCCAATGCGGAACACAAGTCGGCGGGCAAGGCCCAGAAGATGTTGAAGAAACTGGCGGAGATTTCGATCAGCGTTCCCGAGATCATGGACCTCAGCGGCATGATCGGGCAAGAGTTGGCAGAACATCTCCGGCAGCAAGCCACCGCGCATGCCGGACAAACCCTGCGGCCCCGTTATGCTGAGCCGCCCCGTGTGGCGGCTGTGTCCGTGGATGGCGGTCGGATTATGACGCGAGCGACCGCGGGACGCGGTGTGCATGAGCAGGCTTGGAAAGAAACGAAAAACGGCTGCCTGATGACCATGAGCAGTTCTCCCTCGGAACACGATCCACACCCGGAGTTGCCTGCCTGTTTCTCCGAGCGTTCCTACGTCGAACAACTGGTCCGCGACGTGCATTCCAGCGTGACGGGCGAGCCTGAGAAAAGCCCGGAAAAGCCGACGATTTCTGCGGAAACGGTGGCCGTCACGGTACCCTCGGACAAGCCATCGGGCACGGACCCAGCCGGGTGCCGATCGCAGAAATCGTGGCGTCCCGAACGGCTGGTGCGGACGTGCGTCAGCAGCATGGTTTCCAGCGACAAGTTCGGCCCGCTGGTGGCTGGCGAAGCGCAGCGGCGCGGCTTCTATCAAGCGGCGCGACGTGCATTCCTTGGGGACGGCCAAACGTGGAACTGGACACTTCAGGCAACCCACTTCCCTGACTTCGTGGCCATCACCGATTTCGTCCATCCGCTGGGCTACGTCTACGACGCGGCCAAGATCCTCGCGCCGGCTGATCCCTGGCCGCTGTACCTCCGCGCCGCCACGGCTTGTTGGCAAGGACGCGCGGTGGACTTCCTGAATGAGCTTCGCACATGGCAAGCCGCGCACCCGGCTCCGCCGGAGGGGAAACTGCCGGACGATGATCCGCGGTCGATCGTCCAGGGTACGGTCACTTACCTGGAGAACAACCAACAGCGCATGAACTACCCTGACTATCGTCGTCAGGGACTGCCTGTCTCTACGTCCATGATTGAGTCGCTGATCAAGGAGATGAACTACCGCGTCAAGGGAACGGAGAAGTTCTGGAACCGCCCTGAAGGAGCCGAGCAGATTCTGCAAATCCGCGCCGCCGCCCTTTGCGACGACGACCGGCTCAGCCAATGGATTCTCAACCGCCCAGGCTCGTACTTCTACCGCCGATCCACCTCTAAAGAGCCCCCTCTGGCCACCCCCGCATAAAATCAAATCCCCTTATGCACCCGGGAAGCTGCGTCCGGACCATCCCTCGGACCAGGGCCTCAAACTCAGCCATGCGCCGCGATCGATGATCTTCGTCGACGGCGGGCGGGAGGGCCTGGAGTGGTTCGC
>CAZTQK010000614.1:0-2067 GCA_964615635.1 uncultured Planctomycetales bacterium
GGTAGGGGGTATTCGAAGCTGGAGTTGTCATGAGTACTCCTTAGAGAGGACACCTGTCTACAGTAATCACGTTCGGATTGAGGACCGCTGCCGCAGCGGATGCCTTGCGCGCCGCTGAATCGTCACCGCCCGGACCCCATTTAAAGACACCGGGCTCGTTTCTCCAGGTCGTAAAAAACGACACATCCTGGTACTGCTGGACCATCGGTTGGCACAATCTCTGGTCCCATAGGTTCGCCGTGTTATCGCCCACGAACCCACACTCCCCGATCGCGTAAATCTTCGAGGACGCAATGGCCCGCAGGGAGGCATAGCCAATATCCATCAACCCCCCTGAGTCGTCGATGTTTGCGGTTCCGCCATCGTCGTACCGGCTGTAAGAGACGATGTCCACGTAGCTGTCGCCCGGGTAGATGCTTCCCCAATTCGATGTCAATAGCAGTGAGTAAGTATCCGCGTGCCACATGAACAGCATGTTGGTGGCCGACTTGGTGGTCTTGAAGTAGTTGACCATCTTCTGCCAGACGTCCACATAGTTGGTGAAGGTGTGGTCACCGGTATTGTCGCCGACCCCGTACCAGGAGCTCACCCCCGAGTTCTCGGCAAACAGGCGCACGATCACCGGCCACTGGAAGCCGCCGTAACTGAACGTCGGGCCGTTGCAGAAGGTGTAGAACGAATCCATCCAGGTCAGGAACTGTGCCTCTTGCGCCCCACCGGTCTTGATGGCGGCCAGCGGCGAGCCGTTCCGATCCTGCGAGTATCCGGTAGCCGATGATATCGCCCCGGTCTGCCCATTGCGACTCAGTGCCCCGGTGACCGGGTTGCCCATGTGAGCGTTAATCACGAAAATTCTCGTGCCGAGCCCGAAAGCCCGCTGCACTTCGGCGGTCAGGTTCGCCTGCCACCCGTTTGCGCCTGTGAAGCCCGTCGTCCAGGCGGGATCGTGGTACTCCAGCGTATATGCCGCCGGCACTCTGCCGGTCTGCGTGCGGAAAGCGTCATAGGCCCCGGAATACGATCCTGCGGAGGGAACGTCGTGCCGGTCGGTCACCCCCCAGATCACCTCCGGACGCCCCTTCAGCGACCGCAGGTAGCGAAACACGGCCAACGTCTTGGCATTGGCGGCCCCGCCGAGCACCGGGGTCGCGGTATCGGCCGTGACCGGGCGTTGCTGAGCGAGCGCGCGCATCACGAATACCCGCGATGACGCGGCCGGAAGGATTTGTTGGATGCCACTCCGAACACTGCGGCAAACGGATACTGGGTCGAGGACGATCCGGTAATCACGTCAGCCGCAGCCACCGACCAATTCGTTCCGCCATCGGTGCTGTATTCCACCTGCCAATTGCCTGACGTGTTCCGCCGCGCCCGAATCCGCATACCCTCGGTCGCAGTGATACCTCCGCCGCCACCGGACAACGTTTCCGATCCGCCGACGACAGTGTGGTAAATCTTGGAGTTGGACGCCTTGACGTATACGTAAATTGCCGCTGCTCCAGGGGCCCCTCCCGACGTGCCCGAGTGGGACATGACACCGGCAGTACCCATGCCGGCGGTGTAGGTAAATTCAACCGAAAAATCTACCCCTGCGCCTGCCGATACGCTGGCACCTGCTGCGGAACCCATGCGGCCATATTCCCACGAGCCAGACGCAGAGGACACCCCGCACTTCCAGGGCAGTCCTGTCGCCGTTTCGTCCGCGAAGGCGGCCGACTTGGTTGCCAGGAAGGTGAAGTTTGGCAGGGTCGCGGCGGCAGCCGCATCGGTGTAGTTAATGACACTGGCTGCGGATACCGGAACGGCCAGCTTCCCGCCGTCCGTATTGGCGCGCGGATAGTTGGTCCCGTCCTTGTCCACCGTCAGGGTCACGGTCTGTCCATAAGTCACGGGCGAGGCGAGCGTCAGGACGATGTAGGTGGCAGCAATGGTCACGGACGACACGGCCACTGCGACCCCGTCGGCCGTCACCGTGAAGCACGATGTCGCGGGCGTCGCGGCCGTGCTCATGGCGATGTTGCTGGACATCACCAGCGACGTGCCATCGACATAGAGCGAGTGCAGGGT
>CAZTQK010000615.1:0-2066 GCA_964615635.1 uncultured Planctomycetales bacterium
CGCATCAGGCGGCACCTCGGGGATCGTCGGTGCGGGTCAGCGTGTTGGCGTCGAGGAAGTCCCTCACGTCAGACCAGCGGTAGACGACCTTGCGTGGGCCCACCTTGCAGAACTTCGGACCGGTCCCGCGGTAACGCATCTGGGCGAGTCCCGCTTCGGTGGTGTGCAGTGCTGCTGCGACTTCTTTGGATGTCGCGGTGTCGATGGGCAGTTCAGCCATTTCTTCACCTCCTCTTGTTTAGATCTCTGTAGAGATGGTTTCCATCTCTCGGGAAGTTATCTTGCATGATGCTCTGTAGACCTGTCAAGTCCACTGTTGTAACGATTATTTCCATCGCCTAACCTGGCGTCATGGCGGAGCCACAGAAGAAGAACCCTCTAGGACCGACTGGCCGTACCGTTGCGGACAACGTCAGGCGTCTCCGAGGGGACATGCAATACGTGAAACTGGCTGCAAGGCTTGAGGAGATCGGCCGGCCTATCCCAACGCTCGGACTGCGCAAGATAGAAAGCTACGAACGCCGCGTAGATGCCGATGATCTAGTGGCTTTGGCTGCGGCGCTTGGTGTTTCGCCCGTAACCCTGTTGATGCCGTCCGGGGTCGGAGCCGGTGAAATCGTGGCTGTGTGTGAGACCGAGTTCAAGGCGGCGACGCTTTGGGAGTGGTTGATCGCCGAGTGGCCATTCCCTTTTCAGGGTCTTACAGAGTTCTTCGCCAGGGCATTACCGCCGTGGAAACTAGCGGCGGTTGAACGTCGCATCGCCCAACGGCACGGTGAAAGCTCCGTTGCGGATCTGGAGCGGCCCATCACTCTCAGGTTTGAGGAGGCGAACCCCGATGGCGACGATTAAGCGGTACCAGACAGCGGCGGGTGAGCGGTGGGAGGTTCGTTACCGCCAGCCGAACGGAAGCACCAGCCGCAAAAGAGGTTTCACGACCAAGCGTGCGGCTGAGGACTGGGACGCCAATAACAAGGTGTCAATCAACAGCGGCTCGTACGTGGCCCCGTCGAAGGGCCGCGTGAAGGTCGGGGATCTGGCCCCGGCGTGGATCGAGCGGAAGAAGTCGACGACCGAGCCGTCTCATAGTCGGATGCTGGAATCGGCGTGGCGGGTGCATGTCTCCCCCAAGTGGTCCGGGGTGCCGGTCAACAGGGTGACCGCTACTGGAGTACGGAACTGGTCGGCTGCGATGACGGGTAAGGGGTGCTCGGCCACTACGGTGTTGCGGGCGCTGGGCGTTCTGGCCGGCATCCTCGACGACGCCATTGCCGATAACCGGATAACGAAGAATCCGGCGCGTGGGCTGGACCCGAAGCGGCGCGAGAAGCCGGTGAAGCCGAAGCGGAAGCACGTCTACCTCGGTCATGAGGAGGTCGGGCGGCTGGCCGATGAATCCGGGGATCACCGGACCTTGGTCCTCGTCCTGGCCTACACCGGCATCCGATGGGGTGAGGCGGTGGCGCTGCGGGTGCGGCATGTCGACGAGGTTCGGCGGCGGCTGCTGGTGATCGACAACGCCGTACAGCTCGGCACGGATCACGCGGTCGGTGACCCGAAGGACGACGAGCCGCGTGAGGTTCCTGTCCCGCGGTTCGTGATGACGGAGATCAAAAAACAGATCCACGGACGTGGCCCCGACGATCTGGTGTTCGGTGACGGTGCCCGGTATCTCCCTCGGCCGAAGTCGCGTGATGGCTGGTTTGAGGGTGCGGTGAAGCGCGCCAAGGTCCAGCGGGTCACCCCGCACGATCTGCGGCATACGGCAGCCAGTCTGGCGATCAGCGCCGGGGCCAACGTGCTGGCCGTGAGCCGGATGCTCGGACACGAGAATCCCACTGTGACGTTGCGGACCTACGCGGATCTGTTTGATACGGATTTGGACACGGTGAGCACTGCTCTTGACGCGGCGTATCGGAAAAGTGCGTCCAAACGGGGTCCAAAGCGGGTCCAGCCGCTCCGGGCAAACACCCTATAAACACGTCTACCAGCGCGTTTGCGCTGGTAGTTGTGGCGGTGGCGGAGGGATTTGAACCCTCGGACGGGGGTTACCCGTCACACGCTTT
>CAZTQK010000616.1:0-2017 GCA_964615635.1 uncultured Planctomycetales bacterium
TCCTCCTTCGGCCGGATGGCCATCGGGGCGATGATGACGATGCCCTTCTCGCCGCCCTTGACCCAGCGGCCGAGTTGCTTCCAGGTCTGGAAGCCGGCGACGCGAATGGCATCGGGCTTCTGCGAGGCGATGAGCATGATGTTGCCGAAGCTGTAGCGGTGGAAGCGGGCCATCGGGGTCAGATACGCGGTCAGCGTCTCGCTTCGGCCCTGTTCAAGAGCGGCGGCGAGGTTGGCCAGCGATTCGTCGGCGAGTTTCTTGGCTTGTTCTGCTTTCATGGTTTGTCCTCCAGGTAAAGGGGGTTTTCTGTTCGTTCGCGAGGATCCGACGAACGAAAAACCCCGGTCGGAGGACAAGGGCGAAGCGGCCGCGGCGAACAGGTGGAGGAGTACGCAGCGGGCGTGACAGGCCCCGCCGGATGGCGGGCTCCGCTTGGCCTGGCCACGACCGATGCCGACGACGCCGGTGCCGCCCGAAGGCGGCGGTGAGCCGAGTGCCGCGAAGCCTGGAAGACAGGGCAGAACAAGCCGGTGACGAACTGATCAGGCCGGGCAACCCTCGTAAAAAGCCCTATGGAGGGCCAAGAAGAGGCCCGGAGACCAGGGTTTGGACGGCAGATCCGGCGGTGGAAAGGGGTAGCTGAGACCGAGGAACAGGTTGAGAGGTCCGGTGGTGCCAGACATTGAACCTCTCGTAAAGAAACCTCAAACCGCCAAGGCCAGAAGCCCGGAAGCCCTCTCGTCGGCCTCGGTGCGGTCGCCGGCGTTGACCAGATTGCGGGCCATCTGGGTCAGGGCGTCGACCACAGCGAAGATGGTCAAAGCCCCCTGCCGCTGGGCCGACTCGATGGCCTGCTTGGCCAGCTTCTGCTGGATGCCGCGTTGCTGCAGGACCTTCAGGGCCTCATCGGCGTCGGTCCCGAGCCGGGTCTGCATCGCCTTGCGGACCACCTGGACGAAGCCGTCCCGCCGCTGGTCCCGCTTCTCGACCAGTGCCTCCACCCGCCGGCGGATCTCGGCCAGTGAGTCGTGGACGTTAGCCGTGTGCTTGCGAGTGAACTCGGCTACCTCCACCGCGTCCCAGACGATGTGATTCTGGCAAATCGCCTGGAACCAGAACGTCTGGATGCCCACCGACCGCCGGCCCACCTCGGAGTTCCAGACGAAGAACCCCGGAGCGAAGGCCTCGCCGTCGATCTCCGCCCAGCCGGTCGGGTCGATCAGGAAACAGAACATGTCCTGCTCACCGCAGTACAGCCCCGTCCCCCCTTTCGGCCGCGGACTCGGCTCCGGCGCCTCCCACGGGGGAATGTCGTCGGCTGCGGCCGGCGGTCCCAGCCCCTCGGCGGCCTGCTGAGGCGGCTGGAAGTCGGTAGCGAACTCCCGCAGCATGGTCAGCAGGTCGGCGTTGTAGAGCCGGGTGTAGGCCGTCCCGTGGATCGCCCGGACGGTCGTGCCGGCCGACAGGATCTGCATGGGCTTGCCCTCGGTGGGCATCGTCTCCTGCAGGGCCCGGCTGGCGGTCTCCGGCGACAGCCGGTTGAGCGTGTCCTTGCTCACCCCGGCCAGCCGGCAAAGCTGGGAGAACGACCAGTCGTTCAGGTAGAACTCCCGGTCCATGTCGAAGCCCAGGACCACGGTGCCCGGCTGACAGTTGGGCCGCAGGTTCTGCGGGGCCGGCCAGTGCTCTGCCGCGTGTTGCTTCTCGTTCTGGCAATACTGCCAGAGCTCGATCAGTGAGCCAAAGCGTTCATCCGGGCTTCGGCGGAACAGTTCCTCACTTGCTCGGGTCAGATTCTGCATGATCATCTCCTTCGTGAAAAAGCGTCCGTAGACGCAACCTCGATACTCGACCTTGGTTGGCACCACCGGTCTCTCGTGTGGTGAATCAGGCCGCGGGCACCGAGGAACTGCCGATGCTCTCGATCAGGGTTATGCGATGGCGAGGCGGAAGCGTGATGTGAAAGCCGCGTCCCCTCCCCTACCGCCGGCGAGTCAGGTGAAAGAACACCGCGTTG
>CAZTQK010000617.1:0-1989 GCA_964615635.1 uncultured Planctomycetales bacterium
ACGGCTGGGACGACTTTGGCGGGGCCATCGCCGTGGACAATACTGCCGCTACGGACATCGTGGTCCGCAACAATATCTGCAGCCAGAACCTCTCTTTCCAGATCGTCGTGGGCGCCGGCACCCCGGCGGTCACGATCGACCACACTCTCATCGACGGCTACCAGGACTTCGAAGGCAACGAGACCCGCGGTACAGACTATGTTGAGGGCGATCCGATGTTCACGGATGCCGCAAATGCCGACTTTCATTTGCAGAGCGGCTCACCGGCGATTGACAGCGGTTCATCGACGGACGCCCCAAGCACCGATTTCGATGACCAGCCGCGTCCGGTGGATGGTGACGACGACGGCACGGCCGCCTGGGACATCGGCGCCTATGAGACACCGTAGCCGTACCTGGACTCTGCTAAAGACTCAGTAAGGCTCGAGGGAGCGATTCAGATGAGGCACGCATTCACGATCTGCGGATGGGGCGCTCTGCTGATAATCCTCACAATGACCGGCGCGATCTGCAATCCGGACAACAACGGAACAGATAACGGAGGAGGCGACGGCAACGGCGGGAACGGCGGCAATGAGCCCACGGGTCTGGTTGAGGTGCCCGATCCGCTCTCCGGCAGCAATACGCCGTATCCGCTGGCAACAGCGGGCGTACCGGCGGCGGGCGCGTCCGTCACCGATGCGGACTTCGGGATTGCACAGACCCGCGTCGTGCAGACGGAGGGTTTGCGGCACGAATACTCGCGAATCGATCCGTTCAACAGCGATAACTCGCTGATCCTGCTCCTGTACACGGCCGCCGGCGGATGGCGGGTCTATCGCACGAACAACGTACCGTACGACCAGAGCGGGAATCTCATCCGCACGCTCGACGTGGCCGAGCCCCGATGGGACCCGAGCGATGCCAACCTCATCTGGGGGCTTCGCGACTTCCAGATCGTCACGATCAATGTCCAGACCGGCGATGAGACGATGGTGAAGGACTTCACCCAGGACCCGACCATTGCACCCATCCTGACCGCCAATCCGGACCTCTACCGAATCACCATGAAGGACGAAGGCGAGTCTTCAACGGACAAACGGTACTGGGCCTTCATGCTCCAAGGGACGGCTGATGATTACCGCCCCAGGTACCTTTTCACCTGGGACCGACAGCAGGACCTTGTGCTCGGTACCTGGACCATTCCCCTGGACGAATCGCGGATCGATTGGGTAGGCATGTCGCCGCTGGGCAACTGGGTGGTGATCGGCGCCGACTGGGACAACGGCGGCGGCAAGGCCGGCATGGTCATTGCCGATCGGCAGTTCGCGCAGTTCTACCAGCTCGACTACGACGCGGGTCACTCCGATGTCGGACTGGACAGCGAGGGTAACGAGGTCATTGTTCTGCAGAGCAACCGGACGGACTCTGTCGATATGCTTCCGCTCAACCCGAACACCGAGCCAGTCGACACCGGCGAAAACTATGAGGGCACGGGACGCGTCCAGGTCATCCGCCTGTTCTACGACTCAAGCTCACCCCTGGGCCTGAACAGCGGGATCCACATCTCCTGCAACGCTCCCGGCTGGTGCGTGGTTTCGACCTTCACAGAACCGGGCATGTCCGAGCAGAACTGGCTGGATCGCACGATCACGCTGGTCAGGCTCGACCCGAGTCATCCGCGCGTGTTCTATCTGGCCAAGGTTCATGGCACGGCCGGGGCCTATTGGGAGGAAACGCAGGCCAGCATCACGCGTGACGGCTCGCGTGTTGTTTGGTCCACGAACTGGAGCCAGAACGTCGGTCAGGAGCGGGTCTGGCTCATGGAACTGGAGATCCCGGCCGGGCAAACGGCCTCAATCGAAAACTGAGGACGCCCCGTTCGAAGTGGGCTCCCTGACTCAACATAGTGGAGAACCTGCCAATAATCGCATCTGGACACCGAGCCTTGCGTCTTCTTCGCCCGAGGGTGCTTCTGGCAGGGTGCTTTCTCTTGGCCGTAATGCTGTC
>CAZTQK010000618.1:0-1959 GCA_964615635.1 uncultured Planctomycetales bacterium
TGCTCACGGCCGACATCATCGGAGGCAACAGCGGCAGCCCGATCGTCAACGCCAAGGGCGAGGTCACCGGCATTATCTTCGACGGCAATCCGCAATCGCTGGTCTGGGACATCGCTTTCGACGACCGGCAGGGTCGCGCGATTGCCGTGGATACGCGGGCAATCATCGAGGCCTTGCGCAAGGTTTATGATGCCGACGAACTGGCCGACGAGTTGACGCGGGAGTGAGGGTCCTGAGGGTTCGGGGTTCGGGGTTCGGGGTTCAGTAGGAGCGGTCTCTGACCGCGATTCGCTCTGGCAGGAGCGGCCCGCCACGGCGGGTTTCGCTCCGCTCAACTTTCAGCCGCGATCTTGGCGAGCCGGCGGGTTTATCGCGCCGGTATTCGCTGGGCACAAGGTTCACAGCCAACAGCTAACAGCTAATAGCTTCTACGCCCTTCCCCCGTACCGATCCTCGCTGAAGATCTCCGAGGCCGCTTTTCGCCGCGATTCATCGAGCGGGTGATTCAGATCGGCCGAGATCGGGTACCCCAGCGGCACAATCGCCACCACCTTCGCCTTCGCCGGCACGCCGAGCAGCTTCTTCGTGCCTGCCTCGTCGAACGCCCCGATCCAGCAGGTACCCAGGCCTTCGGCGACGGCCGCCAGCGTCAGGTGGTCGATCGCGATGGCCACGTCGAGATCGGCGCTGTTGCCATAACCGCCCATGGCTTTGTAAGCCTGCAGCGGCAGACCGCACGCCACGACGAACACCGGCGCATCCAGCATCCATCGCTGATTGTTGGACAGCCTGACCAGTTCCTGCCGCACAGCCGCATCTTTCACGATGATGAAATGCCACGGCTGGTAATTGCACGCCGACGGAGCCGAGCGGATCGCCCGCTTGACCCGCTCCAGCACGTCGTCGGGAATCGGCTTGGATGAATACGCCCGCACGCTCCGCCGCCGCCGGATGGCGTCATGAACCTCCATGAGAATCCTCCACCTCACTTCGCCAGTTGTCGAATCGCAAGACGCTGCGGCCGGCCTGGACTCCAGATCACGGCCACGGGGCACTCTGCCACTGAACCCCGCCACGGACCTGCCCGCCGTGGCGGGCGAGTCTCGCCGCAGGCGGACCTGAACCCTGAACCCCGAACCCTGAACCCTTCTACCCGAGCGCCCGCACCACCGACTGCGGCCGGAGGTAGTCGAACAGCGTCTCCGGCCCGAGCACCCCACCGCCGCAACCGGAGAGGTTGCATCCGGCATAGGGCACGCCGTGCGGGAAGAGGTTGTGCCCGTTGATCCAACTGTTGCCGGCCACCATGCTCTCGGCAACGCGGTTGGCCCGCTTCAGGTCGGCCGACCACACGCTGTTGGCCAGGCCATAGTTGGATCGGTTGACCAGGTCGATCGCCTGCTCTTCCTCACTGAACTTCATCAGGAACGAGACCGGCCCGAAGATCTCCTCACGGGCGCAGACATTGTCCGGATCGCCGCTGAGCATGCTCGGCTTGACGTAGAAGCCGTCGGGGTACTCGGCCACCGTGGCCGGGCCGCCGGGCAGGATGAACTCCGCACCCTGGGCCTTGCCCTTGTCGAGGTAGCCGAGGATCCGTTGCCGCTGCTTATCGCTGACCGCCGGGCCCATCTGAGTCGTGGGCGTCAGCCCGTGACCGATTCTGACCTGTTGCATGGCCTCGCGGGCGGCCTTGACGAACGGGTTCCACATCTTCTCGTGGATCAACCAGCGAGTGGCCGTGCAGCAGACCTGGCCGGTGTTGAGGGTCACGGCCGCGACAAGCTTCTGGGCGACCGCGACCGGATCGACATCGTCAAACACCACCGCCGCTCCCTTGCCGCCCAACTCCAGCTTGACCGGCACGAGGTTCTGCCCAAAGGCCGACGCGATCAGACGGCCGCCCTCCGGCGAGCCGGTGAAACCCATGCGGTTGATGCCAGGGTGCTCGGCCAGGGC
>CAZTQK010000619.1:0-1939 GCA_964615635.1 uncultured Planctomycetales bacterium
GCCTGCCGGGTGCTACGCCCTCGCCCTCGTACACCACTTGACAGGACGTGGCCCGGAGCATCCCGTCCGCTCCTCGTCATCGCCCAATTCGAGGACAACTCGAAGTCAGTCTTGATTGCCATCTGCGGGACCGGTCTAACTGAGGCTTCTGCTCATTGGCTCGGTATGAGGATTGAGCCCGGCTTATCCGCACCCATCGTATCGACCGGGTCGTCGGTGTCCTGAAAGGACGGAGGGAAACCCGGGCTGCCATGTCTGACTGCGCCTGAATCGGAGATGCTTCGGTCTTTGTTCACCAGCAGATCGAAGATGCGCTGTCCGTGGAACGCGTAAGGCCGCCTGTCCCCGATGCAGGCCAGAGGAAGAGTTGGTGGCTCTGGCTGTTCGCCATCGCCGGCGTGGCCTTGGCAGCCAGAATGTGCCTCGTTTTCTGGCTGCCGACCGCACCGGTCGATGACTTCTGGTCTTACCTTGCCAGGGCCGAGAATCTGTACCAGAAAGGGGTCTACGGCCCCTTTCCAGACTACCCGGATGCCTCCTATCCTCCAGCTTACCCGCTCCTTCTCGCTGGGGCCTTGTCTTTTGGTGGAGAGCCCCTGCTCACCGCCAAGATCGTCAATGCCGGCCTTGCCTTCCTTTCCGTCCTGCTGGCGGGCTGTCTCGGAAAAGCGCTCGGCGGGCCAGCAGTCGGCTTGCTTGCCGCCTCTCTCGTGGCCATTCTTCCGAGAGGGCTACTGGCATCTCAGATACTCGCATCGGAAAACCTGCTGCAGCCCGTTCTCTTTGCCTTCTTCCTGCTTGCCGTATCGTCGTCGAGGAGAACTCATCCCTGGGTGCGTGGGACAGTGGCGGGGTTGCTTCTTGGGATTGGGACACTGACGCGTGTCTCTACCTACGCCCTCGGCGTCGTCTGGCCTCTTGCGGCCCGCCTCACCGGTCGTCGCAGGTGGGCTCGGGAGCTGACTCTCCTGCTGTTGGTCCAACACGTCGTCCTGCTGCCCTGGGCTCTTCGCAACGAATCAACTCTCGGTGCTCGTCTCTGGTTGACCTCCAGCGGGGGCATCAACCTTTTCATCGGTAATCATGACGGCGCTGATGGCGGTTGGGTCTTCTGGCGCGACAGCCTTTCGCGAGTAGTTCCCAATCTCGAGGCCATGAACAGCGTTGAGATCGATTCAGCGGCAAGAGTCGCTGCCCTCACGTGGATCCATCGTAATCCGCGCCGAACTCTTCAACTCTTCGTGACGAAGATGCATCGTTTGGTGTTCGAAAACGAACGCTATCTCGTGTTCTATTCCGTGGATGGCAAGGGCGGGGCCCCGTTGCCGACGATTCGAGAAGTCCTGCCGGGAGAGCACTTTCTCAAGAGCCACAACCGTCAACTACTTCTCTTTCTCACGGGTATTTACGCTGCAACGGGAGTCATCGCAGTTTTCGCCATTGGCATTGTGCTCGTGACCATTCTTCTCGGTCGGCGCTCTCGGCGACTGCCGCGCCCCACGATCCTTCTACTCGGAACGGGTGCTGCCTATTACCTGATCGTGGCATCGGTTTTCTTCGCGGCAACGCGCTTTCGGTGGCCGGCAATGGATTTGCTGACGATCGTTACGGCCACGGTCCTCAATCTACGGCCTGAAAGAGGAGCTGGGGACCGTATCAATACACTGGCTGCACCGACATTCGCTTCTGTTGGTAGATCTCGTTAGGGAGGTACCCTCTGCCGGTGTGTAAATGAGTTGAAGGCGGCGTAACCTTCCGGTCGCCAAGACCGAGGCTGGAGACACCAGCCAGGAAGGAGACACCGCCGTGGTCGAGAAGATCACCGATGGGGAGTTCGGGTCAACGGAGTTCTTCGACGAGCTGGAGAGCTTCGCGCGGTTGGAGGGGCCACGTCCTGTCAAGTGGTGTACGAGGGCGAGGGCGTAGCACCCGGCAGGCC
>CAZTQK010000620.1:0-1920 GCA_964615635.1 uncultured Planctomycetales bacterium
TACTCCGTCTCACGAGCGGTTGGCAACCCGCCGGCGGACGTCGTCAAGTTCTTCGCCTACGACGACTAGGGTCGTGAGACCCACGTCTGGGGCAACGGCACCTATCCGGTGGCCTACGAGTATGACGCCTATGGCAGACGGGCAAAGATGCACACCTTCCGTACGCCCAAGGACGGCAGTCAGCAGCCTCATGATTTCACCGGGGCGACTTGGCCGAACATCACGATTCCTGCCACGCCGGTCTCTGACGACGATATCGAGACAACGATCTGGGGCTACGACCCCGCCACCGGCTTGCTGGAATCCAAGACCGACGACGCGGGCGAGGCCGTGACCTACACCTACACGCCCGACGGCAAGCTCTCCACCCGCCAATGGGCACGGGATGCCACTGCGGTCACGACCTACGACTATGACCCCGATACCGGGGAGATGACCAAGATTGACTACCCCACCTACGCCTGGACCGACACCCCGGACGTGACCTTCAGCTACACCCGGCTTGGCCGTCAGGCCACGGTCGAGGACGGGGTTGGCACCCGGACGTTCAGCTATGACGAGGGGGCGACAGGCAAGCTGCACGTGCTCAGCGAGACCATCGTTGGCTCGGGCGACTTCACTGGGCTGGACAGAGTGCTGAGTCGAAAGTACGAGATCAGTGGCACAGGTCTGGTTCCCGGTCGAGATGCAGGATTCCAAGTCGGCACGACTTCTGACCCCGATCAAGACCATGACACCACTTACAGCTATGATGACAAGGGACGCTTCAGAACGCTGACTAGTGCTGGTTCAGGGGTGGTCACCTATTGGTATGACAGCAACAGCGACTTGCTGGCTGGCTACTATTACCCAAAGCCTGGCTATGTGCCTCTGGCGTACACGAACTACACCTATGAGCCCAATCGAGATGTGCGTACCGAAGTCGCGAATTGGCGATATCCCGGCGGGCTGCTTTCCGAGTATGTCTATGGCTACGACGCTCTTGGTCGTCGGACTGCCGTCGATGCCAGCGGAACATGGGCGGGTCCGGATATCAGTTACGGATACAACTCGCGCAGCGAATTGACCAGCGCCGATAAAGCGGGGGATTCTCTGTCTCCGAACTGGGACTACGATTATGATCATATCGGGAACCGGACAGAGTACACGCTGGATACCTACGACCCCCAGCCGGTGCTCACTTACACCACCGATGATCTGAACCGCTACGGCCATGTGGCATCGAGCGATGAGCAGCACGAGCCGTCGGAGTATCTGTGCTACGACGATGACGGGAATCTGACTCAGAGCGGCAAGCCGACCGCGAACTGTCAGACCAAGGACGGGGCCTGGAAGTACGTCTGGGATGCCGAGAATCGGCTGGTCGGCATGCACACCGGCGATCTGAACAGTCCGCAGACCAATGACAAGTGGCTGGAATTCAAGTATGATTACATGGGCCGGCGGGTGGAGAAGACGTACAAGATCTACTCCGGCGGCTGGCAGGTCCAGAGCGGCTATCCGATACGCTTCGTGTACGACGGGTGGAATCCGGTGCTGGTGCTCAAATCCGACAACACGCCCAAGTACAAACTCACCTGGGGTCTGGACTTGAGCCAGTCCATCCACGGCGCGGGCGGCATCGGCGGCCTGCTGGCCTGCGAGGAGCCGGCAACCACCTCATCCAACAAGTACTGGTACTTCTACGATGCCAACGGCAACGTCCGGCAAGTCCTGGACGGATCAAACCCGAGCTTCGTCGTCGCCAGCTACGAATACGATCCCTATGGCGGTGTCATCGACATCACCAGCGATGTTCCGCCGCGGGACTTCCGGGAGGATAACCCCTTCCGCTTCAGCACCAAGTGGTTCGACGCCGAAACCGACCTGGGCTACTGGGGCTACCGCTACTACTCCCCACGACTCGGACGATGGATCAGC
>CAZTQK010000621.1:0-1894 GCA_964615635.1 uncultured Planctomycetales bacterium
AGGCCTCAAGGGCGAGTATCGGCACGCCGGGAAAGTGCCAAACTCCAGGGGCCGCAAAGCGGCCCGGCCCCTCGCTTACGTTCGGGGTTCTGAAAGAGCCGCCTACACGGTCACGCACCGGGCAGCCACCGGGCGGAAACTCGTCCCTGGACCCTGCCGCTCGTGGCTGGTAGCATGTGGTCGTCAGTTCTTGGGGGTCTGGATCGTGTCATCATGGCTACTTTGTGCGCCATCATTACTTCTCTGCATTTGACTGCCTGCGGCAGCGGTCGCCCAGGCAACGACACAGATCGATCGGTGGCTGAACGGAGGAACTCTCATGTCATTGGCAAAGCGTTCTCTGGCTGAGCTGGTTGGAACTTTCTGGCTCGTGTTCGGCGGGTGTGGCAGTGCGGTTCTGGCTGCCGGTTTCCCCGAACTCGGCATCGGTTTTGTAGGAGTCGCGCTGGCCTTTGGTCTGACCGTCCTGACCATGGCCTTTGCGATCGGACACATCTCCGGGTGCCACCTCAACCCCGCGGTGTCGGTTGGCCTATGCGCGGGCGGCCGATTCCCGGCCAAGGAGCTCCCCGCCTACATCATTGCACAAGTCATCGGCGGGATTGCCGGTGCGGGCGTGCTGTATCTGATCGCCAGCGGCAAGGCGGGCTTCAGCCTCAGCGGCGGCCTCGCATCCAACGGAGCGGAGGAGAGGGCGGCCATTCGCCCGGTGGCTACTCCTTGCAGGCCTGCCTCATTGCGGAAATCGTCCTGACCTTCATGTTCCTGGTGGTGATTCTCGGGTCAACGGATTCGCGGGCCCCGAAGGGCTTCGCCCCAATCGCGATCGGCCTTTGCCTGACACTCATTCACTTGATCAGCATCCCGGTGACCAACACCTCCGTGAACCCCGCGCGCAGCACCGGCCCGGCAGTGTTCGTTGGTGGTTGGGCGCTGTCTCAGCTCTGGCTCTTCTGGGTTGCTCCCATCATCGGCGCTATCGTGGCAGGGCTGTTCCACCGGGCTCTCGCCAGCGAGTCCGCGAACGCCAAGTAAGGATCTGGGCCGACAGGTTTGGCTGCTTCGGGAGCCACTGGCGGCTCGTTTGCCCGTTTTGTCGCGGCGAGCACTCGGGGCTTCTGAAAGAGGAGCCGAGGCTATCACGGATGGAGCACAGCGTGTCCGTCCGCGTTCTGCTTGTCGCCGCGGCTGGTTCTCCCTAACCTATCTGACATGGTGAAGTACGCAGTCGTCGACATACATGGCGAATCAGTGGGCTTCGTGGCCACGGACAAGGGCGTGTCGAGCATCATCCTGACCGGCCGCGAGCCCTCACAGGCGAGAAAACGGCTGGCAGCAGAGTTCCCGGACGCAGAATATGATCCCGGCTTGCTTCCGGCTTTTCAGAAGCAACTTCGCGCATACTTCGCTGGGCGATTGAAAAAGTTCGACGTGAGGCTGGATTTGTCATCGCTGACCGCGTTTCAGCGGCAGGTGCTCGATCGCTGCGCCCGGATCGGCTACGGCCGGACAAAGACCTATGGCCAACTCGCTCGCGAGGTCGGGCGGCCGAAAGCGGCCAGGGCCGTCGGCGGGGCGATGGCCAGGAATCCCGTCCCGCTGGTCGTTCCGTGTCATCGCGTTATCGCGGGCAATGGCGGGTTAGGCGGATTCTCAGCCGAACAGGGCGTCGGCCTGAAACGGCGATTGCTCGACATGGAAGCAGGTCGCCCGGCAAGCGATCCTGCCTTGCGCCGACGTCAGAAATGCCCCGGCGGCTGAGACGCGGCTTGCCCTTTCAGGATGTGTTGATGTACCCGCTTGTCAAACGTGCGATCGATATCCTGGTCAGTCGCACACTGATCCTGCTCTTCTCGCCGATGATCCTTGCTGCGGCGCTGGCCGTGAAGCTCTC
>CAZTQK010000622.1:0-1890 GCA_964615635.1 uncultured Planctomycetales bacterium
TGCTCACGGCCGACATCATCGGAGGCAACAGCGGCAGCCCGATCGTCAACGCCAAAGGCGAGGTCACCGGTCTTATCTTCGACGGCAATCCGGAATCGCTGGTCTGGGACATCGCCTTCGACGACCGACAGGGCCGCGCGATTGCCGTGGACACGAGAGCGATCATCGAGGCCCTCCGCAAGATCTACGATGCCGACGAGTTGGCCGATGAGTTGACACGGGAGTAGGGGTTGGGGTTCAGGGTTCAGCCGGGGTGGCGATAGCCCGCGTTTGGGTGACGATACGCGGCACGGCAGGATGCAGGGAATCTGACCCGCAGGCCAAGTCTGTTTTGCACTCAGCGTCGCCGTCGCACAAGGACCAGAGACGCGCATCCCAGCAATGCCAAAGCGCCGGGCTCCGGGATAACCAGCAAATCCAGACTGAGCGGGGTGCTTAAGCCGGTCGTCACCACGTTTTCGATATGTCTACCGTCAAGATCAGCCCGCTGGATGCGATCCTGACTCGTATCCGTCCAGTACATCTTGCGGTTCAGTCTGTCGATGACGATATCTGACAGCCCGTATTTTTCCACTAATACCGTCGTTCCACTTCCATCCAGATTCGACGAGTCAATTGTAGTAGTGACGTTCGGATGAACATTGACCCAGTAGATCCTGCCACCCGCCAAGTCCAGATCCAAATCGTACAGCAACGAGTTGGGACCGGTCGTCACCAGAGTCTGAACCGCTGTACCATCGAGGTTGGCTTTCCGAACGCAGCCTGTGTAACCGGACAGCCTCTCCGTCCAGTATATCATGCCCGCCGAGGTATCCAATGCGACACCGAATGGCAGACCACTGCCTGTATAGACAGTCTCCTGGCCAGTCCCGTTCAGATTCGCCCGCATGATGTTCGAACCCCAGTTCCAGTAGATCTTAGCCCGGACCTGGTCAACCGCAAGATCATAGACAAACGCCGGATTCCCAGTGGGCATGGTGCCAACCGTCTCGACCCCCGATCCGTCGAGGTTGGCCCTCCGGATGACCCGGGTCGGAGTCTGCTCGCACCAGTAGACTTTCTCGCCACTGACTGTGAGATGGACGCCGGCAGGGTTCAGCAGACCGGAGACCACCGTCTGCCTGTCGAGACCATTGAGATCTGAGCGTTCGATCAGGTCGGTACCCGTATCGCTCCAGTAGATGTACCCCGTCGGAATCGCCAGAACCTTCGTCGCCGCTGCGGCGGAGAGCCCGAGGCTCAGCGTCAAACAACTCACAATCTTGTCGTTCATCCTGTTTCGCATCCTGAGCTCCATCTCATCGTTCCCGGCCCCCACAATCGGAGTGTTCTTGCCCGTGGCCGAGCACATCGGCATTTGTCGCTTTGAACCAACAAAAAGGGGAGAGAGCGCGCCCACGCACGACTCTCTCCCATATTCGACTCTTCGACTCTGAACGAATACCCTCTTGTGGCCTTGGTCTCTCCTGCAAATACAATACTAGGGCAACTCCGTCTTCCTGTCCAGTCAGAGGATTCGTGGGCCTGAGCTCTTTTGTGGCAAGGACTTTTGCTCGCGGCAGGGCATTCGGAACAAGACGCAACTCTGGGGCCGGGCACGAATTGCATGATTCGAGAATCGCCCTGATGTTGTGGGCTCTGTAAAGCCCCAGAAATGGCTGAACTTTATGATGCGCCCCGTGGGGGACGTTCCGTACGGCCGTGCGGCCCTGGTCCTACGCCGGGAGGCCGGAGAAGCCTTCCCAGACAATCGCTTCTATCTCGGCCCTTCATACCCATCAATGCTGAAGATCTCGCTCGTCGGCTTTCGGCCGGCCTCGTCGAGCGGGCGATTGAGATTCGGTGACGCCAGGTAACCCAAGGTCATCATCGCCACCACTTTGGCCTGCG
>CAZTQK010000623.1:0-1889 GCA_964615635.1 uncultured Planctomycetales bacterium
ACCTGCTTCTCAGCAACGTTCTGGGTGAAGGTGATGGTCACCGTCTCGGTCACCGTGTTGCCAGTGCCGCTGCCCAGCGGGCCGGGCTCGGTGCCGGTGAAGGTGATCGTGACTGACTGGCCGGGAAGGCAGGCGCCCGCTTCGACGTCAATAACCGGGCCACCAGCCACACTGCCGTCGGCAGCGAGGTAGGTGGTGCCGCTGCTCGCGCCATCAACGTCGGCATCGCAGCCACTCTCGGCCACGGTCCAGTTGACGCCGGCGAGGGCGAACGGACCTTCCTTGGCGCCAGCGCTGTTCGTGTGGCTACCAACGAAGATGTCGGAGATGTCGACGTCCTTATCGGAGGACGCGATTTCATACGCGCCGTAGGCCGGGTTCAGGACGAGGCCACGAGAGATCGTGACGTCCTGGGCAGCACCCTGGGAGGTGCCCTCGATCGTCAGCACGCTGCTCTCGAGGCGGTTCCACTCCTTGATCAGCGCACGGTTGACCTGGACGGTCTGACCGTTGCCATCGCCGTCGCTGTCCCACGAGGCGTTGTACTGAACGCCGTTGAGGCCAACGTAAACGATGTTGATCTGCTGGTCGCCCGCGTCGGTGCTGACCCAGCTAATGCAGGTCGCGCCCTGGAGGCCGGCAGTTGCCGTCGACGTGGGCAGACCGGTGGCCGTGCCGTCACCGGTGAAGATGCGGACGTCAGTGAAATCCGGATCCGTATCGGCGGTGGAGGCATAGCCGCCGCCGTTGGTGATGGCGATGTTCGCCAGCGTGATGCCCGGGATGAGGACCGGCACAGCAGCCGCGTCCTGGGCAGTGCCAGCGTCGGCACCGTCGATGCCCGTGTTCTGGGCAACGGTGCAGATCGTGTGGCGCGAGCCACGGACGTTGCTGCTGATGTCCTGCTGCGGGATCACGGTGCCGGTGTTAGGGGCAGTAACGTTGTCCGGGATGTGGCGGATTTCCGGCACTGCGAAGTTCGCCGCGGTCAGCGTGACCAGGGTCGGCGAGCAGCCAGCGTTAGTGGGGGCGCCGGCGAGGTGCGTGCTGAGCGTGACGGTACCACCAACAGTGGCGTCATCCCGGACAACCACGGTGTGGGTGCCATCAGCGTTGTTGTTCGCGGCGCTCGGCGTGTTGGTCACAACCGTGAGGCCGAAGACCGTCATGTCGCTCGCGTTGAAGACGCGCGGGTTCGCCCCGGCCGCAGTGGCGTCGGAGCAGTAGGTCAGGCCAGCCGGGATGTTGAACGTCACCGTGCTGTTCTGGCCGGCGGCAACATTCGTCGCCGAGCCGGTCACGCCAACCACCGTGAAGGCGCTGGTCGTCTGGCCGGTCTCCGTCGCTGCGTGCGGGCCATTCGCGTCAGTGAACGCCACGCTGACCGTGAACGTTCCACTGCCGGAAACGACGAACTCTGCAGTATCAGTCGGAGCAGTGCCAACCGTGGCGTCAGCCGTGGAATTCGTGATGGTGGCGCTGGCGGTGCCAGTCGCAGTCGTCACAGTCCACTGCACTGACCCAGCGGTAACCGCTGCGCCCGACACAGCCTGGCAATAGATGGTGTCGCCGACAGGAAGTGTCGAAGACGGAGCAGTTGGCGGGTTGCCGTCTACGGTTCCGCAGGTGATGGTCGCGTTTGCACGCGCCTCATTGCTCTGCAGGGAGACCGTGGCGAACACCGCGAAGGCGGCGACGATCGCGATGAGCCACGCGATCTTCTTTCCGCCTACCGTCTGAGCAATTTCCTTACTCAAGTAGTTCTACCTCTCCAGTCACTTTGGCTCCGGGCGTTATGCCCTCGGCCGTAGCTGGTTGGGGCCTGTGGCCCCTGGTTAAGGGTGGCCGGTCCTTCCATTGCTGGTTGGGCCGGTATCCGGACTCGCCCG
>CAZTQK010000624.1:0-1882 GCA_964615635.1 uncultured Planctomycetales bacterium
GCGGCGGTGATAGTTGTCGCATCAAGATTGCAACCCGTCATGGTGCTGGCCTTCCAGCGATAGGTCGCAAGCCACGGTCCTAAAGCAGAATTATGGTTCTGGACCGGCCATAAAACTGGGCAGTTGGCGCCCTCAGCCAACAAGCAACAATGCCCGGCCTGGGCACGCATGAGCGTGGCGGGTTGGGTAGCGGTGTAACAAACCAGTTTTATGCCTCTCCCTGCTGTTCCTTCGAGTACCTGCGGTCCCAATTTCGACACCCTTCGCATGAAAGCGGAGGATTTGTCCCGGCAACTCCTGCGCCTGCCGATGTTCAAAGACCCGTGGCTGAACCTCATTCCGCGCGGCGCGTGGGATGTCGGCACCGGCTTGAGCCAGTCGGCCTTCACGATCATGCCGACGCAGCCGGGCGATTCCGAGCCCAACTTCGTCATGGAAGTGACTTCCGGTGGCGTGAATTCCACCGACGGTTCCGCGAGCTTCACCGCCGAGTCCAACAACGAACAATGGACCGGCAGCAGCTCGAAGCCGATTCAGGGCGCCTCCGCGTGTCAGCAGGGCTGGACCCAGCTCAACGGCGGTTACCTCGAACGCAAGTACGGGCCGTCGCTGATCCAGTTCATGACGCCCATGCTCTGCAAGCAAGACCTCGAACTCTACTGGCAGTCGGCCGAGTTCTGGGCTGCGCAGTTCCAGAGCATCGACATGGGCAGCACCAAGCACTACCTGAACCGCCTGGCGTCGGTGTACGACAACTACGTGCCCGTCACCGCCTGTACCGGCGGAACCGGCGCGGCCGGCATCAGCTTCACGGCCCCCATGCACTTCGTCAGCCAGTCGGCCACGGTCATCGTGGCGCCGAAGCAGGTTGACATCAGCAATCTCGGTGCGCCGTCGGCCTCGTGGTCGGAGGTCTCCCAGGATCATTTGGACATGATCGCCGAGACGCTGAACTTCGAGGCGCAGTTCCAACCGGACAGCTCCGGGTGGTGCGCCCTTGGGGAGTCGGGACCGCTGTACTCGCTGCTCATCGGCCAAGGCATCAGCAATCGCCTGACCAAGAACAACTCCGAGTTCCGCACCGACCTGCGCTACGCCTACCAGGGCGATCCGAACAACGCGCCGTTCATGCTCCGCATCGGCGCCACCAAGGTCATCAAGAACTTCCGGCACGTCATCACCACGGAACCGCCCCGGTGGGACTTCATCACGCACGGCAACTACTGGAACGGCACGACTTGGGTTGACAACGCCGTCGCCCTGAGCGCCACCGGGAACACCGACCGCACGTCCGCGACATGCTCGCTGTACACCGACCCGGCTTCCGGCGTCGTGTACCCCGGCGTCACGACCGGCACCGCCTACACCACCCTCTACAACCACCTGACGGTTGACGCGCACAACGCGGATCTGATCGTCACGCTCGGCGGTTGGGGTGGCATCCAGAGCGTTCCTGCGGTCGCCTACACGACCAACGGCGGCGTTTGGGTCCGGCGCACCCCGTGGATCGTCACGGCGGATTCGAGCTACGTCACGAAGGGCTACAAGTACATCGCCAACAGCGACTACACGAACGCCGGCTACGAAGGCATCCGGGTCATGTCGCCGATGGTGTACGAGGCTCGCCCGCGCGTCCCGATGGGTTCCGTCGGCAAGGCGTCGTTCAACGTCCACGACTACATGGGCGAATGGGACTTCATCAAGGGCCTCGCCGCGCAGATCACGACCGCCGAGAAGCTGTGCCCCGACCCGCTCGGGGATCGCGGCCGGTTCTTCGGTCAGTATCGCCAGGCGGAGAAGCCGCTTCAGCCGGAGGCTGGTCGTCTGATCGTGTTCAAACGCTGCATCCCGGGCGTCGAGAAGGTCGCTTGCCCGTCGTAAC
>CAZTQK010000625.1:0-1865 GCA_964615635.1 uncultured Planctomycetales bacterium
TCGACAACAGTCGGGGCGATGGTTTGAAGACTCAGCCCGGCATTTCCGATTGGATTGAACGTATCGGCGAAGATGGCAACAAGATCGGAAATGCGTCGCGCCGGCTCCCGGAAACCGCTCATGACGAATTCGACCGGGATGCGCCCCAGGTTCGGCAAGACGTGGAACCCGAGCGGCATCGGTAGAGAAATGTACTTCCCGTCACCGATGGGCAGGATCAGGTTGCGCTCTCGGACAAACTCCGGCGGCTCATCGTCGCCCATGCCGGCAGAGGCCAGAAGTAGCGCCTGCATTGACCCGAGGAGGATTCCTCCCGTAATGATGCGCCGTCCCATAGGCCCTGTCAGGGTTTGAGCCAGCCGAGCCGTACCCTGCATTGAGGCGTTGAAAAAGGCGTAGAGGGCGCCCATCTGCGTGGCCACTTGGCCCTTGCGGTTGAAGTTGACGGTCAGATTCTTGGCCAGGCTTGCGGCCTGTTGCTTTGATAGACCGCGCTCCTTGGCCGCTGCGTAGGCCGCCAGCCGTACAGCGTTCTCCATCGCCTGGTTGTAGTCGGAAAGCCAATCGAAGACAGCGCCGGCCGCCTTGAACGCGACATTCCTATCCATGGACCTGATCTCTTTGGCGATAGCTTCGGCGCGTTGCTCTGCATTCGAGAACTGGTCACGGTATCCCGTCTGCCCGCCCTCGTTTTGGAATTCCTCGTAGAGACTCGCCCAACGTGAGGACGGCACTTTCCCAGACCGATGCGCCCGGATGTCGGCGTAGATTCCCCGCAAAGCATCCACGGTATATCCGGCAACCCGTTTTTGTTCCCCAGCGAGCGGCGTTGTCGAGAGATTCAACAGTGCTCCCTGAACATCCCGGAACAAGTTGATGACGCCGAAAATCGGGTTGTACTGGGTATTGATTGATGCGAAATAACGAGTTGCCTTCCCCGCAACGGTCAGCACGCGCCCCAATTGATCCATGTCCAGATTCTTGATGGACTGCGCCATCCGCAGCGCCCGCGGCTCCCGCTCGTTGAAGACGACGAAATGGTCCTCGCCGTTCAACCGGAAGTGGACAACGTTCTCTTGATTCTTGAATCCAGGCACGATGCGCTCCTGAACCCGGTCGCCCCAGGTCTGTTCTACTTCACCGCCCATGCTCCTGGCCATGCGCTCGGCCTCGTCCATGCGCGTGAAGTCGGCCACCTTGTTGCCGTTGGCGTCCAACACGTTATAGATGGCAACGTTATTGACCACCCGTTCCTTCGGCGCTTCGTTCAGTTTCCAGAAATCCGGATTCGGGTTGCTGGCGGCAAGCCCGGCGATGGCGATGGAGACACGGTTCTTCTCGGCCTTCACGATGAATCGCTCCCGCTGCATAGCGAGGTTCGCGATGATGTCGGCCACAGGGCGTCCGGAGCCTACTGCCCGCTTGCTTGACGTTCCGCGCACCGAGAAACCTTGCCCCGTACCATTTCCGCCCGTTTCGACATCCTCGCGTTGCAGGGGAACGTAATGCTTGTACGCGCCTTCCCAAGCAGCCACGGTCTCAGCTTTCTCCAGGCCAGAATCCACCAGCACCTGACGATTCCTGGCCGTGATGGCGTCGATCTTCGCGGCCAGCGATTCGTAAGCCTTGCGCTTATCGGAAGACAGCCCGGCAAGGTATGCCCTGGCGTCCGCAGTGGCAAGCCCGGAACCACCGTCAGGCATCTGCGGATTGATCTTGGCGATCTGCGCATTGCGCTCTTCAGCGTGACGGTTCCACAGATACTCCTCGAAGTCGGCCATCCCCACACCGCGCATGCGCATCTCGGCGATCAGGGGACGAAGTTCAAGGTCAAGGAAGTCTTTTACCGCCTTCGCCGCCCGGCC
>CAZTQK010000626.1:0-1816 GCA_964615635.1 uncultured Planctomycetales bacterium
GTACTCGCCACGCCGAAGCCCGGCGAAGGCGGGAGGGAGCGGCCCCCGTGTGGTGTTGGCCGCTTCGCGGACCGGCCTGTCCTTCACCGACCTGCAAAGGTCGGTCAAGGGCCCCTCGCTCACGCTCGGGGTTCTGAAAGAGCCGCCAGGGCTGTGACAGACCCGCTATCCCGGGCGTTTCCGTACTCATAGACCTTTCTCTGCCCAGGGAGGCAGGGTCTCTGCCAAAACGAAAGCCCCGGAGGCTTGTACGTGTTTAGCGTGCGAGACAGCGGGTCAGGCACTTTTTGCCGTCTTTTTCGCGCCGACGAGCCCCCGCCTGACTGAGCCAACCACTCCAGATTGCACGGCGAACGGCATTTGGGCAAAAAGAGCCAGCCCCCAGCACGCTAAACACGTACGGAGGCTTGCTCCGGGGCCTGGATCGTTCGCACGGCCTGTCACGGTGATTCAGAATTTAATACAGTGACGATTCTATCTGCCCGATTATTTCTCTTCGGTTGGTTGAGTCTCAACCCTGGCAGGCGTCAGCTCCCTGATCCGCCCCTTGGCCCAGAGGACATTGGACTTGTTGAATTGCTCCTTCTCGATGGCCTCTTGGTACCAGTATACCGCTTTATCGCGGTTGTGCAGTCGGTAGTCCCACACGGCGGCCATCTGGAACCGGGCGGGTAACTGGATATTGGGGTCCCAGTCGATGGCCCGCTTGTACCACCGCAAAGCGACGTCGTTGTCTTTTTCCTCAAAGTACTCCTTGTGAATCTCACCGATGTAGAACGCCGCCTGGGCGATTTTGTCGCTTGTCGGGTATCGCTCGACCATCTCCTTGAACTTGGCCAGGGCCTTCTTCATGATTTCCTGGTTGTAGAAAATGGGTGTGCCATGGCCACCCTCTTTCAGCAGCTCCATGCCTTCCTCGAACAGCTTGTCGGCCTCGGGGATCGAGTCCTTGGGTCTCAGTGTTTCTACGGGCGTCGCCGCGTCCGCGATGTAGTCGTAGGGCTTGACCCGCTGCAGGTCGGCCAGCTCGCTCCTGGCCCACATGGCCTTGTCGGCCATTCCGCGCTCGTTGTAGTAGATAACCAGAGCCCGAAGCAGCCCGGCATACTGTTTCCGGTGCATCACCAGTTCTTCGACGATATCGATCTCATCCCGGCCGGCAACGGACACCTCGGGCACATTGGCCCCCGCCGGTCCCTCGATCGATGTCATCGGCCCCGGCGGTCGCTCGATTTTCTCTGAGGAAAGTGGATCGGTCTTACACCCGGCAAACAGCGCCACCATCGGTACCAGGCTGACGACCGCCCCAAGCCGGGGTAGAAGCATCGTGCTCGGCTGTCGCATAACTACGCCTCCTGCGTCTGTGACATTCTCTTCCAGATACTTTTCGGTGCAAAGGTCTTGCCCACTATAGGGAAAGAGTACGCTCAGCGGGCCGGAATCGTCAAGCAGCAATCGCCCAATGCGCACGCCCTCGCGATTCGTAAAGCACTACCACTGCGCTTCTTCGAACGCACCCAGCGGGCCTTTGGGCTTGGGCTTCGGCCGGAACTTCACGATGCTGTTGGCCAGAGTCAGGTCGCCGCGAGTGGTGACCTTCAGGTTTGTGAGATCACACTCAACGACGGCAACCGGATGCCCCGTAATCTCAAGGAGCTGAGCGTCGTCGGTCAGTTCACCCTCGAATTCCGCCCGCTTCGCGTACGCCGTCATAATCAGGTCGCGTCGGAAGACCTGCGGTGTCTGCGCCTCCCACAGCCCCTGGCGGGAAACCGTCCCGTAAATCACCCAGCTCCCGCTCACCCGTTTAATGTAT
>CAZTQK010000627.1:0-1814 GCA_964615635.1 uncultured Planctomycetales bacterium
GTTCTGCTGACGATTCCCATCGTCATTCGAGGAGATGGCGTACGGATGCCGAATGGATTCGGCGAGGAATGTGGCCCAGAAGGGATTCTGGGCCGAGCAGATTCTGGGCAGAGCGGTCGTATGGACTCATGCCCACGCAGAGCCGTGGGCATGGCACCCGGCAGAGCATGCGGAAGGGATTCCGCGAGAACGGGCGGCCCGGAAAGGATTCCGGGCCGAGCGGGAAGGGATTCCGGGCCGAGCGGGGAGATGGCTTACGAATGCGGAGAGGATTCCGCGAGGAACAAGAGGGGTCGGCCAGAGTCAGCGCCTCTTGTCCGGAACACCCCATGACCAGGTTGCGATGGTTGCCGACTGGTTGGCCGGGTCGATGCGTTCGACGACCGCGCGGAGGCGGTCGGACATGACCAGGTCAAATGAAACCGAGGCCGATGGTTTGTCGGCCGTGGTCTCAAAACGGCCGAGCAGTCTCCAGTCGCTGGCCGTCGTGTCCCAGGTTTCCAGACGGCCGACGGCGGGCAAGATGGTATGGATGTCCATCCTGGTCATCTCCACCGGCTTGGGCAGTCGCACCTCAAGCCACTGCGGCATGGGCAGCCCGGGCAGGGAGACCCAACTGGTGTTGATATCACCGTCGAGAGCATCGACCCCATCAGTCCAGGAGCTGCTGGCGCGGGTGCGGACGCCTTCCTGAAAGGCTCGCCCGTCAAGCGCCGCGACCGGCATCAAATCCGACGCCAAAGGCGGCTGGTGAACCGTGGTTGAACCGAACGTCAGTCGGCTCTCGCCGGCAGGCACGCCAAAAGACACACTGTTGCCCTCGCGAGCCGCTTTGAGCCCAATGCCTTTCAGATACACATCATCGACCGCCTTTGACAGGTTCACAGTCAAATGCACGGGCGACGCGGCTGATACGTGTGCACCTGCATCAGCGCCGATCTGAATCGCCAGGTCGACCGGCCGACTTGACCGGATCAACTCGCGGTTATCGACGGACAGTCTCGTTCCAGCCAGCATGACTGCGAGCAGTGTTTCATCTTCGCACTTCGAGACAGCAGTCAGGCGAGCGTCGGATTCTGCCTCCAGATTGTCCATCGTTCCCGGCAGTCCACGGGTGACAATCGCGTACCCCGTTCTCTTGTCGAGCAGTGGCAATTTACAGTGAGTGCGCGGACTGAGCACAGGAACGCCGGTGGTGGACCCAGTGAGAGCCTGCGGGCGCGTCTGAACGCTTCTCGACGGGGCCGTTGATCGTTGGGTGTCTGGGGGAATCGTTGATGGCTTGGCCGTCCATTGGCACCACGTTATGAACCAAGCCCCCGTATCCGGCCGATCGGCGCTGAATCGGACGTACTTGCGTGGCACGGTGCGGTGGTAGCCATCCTGGATTGTGGCGGCCAAGGGGACACCGCCTGCTACTTGGATTCCAGCTCTGGACAGCTTGTCACCGACGATCAGCTCATCGCCACGAGTCAGGATGAATGGGTTTTCGGGATGCAGCGCAAGGTCGAAACGGTGTGGTCCCTTGCCGACCAGATAATCCTGAACAACCACGCCGTCGGGCAGCATGGCCACATCTCGCGTCCAGGATTCCAGTTTGTCGGGATATGCGGCTTTGAGCTGACCAGAGGTGGCGCCGATCAGTGAAGTTCCAACCGCCGCGAGCAATTCGCCGTCGGCGCGAACCTGGTTCTCATTGTCCACCATGACGACGTTGTGCGCGACCGTTCTGGCAAGATAGTTCCCGTAGATCGGGCTGTTGTAGCTGGCCGAGCCGGAGTCGATGATCGTCGGTCCGCCACCGCCGAAAAGGT
>CAZTQK010000628.1:0-1804 GCA_964615635.1 uncultured Planctomycetales bacterium
GACGCCCGACTTCCGGGAGACTGCTCGAGAACGCGGCCGCAAGCGACAGAAAGCTCCTTCTCGTCACAGCGCTCGTCTCCATGCCTGTGTTCTTCATGGTGAGCCTTCCCAATGACTCAGCGTTGATTGTTCAGTCCGCAACAATGGCCTTGAGTCTACTCCAAACCACGGTCCGAGGACACCTTCTTTCCATGCTCTTTCAATCGAATGGGTCGCCGGTATACTGCCGGGCTAGTTGGTAATCGAAGTGGCTCAGCCGGTATGAGAGGAATCACGTTATGGCACTCCTGTGCGGAATCGACATCGGAACATCGGCGACGAAGGTGCTGCTGTGCCGGCCGAACGGCAAGGTGATGGCCACGACCGGCGTGGAATACCCCGTCTACACTCCCAAGCCGGGCTGGTCTGAGCAGGAACCGGAAGATTGGTGGAAGGCAACCGTCCAGGGTATCGCCGCAGCGTGCAAGAAGGCCAAGGTCAAACCCTCGGCTATCACAGGTATCGGTCTGTCCGGCCAGATGCACGGCAGTGTCTTTGTGGACAAGTCCGGCAAGTCGCTCCGGCGAGCGTTGCTCTGGAACGATCAGCGGACTGCCGCGGAATGCGCGGAAATCGAACAGCGGGCAGGCGGGCGCGGTCAACTGATCTCAATGGTCTCCAATGTGGCCCTGACCGGCTTCACCGCCCCGAAGATCCTCTGGGTCCGCAAGAATGACCCTAAAACCTACGGGAACACCTTCAAGGTGTTGTTGCCCAAGGACTACATTCGCCTCAGGTTGACCGGCGAGTATGCCTCGGAGGTCAGTGACGCAGCCGGAACCCTGTTGCTGGATATCGGGAAACGCAACTGGCACATCGGCCTGCTGGAGAAGCTGGAGATTGACAAGGACCTCATGCCGCCGGTGTATGAGTCTCCTGAAGTGAGCGGCAAGGTCTCAGCGGCAGTTGCCAGGCTGACCGGCCTGACGGCGGGTACGCCGGTCGTCGGAGGCGCAGGTGACCAGCCCGCGGGTGCCGTGGGTAACGGCATCGTCACCTCCGGCATCGTTTCGGCCACCATGGGAACCAGCGGCGTCGTCTTTGCCCACAGTGACAAACCCGTACCCAACGCGGAGGGCAATCTGCAGTCGTTCTGCCACGCGGTACCCGGAAAGTGGTGTGTTTTCGGCTGCATGCTGTCGGCCGGCGGCAGTCTTCAGTGGTTGCGTAACACCTTGTTTGGCAAGGAGATCGACAGACTCCGCCGCACCAAGAAAGACCCTGGCCAGCTTTATCCTGCGATAATCGAGGAGGCTGCGCAGGCTCCGGCCGGATGCGAGGGGCTGGTCTTCCTGCCCTATTTGACCGGCGAGCGCTGCCCCTACCCCGATCCGCAGGCCCGCGGGGCGTGGGTCGGCCTGACCATCCGACACGGTCGGTCGCACATGATGAGAGCCGTCCTGGAGGGGATCACGTTCGGCATGCGCGACCAGATCGAAATCATGCGCTCGCGCGGCGTCGAGATCGCCCAGGTCCGGGCCAGCGGCGGCGGGGCGGCCAGCCGATTCTGGCGCCAGATGCAGGCCGACATGTACAAAGCCAATGTCGTGACCATCAACACCCGCGAAGGCGGCGCCCTGGGTGTTGCTCTTCTGGCGGCGGTCGGTACCGGCGAGTATGCCAGCGTGCCTGAAGCCTGCAAGGCGGCCATCCGGGTGACCGAGACCCTCAAGCCAAGAAGGGCAGAGGCCAAGGTTTACGACGGTTTGTACCTCACCTACCAGGCCCTGTACCGCAGTCTTCGGGATCAGTTCGTCAGCCTGGG
>CAZTQK010000629.1:0-1788 GCA_964615635.1 uncultured Planctomycetales bacterium
TCGAAGAACGAGTCACCACTGTCTCGCAGCTCCGCCATTCGGCGGACGGCCAGCTCACCCGCCCTGTACCAGGAGACATCGATCGAAGTAATGCTCGGGAAGCCGCGGGCTCGCCACAGAGCGGCGTCGGTGCCGACGATGCAGACGTCATCGGGCACTCTCAAACCAGCAACCATGCAAGCATATAGCGCCCGCACGGCCGAAAGAGCCGAGGGAGCGTAAACGCCGTCGATTCTCATTTCCTTGAATCTGGTGGCCAAGCAGCCGGGCACGTCAGCCTCTGGGAGTTCAGGTGGAACGATAAACTCCTCCAGAGAGGCTCCCGCTTGTTCTGCGAAGCTCCGAAGTCCGGCCAGCCGGATTCGCAGCGCCTCCCAGATATCCGCTTCGAACAGGAACAACCAGCGGCGTCGCCCCGCGTCGAGGAGAAGCCGGCCTGCGAGCTCGCCTGCTGCCGTATTGTCCAGATCGATGACATTCGTGGGGTACAGATCGGGATACTCCGGGAAGACCGTCACGATCGGCATGCCTTGTTGAATGTGACGGCTCAACGGTTCGTGCAGGATCGACACCGGAGACCGGACGACGGCGCCGAAAACACCGCCTTCAAGTACTTCCGTGGAGGTTTGGAGCGCATCCTCGGTCTCCGGCAGATCTTGTGTGGCCACGACCGGATACAATCGAAGAGAACGGGAGGCCTCCAGCGCACCCGCCAGGAACATCCCCTCGAAAGCCTGGTGATGCCATGAGACCGAATCTGGGTCGGCCTGACCCGGACCCCGCAAGATCAAGGCGAAGAACGTCGGACGGGGACTGCGCAGGCTGATCGCCAGTAGATTCGCCCGGTAGCCGAGCGATTCGGCCGCCCGCCGCACTTTGTCGACCGTTTCGGGCCGAAACCGATCGACCATGTCCTGCCGATTCGCAAGGATCAGCGACACGGTCGTACGCGAGACACCGGCCATGTCGGCGATGGCGCGGATTGTGGGCCGGGGCGGCCCTTTTTTGTCAACTGGTGGCATGAAGTCAAGTCTCCACCCACACTATAACCGGTCTTTTCACAAGGAGCAATCGATTTGGCTGTTGTAGCATTGTCGTGTCCTCGTCAGACCTGAGGTTCCGATTGATGGGAGTCCGCTTCGGCCCCACGGACCCCGCAGGCGGGCTGATCCGGAAGGGGGGGTTGACTCGTTGCTGAAAACGAATAGAGTTAGGCATTCGCGGCGCGCAGCCTCCTTGGGCGGGGCAACGGCCCCACCAGGGGAGTGCTCCGCGACGATCAGGCAAGGGCTGGGCCCAGAGCAAGCCCAGAATTCCCCGATAGCTCAATGGTAGAGCACCCGGCTGTTAACCGGGTTGTTGTAGGTTCGAGTCCTACTCGGGGAGATTTCCAGGTCCAAGCGGAATCAGTCAAGCCCAAGGGTTAACGGAAACGCCCGATTAGGCAACTGGCCGGGCGTTTTCATATCCCGTTGCTGGCAAAGGGTTACGGCGTTTCCGTCCCCACGAGCCGCGCTCTCTGTTTCAACCGGCCTCCACCACGTTGCGGCCGTGAGCCTACACGTTCTCGCCCGCCGAGAGCGGAGTCCTGAGCGAGCGAATGGAATGAGCGAGTCGAAGGGCAACGGCTCGCACTTTCCGACTCCCTCGCAACCAAGCCTGGGTCCGTGACAGTCTAGGCGGGAGGCGCTATGGCTTTTTCAGAACCGCGACTGTGAGGGAGCGGCCCTCGTGTGGTGTTGGCCGCTTTGCGGCCTCTGGAGTTTGGCACTTTCCCGGCGTGCCGAT
>CAZTQK010000630.1:0-1781 GCA_964615635.1 uncultured Planctomycetales bacterium
TGGAAAAGCTGGCGGAAGTGACGGATCCGAGGCTGCGGCGACGGGCGGAGATCCGGTTCGTGCGGAAGCTGGAGTCGGGACGGTATCCGGTGCTCTTTTCGGAGGAGCTGAAGGAGGAGCGGACGTTGATGGAGATCCGCGATTCGAGTGAGATGGCGCGGACGATTGTGCGGTTGAGCGAGGAGAGCCAGAAGGTGGTGGGGCGTTGAAGACGGCCTTCGCACGCTTTGCGGCTGTCTTCAGGCCTGACGATTCAGAGCACCCTTTTTCATGGATCGGAAAGCTCTTGATGCGAAATCAGCATTGGTTGCCACCCTTGACTTGCCTGCTGGGCACTTCCTTTATCGGCCTGCGGCCGATCGCAGGGCACAGGTCCCTGCGCTACGATCGCCGCACGACAGGAGTGTCGCCACCTCATCGGATTTTGCTCCGAACGAGCGAGACGCCGCGCGAGCCTCCGGGAAACAACCCATCGTCTCGCCGAGCTCGTACGTCGCGCAAATGCGCAGCGACTTGGGGTGCCTCCGCATCAATATGTAGACCATCCTTGAGGCTATGGAGAACTGGGAACACTTCAGCCTTGAAGAACGTGACCGGATTTGGGCAACGACGACGGACCCGGTTAGCGTCTCCGGCTGATTAGCAGAAGCAGACATCTCCCAGCGTAATGGTCTTCACACTGGTTATTGCAGTTCGAATATGTTTGATCGCACTCCACGCCGAAGTCGCAGTCCGGCTCGCAGACATCGCACTGCCACCTATCCTTGTTCCAACAGGTACCGACGTGGATGCCGTCGCTTCCGCCGACGGGACACCCGTCGGGCCAGTGACTGGGCAAGTAGCAGCAGTAGATCAAGTCCGGGCAGTCATTGATGAAGAGCGAGGCATGGGCGAACTCGGACGCCAGCTCGTCGTCCTGCTGCCGGTCCGCCACTGGAGTCAGGTTCTCCCCGGTGTACTCGCCCAGGATGTTGGTTTCATAGATCGGCAAGGCGGCCTCGGCGTCGTAGGTTGGATTCGACAGCCCCAGCACCTGGATGTCATCCGTGCCGTCCGGCGTGCTAACCACCAGCGCAGCGTTGGGCGGGTTGTCCGGCATGAAGCCAAGCTGTACCAGAAGGGTCAGGTCGGAGCCTGACCGGATGTGCGTTGGAGCCGGTCCGAGAAGATAATCGTCTGGCCGGGGTGACCCGAAAGCGTGAGCACATGGGAACCGCGATCGCCCGCTTCCGAAGATGCCTCGGTGGTGGGCAGGAAGGTTCCTCCGGCTGCGGTCTGGACGAAGAGGATGGAATTGTCGGCTGCCAGAGAGTCGGTGGCGGTGGGCGTACCCTGCGCTCGGGATATGACCGACCCGGCAAGGGCACCGGCGACGCCCAGCGACGCACCCGATATCGCCGAGCGACGACTCAGTTGGGAGTGCTCGAATGCACGGGCAATGCGATCGAAACGAGTCGATCCATGATGTGTCTCCCCGTGGCTTGGTGACGAGGCTTCTGGTTTGCGGTAGCGTACGGTGAGATCGAGCGATCCACAGAACACTGTCCAGGCAACGGGATGGGCTGCTGGACTGCTGTCGATTTCGTGAGATTGCTCGCATTGGGTAGGGACTTGGTCATTTGAAGGTGCAGAACCATTCGCCTGAGTTTGGTGGCCTTTCTGAAGCATTGAGATCGTGCCAGATGCGCTAGACCCCTGCCGAGGCCGACTGGTGTACTCCTCTCCGTACGCGGGAATTCGACTCACGCGATCTGAACGCGTCAAGTACTTTCAGCCGAACC
>CAZTQK010000631.1:0-1752 GCA_964615635.1 uncultured Planctomycetales bacterium
CGCCTGCTGCTCTTTACTCTTCACGGGCACAAACCGCATGCCGGGGCGGCTTACCTTCGTGAACACTGGCCAAGCATTCGGTCCCGACTGCTTGAGGGAACCTACCAGCCGCAACCGGTCAAGCGGGTTGAAATACCCAATCCGGACGGAGGGGTCAGAAAGCTCGGCCTGCCTTGCGTCGTCGACAGACTGATCCAGCAAGCCATGCTGCAGGTTCTCCAGGAGCGGTGGGACTCGACGTTCTCCGAGCACTGCTACGGCTTCCGACCGGGACGCTCCGCCCATCAGGCAGTAGCCCAGGCACAAAGATTCATCGCCGAGGGCTACAGCTACGTGGTCGATCTTGATCTGGAAAAATTCTTCGATCGAGTCAATCACGACAGCTTTAGGGCGCGCGTCGCGGCGCGGGTGTCCGACAAGCGTATGCTCAAACTCATCCGGGCTTTCCTAAACGCCGGGATAATGGACGACGGCTTGGTCCTTCCGGTCGATGAAGGGACCCCGCAAGGGGGTCCGCTTTCGCCTCTCTTGAGCAACCTCCTGCTCGAAGACCTCGACAAGGAGCTGGCGCGACGAGGCCATCGGTTTTGCCGTTACGCAGACGACTGCAATATCTATGTTCGCAGCCGCCGCGCCGGTGAACGCGTCATGGCCTCCGTCAGTCGGTTCCTGACCAAGAAGCTGCGGCTGAAGGTCAACGAGGCGAAGAGCGCGGTGTCGCGTCCGGAGGAGCGCAAGTTCCTGGGATTCAGCTTATCGAACGACGGGCAAGAGCAGCGCATCGCGCCAAAGGCGCTCGAAAGGTTCAAAATGCGAATCCGGGAGATGACACGCCGGACGCGGGGAATCAGACTGGCGCAGATGATCGACGAACTGAAGCCATACCTCATCGGGTGGCGCGGCTACTTCGGCTTCTGCCAAACCCCGCGTGTGCTCATGATCTTAGAAGCGCGGATTCGCCGAAGATTACGACTATATCTTTGGCGGCAGTGGCGGACTGGTCAAAATCGCTTCCAGGAACTGCGCCGCCGCGGCGTCCCGCAGTTCAGGGCGGCGATTGCGGCCGGATCGCCGACGGGCCTCTGGCGCATGTCCGGGCACCCGGCGGTTCAACACGCCCTGCGCAACCACTTCTTCGACGCCCTCGGCCTTCCCCGACTCTATGTCCCCGTCAACGCTTAACCTGATCGAACCGCCGTGGTACGGACCCGTATGCCCGGTGGTGTGGGAGGGGTGGCACCGCGAGGTGTCCCCCTATCCCGATCAATGACCGGTCGCGATCGTAGGAATGCGCAAGCCAGTAGCGCCCGCGCCACTCCTGACCGCGGCCTTCATCGAATGGTCACTGTTGACCCTCCGGCGCACGCCGTCGTCCTGTCGGTCGACGAAAAAAGCCGGAATCAGGCACTCGACCGCATCCAGCTGCCGGTGAAGAAAGGCCGCGCCGGAACCATGACGGACGACTACAAACGCCATGGCACCACGACGTGTTCGGGTTCGGGTTGCAGCCAGTGGTTTAATGGCATAAAAGAAAAGTGCGGCCATTTTGCTCGCCGGGGGATTTCGATGCGGGAAGGATTCGTAAAATGACCGAATCCAGTATGTCTACTTCATTATGCTCAAATTCCATTGCTTCGAGGACCGTTCACGGCCCTCAAGCGGCAAAAGAAACCATCGAGCGATCGGACCCGGAGACACTGGATAGACCATTTCATTTCATTGTCGTTCTTTGGGGGCGACATTTTACCAATT
>CAZTQK010000632.1:0-1726 GCA_964615635.1 uncultured Planctomycetales bacterium
ACAAGGCACCAGCCGAGGGGAGAGCCCTGTGTCGGTGATTGCGTATCGCCTGTAAGGGCCGGGCAGGTCGGCCGCTGCAACCTGTGGAGCAACCGTGGGCAGGTTGGCCGCGTCGAACGGCTCAACGGACCGCAGCGAGTCCGCCAGAAACTGGTCGGTGAGCAGAAACATCGGACCTTGGTACTTCTCTGCCAGGTCGAACGCTCTTCTCGTGAGATGGAAGCACTCCTCGACGTCGCCCGGGGCAAATATCGCCCGCGGGAACTCGCCATGTCCGGAATGAAGCACGAATTCCAGGTCGGCCTGCTCGGTCCGGGTAGGCAGTCCGGTCGCAGGGCCGGGTCGTTGAGCTACAACCACGACAACGGGTGTTTCCATCATGGCGGCCAGGCTCACACCCTCGACCATAAGAGCGAAGCCACCCCCGGAGGTGGACACCATGCTCGGCGCACCGGCATAGGATGCCCCGATGGCCATATTGATCGCCGCGATTTCATCTTCAGCCTGCTCGACGACGACGCCCACACGCTTGGCGTGGGTGATCATGGCCTGCATGATCGAACTACCGGGGGTCATGGGATAGTATGAGCAGAATCGCACGCCGGCGGACATGGCCCCGGCCGCGATTGCCTCGTTACCATCCATCAGCATTTGCGGCGACGCCTGCGGGGCTGGTGGCGGCCCGAGCCTGGGAAAGCCGTTCTGGCCGACCCATTCGTAGGCCTTGCTCAAGACCTTCTGGTTGGCTTCGGTCAGTTCGGGGTGCTTGGTTCCCAGAAGATCATTGACCGTTTGGCCCAGCAGGTCGCGTTCAAGGCCGAGCAGTGCTGCGGCTACTGCCGAGGCCGCCATCGTGAACATGCGAGGCTCCGCCAACTCGCTGAACGGAACTGCAATCTGTGAATCAGACTTGGCCAGACCGTATGCCGTATCCACGATCCTGCGGGCATGGGGCGTCAATTGGCTTCGGTGCATGTCAACCGTGGCAGGAGTCAGTGCCAGAAGGAGGTCGACCGATTCGCGTGGGGTTATTACCCGATCCATCGCGTATCGAATCGCGAAGGTATTGTGTCCCCCCCGGATTCGGGATTCGTAGCTCTGGGTAACGACGACCCGAAAGCCGCTCCGCATGAGAGCCTTCGCCAGAATAGTGCCGCCGGTGACGAGTCCTTGTCCGGCCTCCCCGCCGATGAGAATGCTGAGATCCTTTGATGCCATATGTCCTCTCTATCACCTGTCTTTCGCGGTCCGCCATTGTACGGGTGGCCCCCGTCCAGACAAGCCGGGCATGTCGATCTTGCGTGGCACCCGCCCGGGATACCCCTCTGATGGCCACCGGGGTCAGAGCCGCAGACCTCAAACACGCCAAAGCGCTTCTACGGCTGGGATCGGAGCGATTATGGCGTTATGATGGACTTGATCGGCATCGTCTTCAGACGGAAGTCATTCGGCGAGGCCAAAGCGAATGCGGGCGGCTGCACATCCTGCCTTGTCTGAGAGGCCGAGGACGGGTTCCCTGGCGGTCCTGTTGTCGGCTGTAGTGGGTTCCCTCGTTTCCGTGGGCCTTTTCCTGGTCGCGAGGTCCTGGGAGTGGCGGTGGATCGAGCAGGAGTTCTCGGCTGTGGCGAAAGAGCGCGCCCTGGCCGTCGAGCGGGAGTTCTCCCATCGTGCCAACCAGGTTCAGCAGGTCTCGGGTTACTTCGCGGGTTCCGAGTATGTCTCGCGG
>CAZTQK010000633.1:0-1711 GCA_964615635.1 uncultured Planctomycetales bacterium
GGTAGGATTCCCAATTTTCTCCCGCATGGGCGGCAATGACGGCGTAGACGGCATGGTCTGCCGGTTTGAGTGTGGCCCACAAGCCGCTATCGACCAGGGCGTAAGGGATGCGTCCGAAAGGCACTACCTTCTCCCTGTGACCGGTCTGCGGGGGGGCGTCACCTGGCATCGTGACCCCCATTTCCGTGCCGGGCACGTTCGATTAAGGCCTGTTCAACTGCGGCGGCATCGAACAGGAGTCTGCGGCCGGCCCTGAAACACGGAATGCGTCCGGCTTCGGCTTCGGCCTTGAGCCAGGCAATTGTGAGCCCGTAAGATCTGAACCTCTGAGCCAGCATACGCAATGTGAGTAGCCGTCTGTGTTCGTTCATGGCGCATGAAATGTACGACATGGCCGGTGGCGCCACGTGGGTGATTTGGTGGGTGATTTCGTGGGAATCTCAGGTTCTTCGGGGGTCTGCTATCCGATGGGTTCCCTTCGTCTTGCCCTCGACAATCACCTTTCCCCATACCTCGTTGTCTTTGAACACATCCCGGAGTCGTTTGGAGTCTGCGCCAGCGGTTGCTAGAAGTGTCTCATCACCTACATCTGGCGTGCCGTTTTCCCATGCCTCCCAAAGCTGCTGAACACACGCGGCCTGATTCGCGGTGAAATGATAGTCTTCACCATCCCATCTGACAGATCGGTAGTCGGGTGAGTGTGTCCAGCCGTCCTGCCCCACGTTCCCCCTGACCGTGTGGTTGCCCACGAGCCCCGCCCGTTCGATCGTCTCGATTGCCGCGAAGAAGGGGTGATGCCAGCGCATCGGTTGGCCGAATTGCCCCTTCGTCGGCGGGCTGTACAGCCACATGGCGGCAAGCCAAGCGTCGATCGGTTTGCTGTGCTCTATCGAGAAACGGTCGCGCACCGCAGGTGGCAGACAGGCTCCGGCTCGCTGGGCCAAGCTGATGAATAAGTTGCACGCCTCGGGAGATGGCTCCCAGCCTCTGCTGCGGAAGGGGCCGAACACAGAATAGCCGGACAGGTCCTTGAACGTGTTGCCCGGTTCGTCTGTCTCGCGGAACCAGACAGATCCGATGTATCCGCAGCTAGTGCTCTGATGGTAGCCGCTGGCTTCATTAGCTGGAACGACGTCCAACATGAAACCACCACTGAAGAAGCCCATGTCGTGGTCAGCGCGGGCTTGCTGGAATTCTCGGAGCAGTTCGTTGAATGGGTTTTCTGGCATTGCTTATCCTTTCGTTGCGGGTGGCCGGTCGGCAACCGTGGGCGATAAGCTTTCCCGCAGTCACCGGCCAGCCAAGCGCGGCCCGTCGGCCGCTCCCGCTACATCTACACTTAGGAAAACTCGCCGATTCCTGCAAGCCGTCCGCAGCGCCGCCGCCCGCGATTCCGTGGCTCAGTACAACGTAGTACGCAGTAACTTGTTGCCCGCAGTGCTCTTTCAACCGCCGACGCAGAGGTTCCGCCGTAGTTCGGACTGATCGGCGTGGCCGTCCGGGCCGTTGTGCGGGTCGTTGCCGTGGCGGTCTTCGCCGGAGTCGCCGCCCGCTTCTTCTTCGCTAATGCAAGTCGTATCGCCGCTGCCATAATCAAACTCCTTTCTCTGTTAAGTGTGACTGTACTGGAGGGGTAGTCCCGGCGTGCGAGGTAACTATGGGAGTCCCGCTCGCGCCGGGTGGGGGGTGTGGTAAACTTTCCGCCGCCGGG
>CAZTQK010000634.1:0-1656 GCA_964615635.1 uncultured Planctomycetales bacterium
CCCTGAAGGGGCGCAGGTCTGTAGCCAGGGGCGCAAGCCCTCGTTGTTCTACACAAGTTTTGACTTTTCCCGGGCGCCGGGGCCGAAGAGATTCCAGCACGCGGCAAAGTCCTGCATCCGTTGCAGTCCGATCCAGACCGTCTGAGGGCCAGGCGGATCGCTGCGCTTTCGATTCACGTAACCGCCGAGTTGTGCCACCAGCCGAACCATCTCGCTTAGCGGGGGTGGCGAAGAGGGCGGATCGGTCCGTTTGACGACGGCCCAGACCGACTTCCACTCTGCTGGCTCGAACACCGCTTCGGCGTCGATGTCCGGGCAGGCTCGACCCAGCCGGCACACATACAGCGTTCGCCACGCCACGATGAGGTAGACGGCCAGGCACGAGAGCAAACGGTCGATCTGCTCAAACCGCCTCTCCTCCACCCGGCAGCCTGATTTCAGCACTCGGAAGAACACCTCGATCATCCACCGCACACAATAATATTGAATCACTTGCCGAACCGGCCCGTGGTTGTCAATCGGAAGGCTGGTCAGCAACAGCCACTCCACCGCCACATCTCCCTCGGGTGGAGCTGCTTCGCTCACGAGAACCACATTGACCGTGATCTCGGGCAGCTTGCGATCGGAACGCCGAGGTGGCCGCAGGGTCACTCCGGCCGCGCGGACTTCCACTTCCGTCTCGCGTGATTCGCGCGGCTGCCGTCGTCCCCGAGTCTCGCATTGGGTTTTGGCCTTTCGCCCGCGGACCTGGATCGTCTGGGTGAACAACACCGGCTGAGACAAAACATGCTCGCGCAAGTGTTTTTCCGCGATTTCCTGGCCTTTCTCACAAAGTAAAGCACGGTTTTGGCAAGCCCGTACGATCCAGTCTACTCGGCGCGGTTCGGTCGTGCCCTCGACCAGCAATTCGTAAATGTCGGCTTCGCTGTCGGCCACGCAAACCACTTGGGTGGAGGGGCAATGCTGTGCCTCCTCGCGGGCGCGTCGCAGGGTCTCAACCCACCGAACGCTTTCCTTCTCCTCGATCGGAGTGGCCGCACGTTCAGCACGCGACAAGGAAGCACTCCCGCTCCCCTCGTCGCGCACCCAAGACCGAGCATCCAGTGTCCCCAGCGGCGTGCCGTTCGGCGTAAAAGCGTGCAACAGGTGCAACATCGCTCCCCACCGGGCACCCCCATCCAAAGGTCCGGCCCCAGCAACCTCTTGTCCCGGTCGCGTCACGTCTACCTCTGTCGTGTCCTGGGCAAGCACCACCACCAACTGCTGAGCCATACGTTCCCGCGTGACCTGACTGTGCGGCCGCAGAATGGACTCGAACGTGGCCTTCTCGTTATCAAACAGACGGTAGGCGGCGGTCATTTCCGCATGCCCGCCGCAGGCTGCGGGAATGCTGGCCGTGGGGTGAGCTCCCAATTGCGAGAGAACCTCCCGCAAGCGATTGTCCAAACGTTTGTCCTTCAGGTCCGCCGCCTTCATTTCGTCCACAACCCATGGAGCCATCATCAGAGTCCTCCTTGACTCGTTTGACCGCCCGCAATCCGTTCACTCGGTCATCCTGACCCCACCAAGACCACCTACTTTACCATGCCCTCCCCGAAAGATGTGTAGAACAACGAGGGCTTGCGCCCCTGGCTACAGACCTGCGCCCCTTCAGGG
>CAZTQK010000635.1:0-1611 GCA_964615635.1 uncultured Planctomycetales bacterium
GATCTTGCAGACCTTGGGGGTCAGCGACTTCAGCTTCTTCGCGCCGACGAGCTTGCCCGGAACCTTGACGGTCTTCATTGTGGTGATCACCGGGGCTGGAGCGGGCGGCGCTGGGCTGGCCGGGCACCCGTCCAGCGATCCGTTTCCGGGCAGGTTAGGACACTTGTCCTGCACGCCGACCGCGCCGTCGCCATCGGTGTCAGCGGGCAGGCTCGGCGGGCATCCGCCATCAGCCTTTGTCCCTGGCGTCGTGGCGCACTTGTCCTGGCTGTCGATGACGCCGTCGCCATCGCCGTCGGGCCCTGCCAGAGTACGGAAGTCGATCCACGGGCTGGCCGTGATCAGCTGATTACTGTTGTTCTTGAACGTCCACTGGATCTGGAATTCCGTGTCCCAGAAGGGCTGGTTGAAGTAGAAGGGCGCGTAACCACCGTTCGGGCCACGCACGGGGCTGTTGGACGGCATGAGCAATTGCACGACGCCCTCTCCGGCTTGCACGGTGCCGTCGAGGCTGGGGTCGTCGGTGCAGTCGGCAGCCAGGGATTGGTCGTTCTTGAACCGGATCTGATAGCAGAGCTTGCCGGCCTGCCCGCCGGTGTAGAGGTTCATGAAGAACTCCACCTTGCTCTGCTGTCCTGCGGCCGCCTTGGCGTCCCAGTAGGCGACCGCGGCCCTGTCCGGGAAGAAGAAGTTCGGTGATGCCTGGTTCAGGTTGGTCGGGAATACCCAGACCCGCGCCTCGGACAGTTGCATGCCCTCGTAGGTGACGGGATCGCGCACCTCCCACTGCAGCGCCTGGTTCGAGATCGTGTTGGTAGAACGGATCGGCACGAAGACCTTGTGCATCGTGCCGTTGGCCATGGCCGGGGTCCCGATCGAGTAGGTGAATTGATCGATCTGGATGGGGTTCTGCCGGCACCAGGGGCCTGTGAGCGGGTTGCCGTTGTTGTCCTTAATGGCATCGATCCGCCAGTTGCCGGCGTTAGTGGTTTCGTCGTAGACGGATTGGAAGCGCGGCGTCACGAAGCAACGGATCGGGTGCTGAGCGTCGATCGCCAACTGCGTGTTTGCCGGCAGGCGCAGACGAAGGTCCGGTATCGAGATGCCCGTGCCGCACGGGAAGCCTGGCTCGCTGAGGTTGATGACCGCGTAGTACGTCTCGTTGACCTTCGGCGCGCCACCGGAGGGAGCGCCTCCATAGGTGGCGTACCCCTGGATCATGATCTCGTTGTAGGAACTTCCCAGGATCGCGGTGGAGCAGTTGAGCCCCCACATTGTCAGCAGGCTGCCACTGAACCATTTCGTGTTCGCGCCTGCCACCGTGGCATTGGGGTCGGAGACCGTGGCCTGCGCCGGAGTCGCCGTGAGCCCGACCCCAGCCAACAGACCGACAGAGGTGAGGGCGGTCAGCAGGTATCGACTCCAGGCACGCATTGCGGCACCTCTCTAGGACGGCGTCGTGCCAAGTGTGCCCATAGGGTTCATGCTTGTCGACCACGGGGTAGCAAAACCTGCCCGATTGGGTGATGGCCGTGACGTCAGTCGACGTGCGTGCCGCCGTGATCGATCAGTTCGCTTCGACCATCACGCCGCGCCAGAACGCCACGTGGT
>CAZTQK010000636.1:0-1591 GCA_964615635.1 uncultured Planctomycetales bacterium
GCTGTGTGCGATCGTCAGGAAGCTCGCATGGTTGGTCCCAATCGAGCCTTCAAGGATCAGGCCGCCTGGCGGGCTCACTACGCCACTCAATACTTTGCTCAGGAGAACTAAGCTATGACTTCCGTAGTCAATCAAAACCCCGCTAACACGCGGGAGACTCGTGTAACCGAAGCTACGCGTATTCCTATGTCGCTGCCTGAGCAAAAACTGGCAGTTCCGGATATGCCTGGCTATCACCTGCACTGGTTCCGTGGAGCACGAACGGCCCGCGCCCTGCAAGCAGGTTACGAGTTTGTTGAGAACGACGAGGTTGCTGTACAACGATCAAGCCTTGCAGATGACGCCAGCCGGTCTGGAAGCACGGATCTGGGCTCTCGCGTGTCTGTAGTGGCCGGTGACGCCGATCCTGAAAATGGAGCCGTCGAGCGTCTTTACCTTATGAAGATTCGGCAGGAATGGTGGGAACAGGACCAGAAGGCCCTGGAAGCCAAGAACGAACGGATCGCAGCAACGCTGCGTGGATCTGGCGACCTGGAGGCTAACCCGCACGATACCTCCAACAGGTATGTGCCCAAGTCGGGACGCCAGGCAAACATGTTCACACCAAAACGGAGGTCTTAAATGGCCAATCGAAATGCTCCGTTCGGGCTGTCCCCCTTTGGGTACCTGAACGGCTCTCAGTGGAATGGTCAAGCTCGGATGTACTGCATCCCGAGTTCTGATGCCACCCACGCCTACGCTATCGGCGACCCGGTTGTTCTGGCGGGTTCGGCCGATGCCAAAGGCATTCCCACCGTCACTCTGGCTACGGCTGGTGCTGGCAATGCTATCACCGGCGTGATTGTTGGCGCAGGCGGCATTGTCTATGGCGGACCTGGAGCCAACCCGACCAACCTCAACACGACTGTGGTCCCCGTTACCAAGGCGCAGAACTACTACGTCCTGGTTGCTGATGATCCCAATATCCTGTTCGTGGCGCAAGAAGACAGCGTTGGCAACAACCTGGCTGCGACGGATGTGGGCAACAACATCGACCTGGTGGCTGGTACCAACAGCGGGTATCTGTCGGGGTGGATGATCGACTCGTCGACGGCAAACACCGGCAGCACTCGGCAGCTGCAGCTGATGCAGTTTCTGCAAACCCCTGACAACGCCATCGGTACCTACGGTCGCTGGGTGGTCCGTATCAACAACCACAGCTATCGCTCCGGCACCACGGGCGTGTAAAGCGAGGAGACCATCATGCCTGGAATCATCAGTACTGGCAATCATCCGAAACTGCTCTGGCCCGGCGTTCACGCCACCTATGGGCAGATTTACGACGAGCACCAGAAGGAGTACAGCGATCTGTACGACGAACTCGACTCGAGCATGGCTTACGAGGAAGAAGTCCAGATCACTGGCTTTGGACTCGCTCCGATCAAAACGGAGGGTCGCAGCATCGAGATGGATTCGGAAGTGCAGGGCGGCATCTCTCGTTACACGCACATTGCCTATGCCCTGGGCTATGCGGTGACGAAGGAGGAGCTGGACGACAACCTCTACGAGATCGTGGCGACGCGGCGTGCGAAGGCCTTGGCCTTCTCCATGA
>CAZTQK010000637.1:0-1545 GCA_964615635.1 uncultured Planctomycetales bacterium
CTGACCGTGCGGCCGGAATCCAGGACCAGATCGCCATCCAGGTTGCCCGGCCGACCCACGGATGCGAAGGTGGGCGAATGGCTCCCGGCCGTCGCCACCAGGTAGCCGATCTGATCCGGGACCTGCCGCAGGGTGAAGCGGCCGGCCAGGTCAGCGGTGGTCTCCAAACGCCGCCTCTGCATGAAATGGTGATAGAAGCGGACCTTCGCTCCCCTCACTGTCTTGCCATCGGAGGTCCGCACGACGCCGGTGATGGTCCGCTTTGGCTCGCGCGCGCTCTCGGGGACCTCTCTCTTGAGTTGGAACAAGACATAGGGAGCACCGGCCCCCTCGGTCACCGTGACCTCCTTCTGCTCGGATGCGTACCCGGCGGCCTCCGCCTCCAGTGTCGTCGGCCGATCATAGGAAGCCCCATCCCAAACGAACTCGCCCTTCTCGTCACACCCTTCGAACAAGGCCACGATTGCCGTGGTGTTCCCTGACACGTTGTAGCCGCAGCGTGCATTGGGAATCGGCCTGCCGTGGGCGTCCACGACCTTGCCGGTGATTCTGCCGGCGCGAGTCAGACGAAGATCCAGTTCAGCCTCACGCTGAAGCGACGTGTCGAGAAGCACATAGCTCCGGAGGTACCCTGGACAGATCACGACCATGTGGTGAGTGTCAAGGCTCAAGCCGCGGACCACGTAGTGGCCCTTTTCATCGGCCTGGACCAACCCGCAGTCATCGATCCAGATGCGCCCGTAGCGGACCGGCTTGCCGCTCTCTCTGTCGAGCAATTGCCCGCGCAGGGTACCGCCGGGCGTGAGCCGGATGATGCAGGGCTCAGGCGGGTTGGATGCCACGATACCCACCGATCCCCAGACATTATTTGCCCCGCCCATGCGGTTGTCTTTTCTTGCCAGCACGCTCCACTCGCCAGGCGTGAGGCTGAGGCTGAACCGGCCATCCGCGTCAGCCGTGCTCTCGATCATCTGCCAGAAGTTGTCGGCGCAGGGGTATGCCCAGACTTCGGCATCCGCGGCGGGCCTGCCGTCGTTGTCATAGACTGTTCCCTGCAGCTCTATGCGCTTGAGGCTGCTGACAGCCCGGGCTCTCTCGTTGTGGTCAGGCGGCGTGACGACGCTTTCGTCGGGCACGGTTGTTGCCCTGGTATTGTCGGCAGGTCGGGACGACAGGAGACCCGATGCCGGCTCTGAAGACGGCTGCTCCGGCGTCTCACGCTCGGCGGGCTTGTCCGACTGTGTCATCGCACTTTGCCGCACCGCGGAAGCAGCAGACGCCAACCATGAGTTCACACGCGTCCGCATCGCCTCGCCAACTGCCGGATCCCGGCTTGCGGGCCGGTGAGCAGCCTTTGACGTTGAGACTGTACTCTCCTCCGAGAGGTTTGCTCCCAAAGCGAGCGGTGCCGGCCTGCTTTCATCAGGTAGGTTGGTTCTACCAGTTGGTGAAGGCTCGGCGACGGCCGGCGTGCGTTCATCCGTTTCCGCAGCCGGCGCTGCCCCGACCTGGACCAAAGTAATAACCAAGGTGCAGGAGAGGGCA
>CAZTQK010000638.1:0-1500 GCA_964615635.1 uncultured Planctomycetales bacterium
GCTCCTCCTCGCCCCAAACGCGGGCCAGCGTGGCCTGGATCTTCTTCTCCATGCGGGCGATCAGCTCGCGGTTGGCGTTGACCAGCGCCTGCTCGGCCTCGATCTCGGCGACGATGGCGCGCTGGGTGGCAAGGGGTGGGAGGGGAAACTTGACCTGCTTGAGCGCGTTGCCATTGAATTGTGGCTGCCCTCCGCCAGTCATCAGTGCTTTTGCTTGGTTCCAGTAGGCATCGCTCTGCGCAAACACCCAATAGTAGCGGGGGTCAACACGATCCTTCGGGAAGCGGAGCCGAATCAGGTAAGAGGCAAAAACCGCAAGGTAGTCTTCATCAAATAGCATGGTTTTACCATAGGTGCCGCCAGTTCGCGCGACAAGAATATCGCCTTTTGTTAGCAGGGAGACTTTGGCCTCGTCAGTCAACGCAACGTACTTCGGATCTTCCCTCCGAAGGGTTCCATCTTCGGCAATATCAGTAATGCGAATGAAGCGAGCGTCTCCGCTGTCTGCTGCCTTTTCAGTGAAGCCATATTCCGGCTTGCAGAGTTCTCCCAACTCCACTATCGGCCAGTCAGGATGGATGGGGATGTGCGGCCGGTAATTGTCAACGACCGCGCGGGCGCCGTCAATGACCTTCTGGTAGCCCTCGATCTCCGCCACGATCTCCTGCTGCACCTCCAGCGGCGGAAGAGGGATTTGGAACTCACCCAGAGATTTCGCGTTGATACCGGCTTGACCCACCCAGCGCGTTGCGCGCTCCCCGAACAACCCTTTGCGCCAAGCACTGTGAAGGATGAGCGCAAGGAAACGAGGAACACACAAGTCTGGATTTGCGCGAATGCGGGTCATGTGATTCGAAAATCCGCCACGCAGTGGCGCTTCGATCAGACACGTCTTCCCAACCAGTTCCGCGCTGTTCGTGTTGTTGAAAAGAACGTCCCCAACCTCAAGGCTATAGTCCTCGCGCCCTTCATAGTCCTTTTCCGAAATGAACTTCATGCCTTCAGAAACGAACTGGCCGTCTTCATTGATGTTCATTGGGCGGACGTGAGGCACGCCAACCGTGTCCACAGACGACTGACCACTGGCAAAGCCTGCACGCAGGTCGAGTGCGACATCATTGATCGCTCGGAAAGGGAACTTGGTCAGCGCCACACCGTTCTCCCGATACCTCTCGCCACTCAAATTGTAGTCACCATTCGCCGCGATCTTCTCCTTTGGCACAACCAGCCCGAGCGCCGGCTGGAAGTCCTCCAGCGACTCCCGCGCCCGCAGGCGGCGCAGGTACTCGGCGATCTCGGCCCGGGCCTGCGGCAGGTCGTCCTTGTCGATGGGCCGCCGCTGCGCGCCCAGGCCGAAGCCGTCGTGCTCGACCTTGAAGAAGGCGATGCTGCCGGTCTGCTTTGCCAGCGCCTTGTCCAAGATGAGAATCGAGGTCTTGACGCCCGAGTAGGGGTTGAACACGCCCGCCGGCAGGGAGACGACGGCGACCAGGTGCTGCT